>DATKQT010000033.1:0-34609 GCA_035532535.1 Gaiellaceae bacterium
TCGAACGCCAACCTGGCCAAGGAAGCCCCTGGCGTCTCGCCGAAGGTGAACGTCAAGGTTCTCGGCAGCGGCGCGGCGTACTGCCTGTCCGATGATGAGGCTGTCGGTCATGGCGCCTATTACGTCGGCGGCGACAGCACCCAGGTCACGCAGAGCTCCCCGGCCGCGGCAATCGCGACCGTCACCAAGGTCAACGGCACGTCCGCCACGGGCGGCGCCGACGCCTGCAACGCCCTGTCGTAGTTCTTCCGCGTCGAGTCATTCGCCTTCCCTGACGGGGATGGATGGCAAAGGTAGGCCACCGAAAGGTGGCCTACCTTCGTTCTGTCTCCCCGTGCAAGATCGCCCCACCAGCTCTTGGCACCGAGCCACCCGCTTGCCAAACCCTCAGCTACGAGATCCTGTGGCGGGCGCTCTGTGATTCCGCCGGTAGAGCTAAAGGCGCATACGGGATTCGAACCCGTGCCGCCGCCGTGAGAGGGCGGTGTCCTAGGCCACTAGACGAATGCGCCCCGAACCGGCGGTTAGTGTAGCGGCGTCCTGGGCACAGGGAATGCATGTTCGAGCGGCGGAAGAAGCGTGATGAGCAGCAAGGTGCGGCGACGGAGCAGCCCGCGCTCGATTCGCGCCTCGATGTGTCGAGCATCGGCTACCGCTTCGCCCGGCCCGCGGACATCGTCGAGGCCGAGGGAACGGCAGTAGCCGATCCCGGCGGTTCGCCCGAAGACCCGCTCGACGCGCAGCGCCCCGTGTTCTAGCTGCGCCGCGCGAGCCTGACCGCGAGCCCGACGACTGCGACCGCGCCGGCCGCGCCGAGGACGGTCCACGCGAGCCCACTTCCCGCCGGCGCCGCCGCGAGTGCGATGACGAGCGCAGCAAGCGCGAGCGAGCCGAACGCGAGCGCACCGAGCGCGACCGTTCGCGCGCGCCGCACGGCGCGCTCCGCGGAGATGCGCAGGCGCTCGTCGACCGACCACGCCGCAAGCTCGCCGCACAGGAGCAGCCCCACGGCGACGAGCGGCGCCGCGCCGTCCACGCCCGAGCCGCGGACGACGAGCTCGACGCCGTAGGCAACACCGAGACACGCGAGCGGCCACGGCACGAGGTCCGCATTCGCGCGTACGAGCACGACGACGAGCAACAGGCCGCCGGCGCTCCCGAGCGCGGCCGTCGCCGGCAATGCCCTGCCCGATCGCGCCAGCGTGTAGGCGAGCACGCCTCCGTAGGCGCACGCGGACAGCATGGCGAGCGTCACGCGCGTGCGGGCTTGGCGTATCGCCTGAATGCCGACACCTCCTCCAGCGGGACGTTGAGGGGGACGCCGTCGACCCACTCGACGATGGGCACGCCGGCCTGTTGATAGCGCGCACGCAGCGCTTCGCGCGACAGCCGCCAGAGCCGGTACGACAGTCGTTCGAGCTCGCCGCCGCCTGCGTCGACGAACGGCACCGGCGAGACTTCGACGACGACCAGGTCGAAGCCGCGTGCGCGGAGGTCGAGCAGCGCCGGCCCGGTGCGCGGATCGAGCATCGGCGTCAGCGCGAGCACGAGAGCCTTCGGCGGCAGCGAGCGCGGCGGCAGGACTGCGACGTCGCGCGCGGCGAAGCTGAGCACGATGTCCATCTGCAAGAGCGAGTCGACGATCCGATACAGCTGCCGCGTGCCGGACTCGGGCTCGAGCCACGAGAGGTAGCCGCCGAAGCTGACGAGCCCGACGCGGTCCTTGCGCTGGAGGTAGCGGTGCGCGAGCGACGTGGCCGCGCGAACGGTCAGGTCGAGCGTCCCGCGACCGCCGGACTGCGCATCGGTGAACGTGTCGAGGAAGAGGACGACGTCGGTGTTGCGCTCCGGATGCTGCTCGTTCACCCACAGCTCGCCGCGTCTCGCGGTCGCGCGCCAGTTGATACGCCGCGGCCGATCGCCGGGGCTCCATGCGCGAATGTCCGCGAACTCGATCCCGTCGCCCTTCGTCCGTGAGACCTGATTGCCGACGAAGACCTGCGTCTCGAGCGGAGCGAGGAACGCGTGCACCGTCTCGACGCGCGGATAGACGCGCAGCGCTGCGCGACCGCCGAGTCGCATCTCCCAGGAATAGAAGCCGAGGCGGTCGTGTGCGCGCAGGAGGGGAGGGCCGAGGACGAATGCGCCCCAGCGATCGCAGCGCACCGGAAGCTCGAGCGTCCGCTCCTCGCCGGCCGCGAGTGCGATTGCCTGCGGGTTGCAGCCCGCCGTCGAGAGCCCGGGCGGGAGGTCGAGGAATACATCCACGCACTCCGCTTCTTCCGCCGTGAGCGAGAGCGTCGCGTCGACCGTCTCGGTCTCCAGCGCGCGCTCACGGTCGAGCTCGAGGGCGACCTGGAGACGCGGCGCGCGGGAAAGGGCGGGGGCGACCACTGCGGCGAGCGCGAACGGCGCGGCGAGCGCAACGAGCTCGACGCGTCCGAGGACGAGTCCCGCCAGCAGCCCGGCCGCGGCGAGCGCGACATAGGCGGCCAGGCGCGGCGAGACGTGCTGCGTCACGTGGTCGTGCGGACGTCCTCGGCCGGCGGCGTCGGCACCGACTCGAGCGCGTCGGCGACGACGTCCTCGCCGCGGATGCGCTGCACCCACAGCTCGGGACGGAGCGTCAGCCGGTGCGCGAGTGCAGGGACTGCGATCGCCTTCACGTCCTCGGGCACGACGAAGTCGCGGCCCGCGAGCGCCGCCTTCGCTCGCGAGAGCTTCAGCAGCGCCAGGCTGCCGCGCGGGCTGGCGCCGACTGCGAGTTGTCGTGACGCGCGCGTGGCCGCGACGAGGTCGACGATGTAGCCCTCGATCGCGGCGGAGACGTGCACCTGCTCGAGCGCGCGCTGCATGGCCACGAGCGACGGTGCGTCGACGACCGGCGACAGCGCCACGTCGTCCTCGCCGCGCGCGAGCCGGCGGTCGAGCATCTCGATCTCGGCATCGCGCGCGGGATAGCCGATGGCCGCGCGGATGAGGAACCGGTCGAGCTGCGCCTCGGGCAGCGGATACGTCCCCTCGTACTCGATCGGGTTCTGCGTCGCCAGCACGACGAACGGCGACGCGAGCGGCCGGGTCACGCCTTCGCTCGTCACCTGCCTTTCCTGCATCGCCTCGAGCAGCGCCGCCTGCGTCTTCGGTGGGGCGCGGTTGATTTCGTCGGCGAGGAGGAGGTTGGTGAAGATCGGGCCGGGCATGAACTCGAACGCCGCGCGGCGCTGATCGAAGATCGACGATCCGGTGACGTCCGAGGGCATGAGGTCGGGCGTGAACTGGATACGGGAGAAGCCCAGCGACGTCGCGCTCGCGAACGAGCGCGCCGCGAGCGTCTTCGCGAGCCCTGGATAATCCTCGAGCAATACGTGGCCGTCGCAGAGGACCGCGAGGAGGATGAGCTCGAGCGCGGGCCGCTTGCCGACGACGACGCGCTCGACCTCGTCGAGGATGCGCCCGGCGTGGTCGCGGAGATCCGGCAGCTCCATCAGAGGCGCTCGATCGCGTCGACGAGGGCGGCGATCCGGCGAAGCGGAAGACCATGAGCGGTGCGATCGTCGGGCGCCGGCAGGTCGGGGCGGAGGTACTCCCACGCCTCCTCGCCGAGGAGGTCGTGCGCGTGCGCGAGGTCGACGTCGTGCCGGTCGGAGAGGCGCACGCCCGCGACTTCGCGGAGCTGCGGCAGGACGCGCGCGTGCAACTCCCCGGCGTTTGCGCTGCTCAGCGTGAGGTCGCGCTCCGTCCGGATGAGCTCGGCCGGACGGACCTGGGTCGTCCGGCGCTGTGCGAGCGCACGCTCGAGCTCGGACGTCGCCCGTTCCCATTCCTCTTCGGTCCGCGCCATCCGCGTGAGCATGACGAGCGCGATCGCGGTCAGCGCCAGCACGTAGGCGGCGAGGATCTCACGGACCGACAGCGGGCGCAGCCCGAGTGCGACCGCGAGGCCGGTGGTGACGACGACGAGTGTCCCGACCGGAACGCGCGGCCGTCTCACGCCGCCACCTCGACCGGCTGCCGGAGCTCGTCGCGGAGGGCGACGAGCGCGTCGATGGCCTCGTCGCGCATCGACGCGTCCGGTTCGTGGTGGCTGAACTTCGCCCACTCGAAGAGATCGGTCAGGCGCGTGACCGCGCCTGCGCTCGCGTCGAGGTCATGCAGGGCGCGCGCGAGATACTCGAGCGGGGCTTCGGCCGGCCGGCGCGGGATTCCTGCCGCCGCAAGCGTTCGCTCCATGCGCGCATACGCGGCGATGATCGCGCGCCGGAGGTCCGGCTCCGAGCGGAGGTCGTCGAGGGACTCGTCGAGGGCGAGCGCAACCTCGTCCTGCGAGCGGCGCCACAGCGGCTTCATCGGCTTGGCGTTCCGGCCCGCGAACGCCGCGACTCCGGCGGCAGCGAGGAGCGCAGCGACGATCGCCACCTCGTCCCAGCGCAGCCGCGCTCCCCGGAGGACGGTGGGGTTGGGCTTGCTTGCAGGCTCGCCGTTCCCGGCCGCGCCGGGCTTGGCGTTCTTGGTCGTCTTGGCCTTCGCCGGCCGGTGAAAGTGCGCGTGAAGAAGGAACCAGCCGAGCAAGAGGCTCGCCGCCAGCGAGAACAGGAGTTGCACGAGGTTGTACTTCGGCCTGTTCTGCGCGGCCTTATCCGGCTTCGCGTCGAGCAGGCTCCAAACAACGACGGCGACGATCGCGAGCACGAAGAGCGCGACCGTCGTGAACACGTAATCGAAGAAATGCGACGTCGGCCCGGTGCCGTGCGACCCGGTCAGCGGCCGCCCGTGGCTCGCGAGAGCGGCGACTGCAAGGAGGCCCGCGACGGCCAAGACGAGCGGTATCAGGCGGCGCGTGCGCACCGGCGCAGTCTCGCAGGGAAGAGGCTGCGGGACAGGGATTCGAACCCCAACTTCCGGTTCCAGAGACCGGCGTCCTACCGTTAGACGATCCCGCAACGGGTCGCCCGCAGTGTAGCGAGGCTGTACCGCCGGCTCAGACGTCGAGCCGGTACACCGGGACGAGGCGCCGCTCGGTCTCCGTGTCGATGTGCGCGACCACCTCGACGTACGGCTCGAGACCGGATCCGCGCAGCTTCGCACGCAACAGCCCGTCCACCTGGAAGAGGCCGGACGAGTTGTTCATCAAGATCTCGATGAGGATCGGCCGCTCCTCGCCGTCGGTGATCGTGACGTCCTCGATCGCGGCCGCCGAGAGCGAGTGCATCGACACGCGGCCGCGCTCGAAGCCGATGCGCGAACGCCCCTTCGCCATGTCGAGCGCGTCGGCGACCCGGACGATCCCGGCGTCGGTCGTGAGCGGCTCGCCGTCGGCGCGGTGGCTGATGATCGCCTGCAGCACCTCGGAGACGACGACCGTCCGTTCCGGCTCGTCGTAAATGCCGGTGAGCAGCTCGCGCATCTTCGGCTCGGAGAGGAACAGGCTGAAGTCCTCGTGGCCGTGGCGGTGGATCGACATGCCGATGCAGTGCATGAGCGCCGCGAGGGTGACGACGACCTCGGCGTCGTCGTTCGTCATCCCGTAGTCGCGCACCATCGCCGATTCGACGCCGTGCTTCGTGAGCTGCCGTAGGAGCTTGAGCGCGATGTTGGCCACGATCTGTATGTGCACCCAGGAATGGTCGTTGATCTCCATGCGCGCGACCGCGTTCACATTGGAGACGTGCCACCAGCCCTTGATCTGCTTGTCGGCGTTCACACGCTCGATGACCGTGCGCAGCTTGCGGTTGCCGCGCACCGGCACGTTGATGCGGATGCGCTCGATCGCCTCGGCAGGCGTGAGTCTCGCTTCGCGTTCCGCTTCTTCCGGAACGGGCTGGTCGATCCGGTCGGCTGTCTCCTCGTCGAGCGCCATGGGCCGGAGTCTATTCGGGCCCTTCCTTGCGCTCCTCGTCCCAGATCGACGGCCAGGGTTTCGTGACCTGCTCGGGCAGGATCGGCGCCGCAGGCTGGGTGAGCCGGTAGTAGAGGACGGTGAGGACGTGCGCCTCATACGGGACGGTTATCGCTCCCGCGAGCGTTCCGCCGATCCAGGCCCCGAGGAAGCCCGGGAGGACGTTGAACACCGAGCCGACCAGGACCGTGATGACGTTCGCGATCACGACGAGCGCGAGGACGCGCCCAGTCTGCCCGCGCACGAGCTCGGATGAGCGGCGGAACGCATCCCGCGTTCCGCGGCCCTCGATCATCACCAACGGCACGATGAGTGACCAGCGCGCGACCGCGATGAGGCCGGGGACGATCAGGAGGATGAAGCCGATGACGACACCGACGCCGTACCGCAGCGATGCGACGACGAGCGTGCCCAGCCGCCCGCGCGTGCGGTCGTAGTACACGTTCACGGCTGCAGGGTCGCGGCCTTCGTGCAGGTCGCGGACGATCTCGACGAGCGCGCCCTGGACGAGCAGAGTCCCGACGAGACTCAAGAGGAGCGAGATGAACAGTGCGATGGCCGTTCCACTCCGGGCCGCCAGCGCCTGCGCGAGCGCGACGACGGCGAAGATCAGGCCGGCGACGACCACCGACCGGCGGAACAGCCGCCGGTAGACGGCGAAGGCCTCGCCGAGGACGTCGAAGATCTGCACGTGCGCGGGAATCTATTCGTCAGCCGACGTCGGCCGGTGCAAGGAGCTGCTCGTGCGTCCCGCCGCGTGACGAGCGCTACTCGCCCCAGCGGGCCTCGTGTTCGTCGAACTTCTTCTCGTACTCGGCCCACACCGGGTTGGCGCCGGCCGGCGTCGCGATGGCCTGCTCCTCCCACACCGACTTGAAGCGCTGTCCCGGTTCGAGCACGACCGGGCGGTCGGGCTGGACGAGCGCGTAGTACATGGCGGTGAGCGCATGCGCCGCATACGGCGCGGCCAGCATCGACGCGAGCGTCGACGCGACCCACCAGCCGATGAGCCCGGCGCGTGCCGCAACCATCGCGAACGGGATCGTGACGACGGACGTGAGCACGCCGGCGACGAAGATCACCTTGAAGACGTTCCAGCCGTTGCCGGTCAGGATCTGCTTCGACCGGCGAATGGCGTCATCGGTCTTGCAGTCCTCGAGCATCGCAACCGGGACCGCCACGGCCCACCGCGTCAGGGCGAGGAGACCAGGGACGACGAAGAGCAGCAATCCGAGACCGACGCCGATCGACTGGATGAGCGCCACTCCGACGAGCCTGCCGAGCTTCGTCCCCGCGCGACCAAGCGCCTCGAGCGCGGACGGGTCGTCGTCCCCGTCCTCGTGGAGGCCGCGGACGACCTCGACGAGAGCGCCTTGCAGCAGCGACGTGCCCATCACCGTGAGCACGAGCGTCAGCAGCCCAACGAGCAGTCCGCCGCGGCTGCGGAAGACGATCTGGAGGAAATGGAGCGAGCCGAAGATGAGGCCGCTCATGAGCAGCGACCGCGTCCAGAGCCGCGTGTAGAGCCGCCACGCCTCCCGGAGGACGGCGCGTGCAGTGAAGGTCGTGCGCGATGTCGTCACGGCGTGCTGGAAGGCGAGGCCGCTCATGCCGACAACTATCGGCAACATCGGACTCCGACTTGATCTCGACTACGCCACGTCGGCGGCCCAATCGCCGTACAGCGACGTGTACAGGCCGCGGCGTGCGAGGAGCTGCTCGTGCGTTCCCTGCTCGACGATCCGACCGTGCTCGAGCACGACGATGAGGTCGGCGTCGCGGATGGTCGACAGCCGGTGTGCGATCACGAACGCGGTGCGCTCGGCCAGCAAGATGCGGAGCGCCTGTTCGATCTTCCGCTCCGTGCCGATGTCGACCGACGAGGTTGCCTCGTCGAGGATGAGGATGCGCGGATCGGCAAGCAGCGCGCGTGCAAAGGCGACGAGCTGCCGCTGACCGAGGGACAGGCGTGACCCGCGCTCGCCGAGCTGCGTCTCGTAGCCGTCCTCGAGCCGGAGGATGAAGTCGTGCGCGCCGACGAGCTGCGCCGCGCGGACGATGTCTTCGGCCGAGGCTCCCGGCTTGCCGAAGGCGATGTTCTCCGCCACCGTGCCGGCGAAGAGGAAGCCCTCCTGCGGCACGACGCCGAGCTGGGAACGCAGCGAGCGCTGGTTGACGTCGTTCAGGTCGACGCCGTCGATGAGGATTCGACCGCCGGTCGGTTCGTAGAAGCGTGCGAGCAGCTTCGCGATCGTCGATTTGCCGGCGCCGGTGTGGCCGACGAGCGCGACCGTCGTCCCGGCGGGAACGTCGAGGTCGAGCCCGTGCAGCACCTCGTCCCCACGGCCGTACGCGAAGCGAACGTTTTCGAAGCAAACGTGGCCCGCGATGGCCGGAAGGTCGCCGGCGCCGGGCCGGTCCTCCACGTCGGGCTTCTGTTCGAGGATCCCGATGATCTTGTCGAGCGCCGCCGTCGCCGACAGGAACGTGTTGTACAGCTGCGAGAGCTGCTGCACCGGGTCGAAGAAGTTCTGCACGTAGAGCATGAAGGCAAAGAGCGTGCCGAGCGAGATGGAATGGGCGAAGTACAGGTGGCCGCCGTACCCGAGCACGACCGCGAGCGCGACCGTCGACAGGAAGTCGACGAACGGGAAGTACACGCCGTTCAGCACGACCGTCTGCATGTTCGACTCGCGGTAACGCTTCGCGACCTCGCGGAAGTTCGCGTACGCCGCGTCCTCGCGCGTGAAGGCCTGCACGACGCGCATGCCGGAGATGTCCTCGGCCAGGGTCGCCGTGACCAGGCCGAGCCGTTCGCGCACGTCGGCGTACGCACTCGCGGAATGCTTGCGGAAGATCACCGTCGCGACGCTCATGAGCGGTATCACCGCGCACGTGGCGAGCGCGAGTCGCCAATCGAGGATGAACAGGAGAGCGGCAGTCCCGAGGAGCGTGAGCGTGCTCTGTACGAGGGTGGTGACGCCGTCGGTGACGAGCTGGTCGATCGCCTCGACATCATTCGTGAGCCGGCTGATGATCACGCCCGCGCGGTTGCGTTCGTAGAAACCGAGCGACAGGCGCTGCAGGTGCCCGAAGAGCTGCTTGCGCAGGTCGGCGAGGATCCGTTCGCCGACCCAGCCCGTGAGGTACGTCTCGACGTACGTCATCCCCCAGTTGGCGAGACCCGCGGCGACAAAGATCCCGACGACGATCTCGAGCTTCGCGCCGGTGTGGCCGTTGATCGCGTCGTCGAGCGCGTACTTCGCGAGGTACGGCGGTGCAAGCGCCGTCGCCGTCGCGGTCAGGAGCGAGATGACCGACAGTCCCGTGCGGCCGCGGTACGGGCGCGTCAGCTGCCAGAGTGTCCCGAACCTGCGCCTCGTCGTCCGCCAGGACCAGTCGTCGACAGCGGCGCCGCGCTCGCGCATCAAGTGCCCGCCCGGCTGGTGGACTCTCATGCCACGTCCGCCCGCGCCTCGACCGCGTCCGCGAACTGCCGTTCGAGCAGCCCGTGCTCGTAGATCTCGCGGTACACGGCGCTCGTGCCGACGAGCTCGTCGTGCGTCCCGCGTGCGGCGACGCGCCCGTCGGCGAGGACGACGATCTCGTCCGCGAGCGCGATCGTCGACAAGCGGTGCGCGATGATCAGCGTCGTCCGGCCCTCCATGGCGGTGCGCAGCCCGGTGCGAATCCGCGCTTCGGTCGAGGCGTCGACCGACGCGGTCGCATCGTCGAGGATGAGGACACGCGGGTCGACCGCGAGCGCGCGCGCGATGGCGATCCGCTGCCGCTGCCCGCCCGAGAGCGTGATGCCGCGTTCGCCGATGACGGTGTCGTAGCCCTTCGGTAGCCGCTCGACGAACTCGTGCGCCTGCGCGAGCCGTGAGACGCGCTCGACCTCAGCGTCGGAGATGCCGGCGCTGCCGAACGCGATGTTCTCGCGCACCGTGGCGGAGAAGAGGAACGGATCCTGCGCGATCACGCCGATCGCGCCGCGGAGCGAGGTGAGCGTCACATCGCGGACGTCCTGGCCGTCCACCGTGATGCGTCCGGTAGTCGCGTCGTAGAACCGCGGGACGAGCGAGGTCAGCGTCGTCTTGCCCGAGCCGGTATGTCCGATGAGCGCGACCGTCTGCCCGGCGGCGATGTCGAGGTCGATGTCCTCGAGCACGAGCCGCCCCGGGAGGTACTCGAACGAGACGTGCTCGAAGCGGACGTGACCGGGGCCTGGTCCGAGCGGGGGCGCGCCGGGACGGTCGGCGATCTCCTCCGGCTCGTCGATCACTTGGAAGATGCGCTCGCCGGAGGCCGTTGCCCGTTGCGCCTGGCCGATCCACATCCCGAGCGAGCGCAACGGCGTGACGAGCATGCCGAGGTAGAGGAAGATCGCGCTGAAGCTGCCCGGCGTGAGGTCGCCGCGCGCGACCATGCGGGCGCCGACGAGCAGGACGAACGCCTGCGCGAGCAGCGGCACGAACGAGATGAGCGGCACGTACGTCGCGCGCTGGCGGTTCGCCTTCAGCGTCTGGTCGAAGACGAGCTCCGACCGGTACTCGAACTTGTCCTCCTCCGCAGGCTCCTGCGCGAACGCTTTGACGACGTGGACGCCGACGATGTTTTCCTCGGCGACGGTGGCGACGTCGGCGAGACGCTGCTGCACATCGCGCAGCGTCGGATGGGCGATGTGGCTGTACCGATATGCGAGCACGACGAGCGGGGGCGTGATCGCGAGCGCGATGAGCGCGAGCTCCCACTGGAAGAAGAAGAGGACGACGGTCACCGACACGACGGTGAGCACGTTCTGGAAGAAGAAGATGAGGCCGTAGCCGAGGAAGAAGCGGACGCCCTGCAGGTCGACGGTCGCGCGCGACATCAGCTGTCCGGTCTGATGGCGGTCGTAGAAGCCGTACGACAGGCGAACGAGGCGCGCGTACAGGTGGCTGCGCATGTCCATCTCGACGTCGAGGGCCTGCTTGCCCGACAAGAGGCGCCGTCCGAGCATGAACGCGGCCCGCGCGAAGCCGAGGGCGACGATCTCGCCGACCGTTAGCCAGAGGCGATGGCGGTCGTGGTGGATGAGCGCGCCGTCGATGACGTTGCGGCCGGTGAGCCAGACGAGCGCGATCTGCGCCGCCTGCGATCCGACGGCGAGAACGATGGAAACGGCGAGGCCAACCCGGTAGGGTCGGAGAAAGCCGAGCAGACGCACGAACGTCGCCCGGTAGGGGACGGCACTCACCTTCTCAATGTAGACGCGCGAGCTCCTGCTGAATGAGGGAAAGGGCAGCGTCGAGACGCCTGCGATTGGCCGGCACGTTCGGCCAGCTGCTCGCGCCGGAGGGATGCGGAAGTGGGATGACCGGCACTCCGTCCAGCTCGTGGCGCTCGCCGATGCACTCGGTCAGCGAGGACGGGCCGAGGATCGCGCGCAGCGCGAGCCCGCCCACGGTCACGATCAGGCGCGGCCGGATGAGCTCGACCTCCCAGCGGTGCCAGAAGGAGCACAGTTCCTGCTCGCGCGGCGTCGGTGTTCGGTCGCCGCGTCCAGAGGCCGGACGACCCGGATAGCAGCGCGTCACCGACGCGCAGTAGAAGGTCGCGTAGAACGCGTCCTCGTCCAGCACGAGCCAGCGGCGCAGCGTTTGGCCGGCGCGGCCGCGCCACGGAAGGCGCTCCTCGCCTTCGACGATGCCCGGCGCCTGTCCGTACAGGTATGCATGCTGATGGGCGAACGGGGCGCGCACGGGCAGAGACTCGAGCGGATAGCCGGCCTCCGCGCAGGCGCGGCAGCGGGACAAGTCGCGCTGCAGGGATGTGAGCGATCGATACGCTGATTTGCGGACGGTCATGCGCGGTCTCTTCTCGTTTCCGAACCCTGTCAACGAAACGTCGGCGCGGCTCGTCGCCGGCGTTGTCGCGGTGCTCGCCGTCGTGGCGATCGCATTCCAGCAGGGTTGGATCCTGCCGGTGCTCGCCTATGGGTTCGTCGCTCGCGCGCTGACCGGGCCGAAGCTGAGCCCGCTCGCGTTCGTGGCCACGCGCTTCGTCACGCCGCGCCTCCACGTCGCACACCGCTACTCACCCGGGCCGGCGAAGCGTTTCGCCCAGACGATCGGCGCGGTCTTCACGCTGACGGCGACCCTTCTCTGGTACGCCGCCGGCCAGCACACGGCAGCGCTCGCCCTCGCCGGCGTGATCGCGGTGTTCGCGTCGCTCGAGTCCGGCTTCGGCCTCTGCGTCGGCTGCAAGGCGTTCTACCTCGGCATGCGCCTCGGGCTCGTCCCGCCGAGCGTGTGCAAGGACTGCGCGCCGTTCCTGCGGGCGTAGTCTCTGCGCGTGCTCCCGCTCGAGAGCGTCCCGAATGTCTCCGAGGGCCGTGACCGGCTCGTCATCGCCGACATCGGGACGGAGCTCGCGCGCTTCGCAAAGCTCCTCGATGTCCACTCCGACGAGGACCACAACCGGTCCGTCTACACGGTTGCGGGAGACGAGGGCCAGATCGTGGACGCGCTCCTGGCCGGCATCGCGGCCGCGCAGGAGCGGATCGACCTGCGCGAGCACGGGGGCGTGCATCCGCGCATCGGTGTGGCCGACGTCGTCCCTGTCGTCGCGATCCGGCCTGAGGACTCCGAGCTCGCGCGCGAGACGGCACGCCTCGCCGCGCGGCGCATCGGCGAGGAGCTCGAGCTGCCCGTCTTCCTGTACGGCGAGATCGGCGAGGGTCGCGGCCCCGCGTTCTTCCGCCGCGGTGGTCCGGAGGAGCTTCAGCGCCGCATCGATGCAGGGGAGCTCGCGCCGGACTTCGGCCCGTCGCAGCTGCACCCCTCGGCAGGCGGCGTCATCGTCGGCGCGCGCCGCCCACTCATTGCGTTCAACGTGAACCTCGCGAACGCCGACGTCGAAGCGGCGCGCGCGATCGCCTGCACGATCCGCGAGCGCGACGGTGGCTTCCCCGGCGTCCGCGCGCTCGGGCTCGACCTGCCCCGCGCGGGGCACGCGCAGATCAGCATGAACGTCGAGGACTGGGAGGCCGCCGCGCTGCACGACATCGTCTCCGCCATCGAGCGCGAAGCGACGGCGCGGGGTGTTGAGCTTGCAGGCGCCGAGCTCGTCGGGCTCATGCCTGCCGGCGCGGCGATTGCGGCCGCTGGCGCGCTCCTCCGCATCCAGAACTTCGACGCGTCGCACGTCCTCGAGCTGCGGCTACTCGAGTAGCGCGCGCCCGACGACCGCCCCCTCGAGGCCGAGCGCGGCGAGCGCGTCGAGATCCCCCTGCGACCGCACGCCGCCCGCGGCCAACACCGGGCCGGCGAAGCGGCCGACGACCCGCTCCATCAGGGCGAGGTCGGGGCCGCTGAGCGTTCCGTCGCGGTCGACGGCAGTACAGAGCAGACGCGCGACGCCTGCGGCGCGGCAGCGGTCGACGGCCTCGTCGACCGTGAGCCCGCTCCCGTGCTCCCAGCCGCGCGTGCGGACCTCGCCGTCGCGGACGTCGACGGCGACGACGAGCCGCGCGCCGAGCGCCTCCACGTACGGCTCCGGCCCCTGCTCGAACGCCGCCGTTCCGACGATGACGCGCTCGATGCCGGCGCCGATGAGCGCGAGGGCGTCATCGGGGCTGCGCACGCCGCCGCCGAGCTGGACGGGGACCGGCGCGACCGCCGCCGCCAGGCGCCGCGCGAGCTCGATCGGGACGCCGCCCGAGCGGGCGGCGTCGAGGACAACGACATGGAGCAGGGGAGGGGCGGTCGCGGCGAAACGGCGAGCCAGCTCGACCGGGTCGCCGGCCTCGCGGGTCACGGCATCGAAGTCCCCGCGTTCGAGCCGCACAGCCCGCCCGTCGAGGACGTCCACGGCGGGAAGAAGTTGAAAGCCTTGGCTCACCGTGTTACCATGCTAACACGATGGCAGCAACGGAGCCCCGACATTGGCCGACCAGAGAGCACCGGGACCTCTTCGAGACGGTCGCGTCGCTGCGGACGAAGGAGGAAGCCCAGAGCTTCCTGCGGGATCTCTGCACGCGCGCCGAGCTGGACGCGATGGCCCATCGGTGGCAGGTGGCGCGCCTCCTGGACGAAGGGCTGCCGTATCTCGAGGTCGCGCGGCGGGCGCACGCCTCGACGACGACGGTGACGCGCGTGGCGCAGTGGCTGCGCCGCGGCGAGGGCGGCTACCGGCTGGCGCTCCAGCGGAGGCGAAGATCCTGAGGATCGCGGTCCCGTCGAAGGGCCGGCTGCGCGATCCCGCGATCGCGCTGCTCGAGGACGCCGGGCTCGGGCCGGAGACGCCCGGCGACCGCGCGCTCGCGTTTCCGTGCCGCAACGCACCCGTGGAGGCGCTGCTCGTGCGCGCCGACGACATTCCCGAATACGTGCAGGACGGCGTCGTCGACTGCGGGATCACCGGGCTCGACATCGTCCGCGAACGCGGCGCGAACGTCACGGAGCTGCAACGCCTCGGCTTCGGCGCATGCACGTTGGAAGCAGCAGTGCCGGAGGAGTCGGCGTTCACCTCGCCAGAGGACCTCACTGGGGCGCGGATCGCGACGAGCTTCCCGCGGCTTGCACAGGATCTGTTGCCCGTGCCGATCGCGCTCGTCGACGTGCACGGCTCCGTCGAGCTCGCGCCGCGACTCGGGCTCGCCGACGCGATCGTGGATCTCGTCTCGAGCGGGAGCACGCTGCGCACGAACGGCCTCCGTTCGATCGGCGTCCTGCTCGAGTCCGAGGCGGTGCTCATCGGTCCGCCCGAACCGCGTGCCGAGGCCGTCCACCTCGCCGGCGTCTTCCGCAGCGTCGTCGACGCGCGGGGGACGCGCTACCTCATGTTGAACGCGCCCGAGGATGCAATCGACGCGATCTGCGCACTCGTACCCGGGTCCCGCGCACCGAGCGTGCTGCCCCTCTCCGAGCCGGGAATGGTGGCCGTGCACAGCCTCGTTCCCGCCGCCGACATCTGGCGCCTGCTCCCGGAGCTCGAGAGCGCGGGTGCGTCGTCGATCCTCATCGTTCCCGTCGAACGGATGCTCGGGTGAACATCGTCGAGGACATCAAGGCGCGCGGCGCCGAGGCGGTGCGTGAGTGGGCGCTGCGCCTCGACGGTGTCGAGCCGGCACGCGCGGACCCGTCGGGCGACATTCCGGAGGAGGCAGTGCTGGCGCTCGCCGACCGTGTGCGCCGCTGGCACGAAGTGCAGCGGCCGGCCGACGTGCGGCTCGAGGTCGAGCCCGGCGTCGAGCTCGAGCGCCGTTGGATCTCGCTCGACTCTGTCGGCGTCTATGTGCCGCGTGGGCTCGTGTCGACGCTCGTCATGTGCGCCGTGCCTGCACAGGTCGCGGGCGTGCGGCGCCTCGTCGTCTGTACGCCTCCCGAGGGCGCGGGCCTCGTTGCGCGCGCCGCGGAGCTGCTCGGGATCGACGAGGTGTGGGCGCTCGGCGGGCCGCAGGCGATCGGCCACCTCGCGTATGTCGAGTGTGTGGACAAGATCATCGGGCCGGGAGGCCCGTACGTGAACGACGCGAAGCTCGCGGTCGCGCGCGACGTCGCCATCGACCTACCGGCGGGGCCATCGGAGGTCGTTGTCGTCCTCGGTGCCGGCGGCGACCGCCGGCTCGCCGAGCTCGAGGTCGCGGCCCAGGCCGAGCATGGGCACGAAGCCGTCTGCCGCATCGTCTCCACGTTGGAGGAGGCCGAGGCGATCGCGCCCGAGCACCTCGTCCTGCTCGGCGACGCGACGGCGCTCGCTTCGCAGGTCCGCAACGCCGGCGCCGTCTTCGTCGGTGAGTGGTCGCCGGTGGCGAGCGGCGATCTCGGCACCGGCGCGAATCACGTCCTCCCGACGGGCGGCTGGGCGCGCCGCGTCGGCGGCCTCGGACTGGAGGCATTCCTCAAGCCGATCACCGTTCAGCGGCTCACCGAGGATGGGCTGGCCCGCGTCCGCCCGACAGTGCAGGCGCTCGCAGCACTCGAAGGCTTGCCCGCGCACGCCGAGGCGGTGCAGCGGTGAGAGCGCTCTCGCCCGAGTTCGCCGAGTATCAGTGGGCGCCGTCGACGGCCGAGCTCGCAGGCCGCGCGGGGCTCGATCCGGTGCAGATCTTGCGGTTCGACGGCAACGTCCCGCCGCTGCCGCTCCCAAGCTCGCGTCCCGCGGCGATCGCATCAGCGCTCGCGCGCGTGAACGAATACGCGCACGGCGGCCATCCGTTCATCCGCGAGGCGATCGCCGAGTACGCGGGCGTCGAGACCGAGAACGTCGTCCTCGGCGCCGGCGCGGACGACCTCATCCTGCTCGTTGCGCGCTCGTTCGCCGGCCCCGGCGACACCGTCGCAATCCCGTCCGCGCCGACGTACCCGCTGTTCCGGGTTGCCGCTCAGCTCGCCGGCGCCGAGGTCGGCGACGAGGCGCCGGTGCTCACGTTCGCGTGCCGGCCCGGGAATCCGACCGGCGCGCTCGAGCCGCTCCCGTCCGCGCGCCCGCTCGTCGTCGACGAGGCGTACTTCGAGTACGCGGACGATCCGGGCGCCGTCGGGCTCATCGACGACGGTGTCATCGTCCTCCGGACGTTCTCGAAGATCTTCGCGCTCGCGGGCGCGCGCGTCGGCTACGCGCTCGCATCGCGGGAGGTCGCCGCCGAGCTGAACGCGCGCCAGGCGCCGGACCCCGTATCGTCGCTCTCGGTCGCGCTCGCGCTCGCCGCGCTCGCGTCGCCGCCGGATCCGGCGCCCGTGATCGAGGAACGCGAGCGCCTCGCCGCGGAGCTGCGCGGACTCGGCTTCGCCCCGCTGCCGTCGCGTGCCAACTTCGTCTACGTGCCGGTCGCCGACCCCGGCGCGGTCGCGGCCACGCTCCTCGCCGCCGGTTGCGTGGTGCGGGTGTTCGAGGACGCCGTTCGCATCTCCGTGCGCGACCGCGAGGACGACGACCTGCTCCTCGCGGCTCTTGCCGGGGAACCGCCGGCGCAGAAGCGTCGCGCCCGTTCCGTGCGGACGACCGTCGAGACGACCATGCGGGTGCGGCTCGCGCTCGACGGCGCCAGCCGCGTGCGTGTCGGCACCGGCGCGGGCCTGTATGACCATTTCCTCGAGCAACTTGCGTTCCACGCCGGCTTCGACCTCGTGCTCGAAGGCAACGGCGATCTCGAGACCGGTGCGCACCACACTGCCGAGGACGCGGCGATTGCACTCGGCGAGGCGTTCGACCGCGCGCTCGGGGATCGCAAGGGGATCGCGCGCTACGGCGACGCGGTCGTGGTCATGGACGACGCGCGAGCGAGCGCCGCTGTCGATCTCGGCGGCCGCCCGCATACGAGGATCATCATCGACCCTGCCGTCGAACTTGCGCCGCACGTGCTCGCGAGCTTCGCGAACAACGCGCGCATCGGTTTGCACGTCGAGTCGACCGGCGACGACGCACATCACGTCGCCGAAGCGGCGTTCAAGGCCACGGGCCGCGCGCTGCGCGCCGCCGTGCGGAGCGAGGGCGACGTGCTTCCGTCCACGAAGGGCCTGATGTGAAGACCGTCGCGATCGCACGCTACGGCGCCGGCAACGTCCGGTCTGTCGAGCTTGCGATGCGTCGCCTGGGTGCCGAGATGACGGACGACCTCGAGCGTGCAGACCTGGCGGTGCTTCCCGGCGTTGGCTCCGCACGGTCGGCGATGGACGGGCTCGGGCCGGCGGCCGACGTCTTGCGCGCACGCCAAGCGGCCGGCCGGCCGATCCTCGGCATCTGCCTGGGCCTCCAGCTTGCGCTCGACGAGAGCGAGGAGGACGGCGGGGTCGCCGGGCTCGGGATCGTGCCGGGCCGTGCGGTGCGGCTACAGGCGGAACGTGTCCCGCGCATCGGCTGGGCGAGGGTCGAGCCCGGCGGCGAGGCGTACTGGTTCGCGCACTCGTACGAGGCGGTGACCGACGCGACGGTGGCGACGAGCGAGGGTCACGCCGCGATCGTCGAGCACGGCTCCTTCGTCGGGGTGCAGTTCCATCCCGAGAAGAGCGGCATCGCCGGTCAACGGTTTCTGGAGCAATGCCTCTCCCGCGGCTGATCCCCTGTCTCGACGTGGCCGGCGGGCGCGTCGTCAAGGGCGTGCGCTTCCGGCAGCTGCGCGACGTCGGCGACCCGGTCGAGCTCGGTGCGGCCTACTCCGACGGCGGCGCGGACGAGCTCGTGTTCCTCGACATCTCGGCCACCATCACGTCCAGGGTCGCGGCGGCCGGCGTCGCAGCGCGTGTCGCCGAGCACGTGACCATTCCCTTCACCTTCGGCGGCGGCATCCGCTCCGTCGCGGACGCGACCACGCTGCTCGAGGCCGGCGCCGACAAGATCAGCATCAACTCGGCCGCGCTCGCCCGTCCCGAGCTGATCGAGGAGCTCGCGCGCGCGCTCGGGAGCCAGGCGGTCGTCGTCGCCATCGACACGGAGGGCGGGCGCGTGCGCTCGCACGCCGCAACGCGCGACGCCGCGCGCGACACGGTCGCGTGGGCGCAGGAGTGCGAACAGCGTGGCGCAGGCGAGCTGCTCGTCACGTCGATCGATCGAGACGGGATGCAGGACGGCTACGACCTCGACCAGCTCGCGGCGCTGCGCGACGCCGTGTCGCTCCCCGTCATTGCCTCAGGTGGCGCCGGCAACGCGCGTCACGTGGCGGAGGCACTCGAGGTGTCGCAGGCGGCGCTCCTCGCATCCATTCTCCACGAGGATCCCGCACGGCTCGTGTCGCTGCGAACAGAGCTCAAGGAGCTCGGCGTATGCCTCCGCTGAAGGCAGCGATCGTGCAGGACGCCGGCGACGGCCGCGTGCTCATGCTCGCCTGGATGGACGCCGAGGCGGAGCGATTGACGCGCGAAACCGGCGAGGCATGGTTCTGGAGCCGCTCGCGCGAGAAGCTGTGGCGCAAGGGCGAGACGTCGGGGAACGTCCTGCATGTCGAAGAGATTCGCGACGACTGCGACGGCGACGCGCTGCTCCTGCGCGTCCGTCCGGCGGGCCCGGTGTGCCACACGGGGGCGCGCTCGTGCTTCGCACCCGCGCTCTGGCGGACGATCTCGGAGCGGAAGCAGGAGCGCCCAGAGGGCTCGTACGTCGTCTCGCTGCTCGACGCCGGCGTCGCGCGGTGCGCGCAGAAGGTCGGCGAGGAGGCGGTCGAGACGGGCCTCGCAGCTGTTTCCGGCGACCGCGAGGCACTCGTCTCCGAGGCGGCAGACCTCGTGTTCCACCTGTACGTCCTGCTCGCGGCAGCCGGCGTCGACGTCACAGACGTCGAGGACGAGCTCGCACGCCGCGCCGAATAGAGTCTCCCCGTGACTCCGGTCGCCCTCACCGGCGACGACCTGACCGTCGCCGACGTCTGGGCCGTCGCCGTCGAACGACGGCCGACCGAGCTGACCGACGCCGCACGCGTGAAGATGCGCGCTGCCCGTGACGTGGTCGAACGTGCGGCGCACGGCACCCACGAGCACACGTACGGCGTCAACACCGGCTTCGGCCGCTTCGTCTCGCAGTCGATTCCGGAAGAGCTGACCGAGGAACTGCAGCTGAGGCTGCTGCGCTCCCACGCGTGCGGCGTCGGCGAGCCCTATCCGGACGAGGTCGTGCGCGCGGCGATGCTCCTGCGCGCGAACACGCTGGCAAAGGGGAACTCGGGCGCGCACATTGCGACGGTCGAGCTCTTGCTCGCGTGCCTCGACCGCGGCATCGTCCCGGTCGTTCCGGCGCGGGGGAGCGTCGGCGCGTCCGGCGACCTCGCACCGCTCGCACATCTCGCGCTTCCGCTCGTCGGGGAAGGCGAGGCCCTTCTCGGCGGCGAGCGCATGCCGGGCCTCGAAGCGCTGACGCGCGTCGGTCTCGAGCCGGTGCAGCTCGCCGCGAAGGAGGGCCTCTCCCTCATCAACGGCACCCAGTTCATGGCGGCATTCACCGCGCTCGGGCTCGTGCGCGCGCGGAGGCTCGCGCACGCCGCCGACGTCGCGTGCGCGCAGTCGCTCGAGGCACTGCAGGGATCGCGCACGTCGTTTCTGCCGGAGATCCACGCGCTTCGCCCTCTGCGCGGGCAAGCGGCATCAGCGGCGCACGTGATCGAGTTGCTCGAAGGCTCCGCGATCATCGAGTCGCACCGCTGGTGCGACAAGGTGCAGGATGCGTATTCGCTGCGCTGCGCGCCGCAGGTGCACGGCGCGTCACGCGACCTGCTCGACTACATCGACTACACCATCTCGGTCGAGCTGAACGCGGCGACGGACAACCCGCTCGTTCTCGTCGAGGAGGAGGCGCTCGTCTCCAACGGCAACTTCCACGGCCAGCCGCTCGCTTTCGCGCTCGACGTTATGGCGATGGCGACGGCCGAGCTCGCGTCGATCTCCGAGCGCCGCGTCGAGCGCCTCGTGAACCCGAACTTGTCCGACGGCTTGCCTGCGTTCCTGACGAGCGAGGGCGGGTTGAACAGCGGGTTCATGATTCCCCAGTACGTGGCTGCATCCCTCGTCTCAGAGAACAAGGTGCTTGCGCATCCGGCATCGGTGGATTCGATTCCGACGAGCGCCGGGCAGGAGGATCACGTGTCGATGGGAAACGCGGCAGGACTCAAGGCGTGGCAGGTGCTCGCGAACTGCGAGAACGCGCTCGCGATCGAGCTGCTCGCCGGCGCACAGGGCGTCGAATTCCTCGCGCCGCTGGAGCCCGGGGTCGGCGTTCGCGCTGCGCGTGCATTCGTTCGGGAGCTCTCGCCGCGGCTGAAGGACGACCGCTCTCTCGCTCCCGACATCGAGGCCGTGGCCGCCGCGATTCGCGACGGATCGCTCGAGAGGGCCGTCGGGTGAGCATCACGACCTCGCGCGTCGAAGCGCTGTGCGGAGACCTCTCCCGCATTCGCGCCCCGCGAGGCACGACGCTCAACGCGCGGCAGTGGTCGACCGAGGCGCCGCTGCGCATGCTGTTGAACAACCTCGATGCCGAGGTCGCCGAGAAGCCGGAGGAGCTCATCGTCTACGGAGGCTCGGGGAAGGCGGCGCGCAACCACGAGGCGCTGCGCGCGATCGTCGCGACGCTGCTCGAGCTCGGGCCGGACGAGACCCTGCTCGTGCAGTCGGGCAAGCCGGTCGGCGTGCTCGCCACGCACGAAGGCGCGCCACGCGTGCTCATCGCCAACTCGCTGCTCGTTCCGCGCTGGGCGACGTGGGACGAGTTCCGCCGCCTCGAGGCGCTCGGCCTGACGATGTTCGGGCAGATGACGGCGGGGTCGTGGATCTACATCGGCACGCAGGGAATCCTCCAGGGCACCTACCAGACGTTCGCCGCCGCCGGCGAGAAGCACTTCGGCGAGCCGCATCTGCGCGGCCGCACCATCCTGACGGCGGGGCTCGGCGGCATGGGTGGCGCGCAGCCGCTCGCGGGGACGATGGCGGGCGCGGCGATCCTGTGCGTCGAGGTCGACCCGCATCGCATCGAGCGCCGACTCGAGACGCGCTACCTCGACGAGGCGACGGACTCGCTCGACGACGCGCTCGCGCGCATCCGCGCGGCCGCGGCCGAGAAGCGTGCGCTGTCGGTCGGACTCCTCGGAAACGCCGCCGACGTCGTGCCGCTGCTTGCCGCACGCGGCGAGCACTTCGACCTCGTCACCGATCAGACGGCCGCACACGATCCGCTCAACGGGTACGTGCCGGGCGGATACACGGTCGACGAGGCCAGAACGTTGCGCACGTCCGATCCGGACGAGTACCTGCGGCTTGCGCGTGCGTCGATCGCGGCGCACGTCGAGGGCATGCTCGAGTACGTCCGGCGCGGAGCAGCTGTTTTCGATTATGGCAACAACCTGCGCGGGGAGGCCCGTGAAGCCGGGGTGACGGAGGCGTTCTCATACCCGGGCTTCGTCCCGGCCTATATCCGGCCGCTGTTCTGTCGCGGGATCGGGCCGTTTCGCTGGGCGGTGCTGTCCGGCGACCCGGCCGACATCGCGGCGATCGACGCCGAGCTGCAGACGCTTTTCCCGGATGATGCGCTCCTGCAGCGGTGGCTCGAGCTCGCACCGGGTCGCGTCGCGTTCCAGGGGCTGCCGGCGCGCATCTGCTGGCTCGGCTTCGGCGACCGCGCGAAGGCGGGGCTCGCGATCAACGAGCTCGTGCGGAGGGGAGCGGTGAAGGCTCCCGTCGTCATCGGGCGCGACCATCTCGACGCGGGATCCGTCGCTTCGCCCTACCGCGAGACCGAGTCGATGCGCGACGGCTCGGACGCGATCGCCGACTGGCCGATCCTCAACGCGCTCGTCAACGTCGCCGCGGGTGCGACCTGGGTGAGCGTGCACCACGGCGGAGGCGTCGGCATGGGGAACGCGATCCACGCGGGCATGGTCGTGGTCGCCGACGGCACCGACGACGCGGCGGAACGGCTCGAGCGCGTGCTCACGACCGACCCGGCTACCGGAGTGCTCCGCCATGCGGACGCCGGCTACCCGGAGGCGATCGAGGCTGCACGCGAGGGCGGCCTGCGCCTGCCGGCCACGGAGGCCTGAAGCTCACAGGACACTCACAGGTGGCGCTCACAGGCGGCTCACTGAGCATGGCGAAACTCGAACCATGCATCCCGCTACGGCCTCGTTCTCCGCGCTGGGCACCACCGCTGAGATCACCACGCTCGACGCGGCGTCGTTGTCCGATGCGATTGACGTCCTCGAGCGCGAGCTCGACGCGATCGACCTGGCGTGCAGCCGCTTCCGCGCCGACTCCGAGATCTCGCGTCTCGCCGGCAGCGGTGGCCGGTGGATGCCGGCAAGCCGGCTGCTGCGCCAGGCACTCGCAGCGGGGGTGGACGCCGCGGCGGCCACCGGCGGCGCAGTCGACCCCACTGTGGGCGGGTCGATGCGCGCCCTCGGCTGGGACGCCGACTTCCGCGTCGTCATCTCCCGGCGCCGGCCCGCGCGGATCGAGCTCGTCCCCGCGGCCGACTGGCGGCGCATCGAGATCGACGACGAGCGTCGGCGCGTACGTGTGCCGGCCGGCGTCTTCGTCGACCTTGGTGCGACCGCGAAGGCGCTCGCCGCCGACCGTGCGGCCGCCGCGGCGTTCCGCGCCACCGGCTCCTCCGTTCTCGTGAACCTCGGCGGCGATATCGCCGTCGCAGGGCCGGCGCCCGCCGGCGGCTGGCCGATCCTCGTCACCGACGACCATCGCGCTCCCTCCGTGGCGGACGGTCAAACGGTGGCGATCGCCGCCGGCGGGCTCGCCACCTCGAGCACGACCGTTCGCCGCTGGCGCACGACCGAGGGCATCGCGCATCACATCCTCGACCCGCGCACCGGAAGGCCGGCGGCGGAGGTCTGGCGCACGGTCAGCGTCGCCGCCTCGACGTGTGTCGGCGCGAACACCGCATCGACCGCCTCCGTGGTCCTCGGTCAGGACGCGCCGCGCTGGCTCGAGAGCGCCGGCGTTGCCGCCCGCCTCGTCCGCCCTGACGGCCGCGTCGTCCTCACGGGTGGTTGGCCTGAACAGAAAGAGCTCCAGTGCGCAGCCTGAACAACCCCATCATCTGGTACCTCATGCGCGGGAGCGGCGTCGTGACGCTGATCCTGTTCACCATCGTCGTCGTCCTCGGCATCGCGACGACGCGCCGGTTTGGCACCGCCCGCCTGCCGCGCTTCGTGACGCTGGGTGTGCATCGCAGCGTGTCGCTGCTCGCGGTCGTGTTCCTTGGCATCCACATCGCGACGGCGCTCGCCGACTCGTACGCGAAGGTCAGCCTCGCGCAGGCGCTCCTCCCACTGCCGAGCGCGAAGTACGGCCTCTGGCTGGGCATGGGCGCGCTCTCGTTCGATCTGCTCGCGGCGGTGATCGTCACAAGCCTTCTCCGCCATCGGATGAGCCAGCGCGTGTGGAAGGGCGTGCACTGGCTCGCCTACGCGTCGTGGCCGCTCGCCCTCGCACACAGCGTCGGCATCGGCACCGACAAGGCCGCCGGCTGGTTCCTCGACACGGGCGTCGCCTGCGCCGGCCTCATAGCGGCCACGCTCGCCTGGCGCCTGCTGGCGCTCCGCAACCCGTATCCGAAGTACCTCGGGGCTGCGTCATGAGCGTCGCCGTCGCTGCTGAGCGGCGAGCAGACGCGTCTGCGCGCCTCCTTGCCCCGATCGACACGCCGTTGCCGCGGCGACGCCGTGCCGACCTGCTGGCCGAGATCGAGGCGAGCGGGCTCACGGGTCGCGGCGGAGCTGCGTTCCCGACGTCGGTCAAGCTCGCGGCCGCGGCGCGCACCCGCAATGCGGTCGTCGTCGCGAACGGAACAGAGGGGGAGCCGGCGAGCTGGAAGGACAAGGTCCTCCTGGCCGAGAACCCCCACCTCGTCGTTGACGGCGCGATGGTCGCCGCCCGAATCGTGGGCGCCCGCCGGCTCCTCTTCGCGGTCGGCCGCGAGAACCGCACGGTTCGGAAACGTCTCGAACGCGCGCTCGCTCAACGGAGTGACGGCTTCGAGTGGTTCCTGGAGACGGTGCCCGATCGCTTCGTCGCCGGCGAAGAGTCTGCGCTCGTCAACCACCTGAACGGCGGCCCGGCGAAGCCGACGATGCAGAAGCCGTACCAGAGAGGCGTGCTCGTCCAGAACGTCGAGACGCTCGCGAACCTCGGCCTCATCGCGCGGTACGGGGCCGACTGGTTCCGCGAGCGCGGGACGGCTGACGAGCCGGGCACTGTCCTCGTCACCGTTCTCGGCGCCGTGCGGAGCCCCGGCGTCGCGGAGGTTGAGCTCGGTACGCCCATGCGAGACGTCCTGCAACGGTTCGGCGGGCTCAGCGCCCTTCCGCAGGCAGTTCTCGTCGGGGGCTACTTCGGCACGTGGGTGCGTGGGCACGACGCGCTCGAGCTCCCGCTCGCCGACGCCGCGCTGAAGCCGCTCGGCGCTGCGCTCGGTGCTCGATCGATCGTGGTGCTGCCGCAAGACGCTTGCGGGCTTGCCGAGTCGGCGCGAGTCGCGCGCTACCTCGCGGAGGAGAGCGCGGGCCAGTGCGGGCCGTGCCTCTTCGGTCTCGCCGCGATGGCCGATGCGCTCGAGACGCTCGACGTCGACCGGCTCCGCCGGCTGGCGCCGCAGGTCTCCGGTCGCGGCGCGTGTGCACATCCGAACGGAGCGACCCGCTTTGTCGCGAGCGCCGTGGACGTCTTCGCGGACGAGATCGCACGCCACCGTGCCGGCCGTTGCACCGGTTCGGCACGTTCCCAGGTGCTCCCGCTGGGAGCGTCCCGCGAATGGAGATGAGGATGAAACTCCGCGTGAATCCGATCCTCTGCGACGGCTACGGCCATTGCGCGGAGCTCCTGCCCGAGCTCGTCGAGCTCGACGAGTGGGGCTACCCGATCATGCCGCGCGAGCCTGTCAGACGCAGCCTCGCGCCTGCCGCGCGGCACGCCGTGAAGATGTGCCCGCGCCTTGCGCTGTCGCTCGAAAAGAGCGAGCGATGACCCCCAAGAGCCGCGACCGGAACATGATTCGCGTTCGCCGAATCACCGGCGCCGTTGCCGGCACCGCGCTGGCCGCATGCGGGCTCTTCGCCGGACTTGCCGCCAGCGCGACGCAGACGGCCTACTCGACGACGACTGCGATCACGACCAAGAAGCTCGCGCAGGCGACAACGCCTGCAGCGACGACGACGGTCACGCCGGCGACGGTGTCCCCGGTAACCGTGGCACCGGTAACCGTCACACCGGCACAGTCAGCGCCCGTCGCCTCCTCGGGAGGTTCGTAGACTCAGCGCGTGCGCCTCCTCATTCGCGATCTCGCCCAAGTGGCGACACCGGCGGGCCGCGAAGCGCCGCTGCGCGGAGCACGCCTCGGCGAGGTGGACGTGCTCGAGGACGCGTACGTCCTCTGTGACGGCGGCACGATCGAGGCGGTCGGCCGCATGCGCGACCTCCCGGCGCTCGACGGCGACGTCGACGAGGTCTACGGCGATGGGTGTTGCGCTGTCCCGGGCCTCGTCGACTGTCACACGCACGCGGCGTTCGGCGGAGACCGTGTGGAGGAGTTCTCGCTGCGCGCGGCCGGGGCGACGTACGAGGAGCTGCACGCGCGCGGCGGCGGCATTCTCTCCACCGTTCGGGCAACGCGCGAGGCGGGGGAGGACGCTCTGCGCGACGCGGTTCTGCTCCACCGGGATTGGATGCGGCGGCACGGCACGACGACGTTCGAGGCGAAGTCCGGGTACGGCCTCGACCGCGACACCGAGCTCGCGTCGCTGCGCGCGATCCGGTCCGCCGGCGGAATCCCGACGTGGCTCGGCGCGCACGCGGTGCCGCCGGAGTTCGACGACGCGGATGCGTATCTCGACTTCGCGCTGGCCGAGGTGCTTCCCGAGGCAGCGAAGATCGCCGAGGCGGCCGACGTCTTCCTCGAGCGCGGTGCATTCGAAGCGGCGCAGGCGCGGCGCTATCTCGAAGCGTGCCGCGACGCCGGTCTCGCGCTCCGGCTGCACGGCGATCAGTTCACCGAGCAGGGAGCGATTCCGCTCGCGATCCAGCTCGGCGCGCGTTCGGTCGATCATCTCGAAGCGACCGGCGACGAGGGCATTCGTTCGCTTGCCGTGAGCGACGTGACAGCCGTCGTCCTTCCGGCGAGCGCGCTCTTCCTCGGGCGGCCGATGCCGCCGGCGCGCGCGCTCGTCGATGCCGGTGCCGCGGTCGCGCTCGCGACCGACTTCAATCCGGGCAGCGCGTTCTGCGAGAGCCTGCCGCTCTGCTGCTCACTCGCTGTCACACAGTTGAAGCTCTCGCCGGCGGAGGCGCTGTCCGCATGCACCGTGAACGCGGCGCACGTGCTCGGCCGCGCCGACCGGATCGGCCGGATCGCGCCGGGCTTCCGTGCGGACCTCGTCCTCCTCGACGCGCCCGACTGGCGCTACCTCGCTTACCACCTCGGCGGCGAGGTGGTCGCGAGGGTCGTCGTCGGCGGCGAGCTACCCTAGGTTCTCCATGCCGACGAGGAAGCAGAAGCGCCGCGAGGCGAAGGCCAAGCGGCACGACTACGAGTTCGTCTACCTCGACGACGACGGGAACGAGGTCCACCCGCCGGAGGAGACTCCGGCCGAGACGCGTCGCAACGGCGCGAAGCCCGCGGCGAAGAAGAGTGCGCCTCCGGCGCGGGGACGCCGGACGCCTCAGCCCCCGTCGTGGGGGCGGGCAGGCCGGCGTGCGCTCATCCTCGGCGCTGTCGTCTTCGTCCTCTTCGGAATGCTGAACAAGACCCACAACTACACGGGCGCTGCGGTGGCGGCGGTGCTCTACACCGCGCTCTTCATCCCCTTCACGTATCTGCTCGACCGGTTCGCCTACCGTCGCTGGCAGGCGCGCGAGCAGGCTCCTACGAAGCGCTGACGCCAGCCTCGTCGCGGTCGCCGCGGTAGTGGCCGACGCCCGGCCACGGGGACAGCACGAGCAGAAGCCGCGCGCCGCCGGCGCTCGTCACCGAGCGCCGCTCGTCGGGGTCGAACCGGAAGAGGTCGCCCGAGTGCGCCTCCACCGACTCGTCGCCGGCGTCGATCCTCGCTTCGCCGTCGACGACGAGGATGAGGGCGGCCTCCTTCACCTGATGCTCGCCGAGCTCCTGTCCGGGCGTCAGGGCGATGAACACGACGCGTCCCTCGCCGTCGCGCGAGTGGAGCACCGTCGGCGAGCGTGAGCCGTCCGGCGCAGGGATCTCGTGCAGGTTCCAGTGCCGCATAAGACGAGCCTGCCCGGAGACGTGCCTCGTTACACTCGCTCGATGCCACCCGTCGTGGATACATATGGGCTTGGACCGCTGCAGACGAACTGTTACGTCGTGCGGGCGAAGCGCGGAGCGGCGGAGGCAGTCGTCGTCGATCCCGGCGGCGACGCCGCGCAGCTGCGCCTCGAGCTGGCCGGCATGGGGGCTTCCTGCGCGGCCATCCTGATCACGCACGGGCACTTCGACCACGTCGGCGGGGTCGCCGATCTCGCCGAGGGAACCGGCGCTCCGGTGTACATGCCCGAGGGCGAGCGCGACCGGCTGGAGCGCTTCCCTGAGTTCGCGCCCGCAGGCGCGCCGGGACGCGCCTATCCGGTCGACCATCCGCTCCACGGCGGCGAGACGCTCGAGCTCGCCGGCATCACGTTCGAGTGCGTCGCGATCCCCGGCCACTCATCCGCGCACGTCGCGTTCTACGCCGACGGCTGTCTCTTCAGCGGCGACCTGCTCTTCGCCGGATCCGTCGGCCGCGTCGATCTCCCGGGGGCCGACTGGGACACGCTGCTCGCGTCGGTACGCACGCTCACCGAGCGGTATTCCGAGGACACGATCGTGTATCCCGGCCACGGGCCGCGGACGACGCTCGGCGCCGAGCTCGCGCGCAATCCGTTCCTCGCGGAGCTGCGCGCGTGACGCGCATCGAGGCGCCGAAGGGAACGCACGACATCCTCCCGTCCGACCAGCCGCTCTGGGAGAAGGTGACGGGGGAGATGGAGCGCATGTGCGCGCTCTACGGCTACCGCCGCATCCAGACGCCGGCATTCGAGGACACCGAGCTCTTCCAGCGCACCTCGGGCGCGGGCTCCGACATCGTCCAGAAGGAGATGTACACGTTCGCGGACCGCGGCGACCGCTCGCTGACGTTGCGCCCCGAGGGCACGGCGCCGATCTGTCGCGCGTACATCGAGCACGGCATGCACCGCGAGCCGCAGCCGGTGAAGCTCTACACGATCGCCACCATGTACAGGTACGCGGCGCCGCAGCGCGGCCGCTTCCGCGAGCACACGCAGCTCTCGCTCGAGTGCATCGGGTCTGCGGAGCCGTCCGTCGACGCCGAGGTGATCCAGTACTACGACGCGCTGCTGCGCAACCTCGGCATCCGGAAGTTCGAGCTCCAGCTGAACTCGATCGGCGACCGCGCGTGCCGACCGGCGTACATCGAGCGGTTGAACGAGTGGCTCGACGCGCACTCCGACGTCCTCGACGACGACGCGAAGCAGAAGCGCGCGACGAGCCCGCTGCGGGTGTTCGACGTGAAGAATCCGAAGGTGCGGGCCGCGCTCGAGGACGCGCCGAAGATCGGCGACTCGCTCTGCGACGAGTGCGCCCAGCACTTCGCGCGCGTGTGCTCGTACCTGGACGAGTACGGCGTCCCGTACACCATCGTGCCGACGCTCGTGCGCGGCATCGACTACTACACGCGCACGACGTTCGAGTTCCTCGGCCCGGACGAGAGTGCGCAGGCCTCCACCATCTGCGGCGGCGGGCGCTACGACTATCTCGTCGAGGAGATCGGCGGCCCGCCGACGCCGGGGATCGGCTTCGGCGCCGGTATCGAGCGGCTCGTGCTGTCGCTCGAGCTGGAGGGAATCACGGCTGCCGAGCCGCTGCTCGACGTGTTCTTCGCGGTAGAGCCGGGTCAATCCGCGTTCAGTGCGGTGTACGAGCTGCGCGCAGCCGGCATCGCCGCCGACCTCGATCACGCCGGCCGCTCGCTCAAGGGCCAGGTGACCTACGGGCAGAAGCACGCACGCGCGACAGTCGTCGTCGGCGCTGGCGGCTGGATCCTGCGGCGGCAGGGCGAGCTGGACGTCGGCGTGGACGGAGTCGACGAATTAAAGGAACTGCTCACGTGAGCTGGCGCGACACGATGTGCGGCGTGCTGCGCGCGGGCGACGCAGGTCGTCGGGTGACGCTCGCCGGCTGGGTCGACGCGCGTCGCGATCACGGCGGTCTCGTGTTCATCGACCTGCGCGACCACACTGGCCTCGTCCAGCTGGTGGTACGGCCCGAGAACGACCCGGTCGCGCACGACGTGCGCAACGAGTTCGTCCTCCAGGCAGAAGGCGAGATCGTCGCGCGTGCGCCCGATGCGGTCAACCCGAACATCCCAACGGGCGAAGTCGAGATCCAGGTCGACACGCTGCGCATCGTCTCGACGTCGGAGCCGCTCCCCTTCCAGATCGGCGACGAGAGCGTGGACGAGGTGCTCCGGCTTCGGTACCGCTACCTCGACATGCGCGGCGACCGCATGCAGCGCAACCTGCGCCTCAACCACGTCATCATCAACGCGATCCGGCGGACAATGGACGACCTCGCTTTCGTCGACGTCTGGACGCCGAGCATGACGAAGGGAACACCGGAGGGTGCGCGCGACTTCCTCGTGCCCGTCCGGCTTCAGCCCGGCAAGTTCTACGCGCTGGCGCAGTCGCCGCAGCTTTTCAAGCAGCTGTGCATGGTCGGCGGGCTCGACCGCTACTACCAGATCGCAACGTGCTGGCGCGACGAGGATCTGCGCGCAGACCGGCAGTTCGAGTTCCGCCAGCTCGACCTCGAGATGTCGTTCGTCGAGCGCGAGGACGTCCTCGACGTGCTCGAGCGGTGCGTCGTCGCGAGCTTCGAGGCGGTCGGCCGAGAAGCACCGGCGCGCCCGTTCCCACGCATGTCGTACGCGGAGGCGATCGCGCGGTACGGCACCGACAAGCCCGACCTTCGCTTCGGTCTCGCGATCGAGGACGCGACCGAAGTCACGCGCGGCTCGCAGTTCGGCGTGTTCGCGAACGCTCCGTGCGTCCGCTACATCGTCGTTCCCCGCATGTTCTCGCGCAGCGAGCATGCGCGGCTCGAAGAGATCGCGAAGGAGTGGGGGGCGAAGGGACTCGCCCAGCTCGGGCAGATCTCGAAGTTCCTCTCCGAAGCCGAACTGTCGGCATTTGGCGTCCAGGAAGGCTCGACGGCGCTCTTCGTCGCCGACGAGGAGCCGACCGTGGCGCGCGTCCTCGGCGGGCTGCGGACGCATCTCGGCCGGGAGCTCGAGCTCGCGGAGACCGGGGAGGAGGTCTTCCACTGGGTGCTCGACTTCCCGCTGTTCGAGCGCGACGAGGACAGCGGCCAGTGGACGTTCCTCCACCATCCGTTCACGGCGCCGATGCCGGGCGACGAGGCGTTCGAGGCAGATCCGGGCTCCGCGCTCAGCCAGCACTACGACCTCATCTGGAACGGCTGGGAGCTCGGCTCCGGCTCGATCCGGATCCACGACGCCGCGATGCAGCAGGCCGTCTTCCGCGTGATGGGCATGGGCGAGGAAGAACAGCAGACGAAGTTCGGCTTCCTCCTCGAGGCCTTGAAGCTCGGCGCCCCGCCGCACGGCGGCTTCGCGATGGGCATCGACCGTTTCGTCGCCCGCATGGCGGGTGAGCCCGACCTCCGCCAGGTGATCGCGTTCCCGAAGGTCGCGAGCGGCGCCGACCCGCTGACCGGCGGCCCGACGCCGATGCCCGACGCGCTGCTCCGGGAGCTCGGAATCAAGTCAACCGTCGAAACGACCGAAAACTAGCTCCCACCCGCCGACGAAGAGGTCATACTTGTCCCACATGGCAACCGAAGGCCAGGATCGCGCGGCCCAGCTGACCGCGCTTCCGAAGATCGAGGACATTCCCCGCGCCGGGGACGGGCTCGACGCGAACCAGGTCCGCGAGGCCTTCGATGCCTTCCGCCGTCACGTTGCGCAGCTCCAGGCGCAGCTCCGCGTGCTGCAGGTGGCCGGCAATCGCGCCGGAACGGGCGAGCCTGGTGGGCATGCCGTGCGCATGGACGCGCTGCATCTCATCCGCGCTGCGGCCGAGTTCGCCGACACGATCGAGCGCGACGCGCAGACCGCGTCCGCCGCACAGCTCTCGCGGACGGAGCAGGAGCTCGTCCGGCGGCAGAGCCACATCGGCGACCGCGAGGCAGCGGTCGAACGGCAGGGGCAGGAGATCGAGAGGCAGCGTGCCGAGACGCTCAACGCGGCCCGCAACGAGGCGCGCGAGCTGCTCTCGAAGGCACAGGCCGATGCGGCGCGCGAGCTGCAGGAAGCGGAGGCGCGCGGCGCGCGGCTCCTCGAGCAGTCCCGCCACCAGGCCACGGAGCTCACGAACGCCGCCCGCGCAGAGGTCGAGCAGACGCTCGAGTGGGCGCGCAATCAGGCGCGGGTCGTCATCGGCCGTGCGCAGGAGGGCGCCGAGCAGCTCCTCGGTGCGGCCGGGCTCGGACCGGATGCGATCGCCAAGGTGGCGGCCGCGATCATGCACTCCGCGGAGCAGTCGAACGAGGACCGTCCGCTTCCGCCGACGGCCGCGCTCGCCGGCCCGCCAACGAGCGTCGAGGCGCCGCCCGAGCCCGAGGGCTCGGAGCCGTCCGAGCCGCAACCGTAACCTTCTGCACATGAGGCCACTCTTCGGGCCGCGCACCGTCGTCGAGGCGGCATTCATCGTCGCCGTTCCGGTGATCGCCCTCGAGACCGGGTTCAAAATCTGGGGCATCGTCATCGCGGGCACGGTCGCGTATCTCCTCGTGGTCCTGGTCGAGCTCGGGTACTGGTACGAGGGCAAACGGAAGCCGTTGCCGGGCGCGGCGCAAGTGCCCGCACCGGCCGTACCGGAGGCCGAACCACACGTGCGTGTCATCCGCGCAGACCCGGATCCTGAGCCTGAGCCGCAACCAGTGGCTGAGCCGCCGCCGGTGCCGGTTGCCGTCGTCGCTGCGCCCGAGCCGGAGCCGGAGCCGGAGCCGGAGCCGGAGCCTGTGCCGGAGCCGCCGCGCCTTGCGCCCGCGCTCCCACCGCTTCCCGAGCCGGAGCTCGAGCTGCCGCCGGCGGCCGCGGTCACCCGCATCGGCGGCCCGCGCCAGTGGAACGTCTGGGATCTCGAACGCGTGGCCCGCGAGGGCTCCGGGGGCGATCCGATCGCCGATGAAGAGCGAACGTTCCTGCTCATGTACCTGCGTGACTTCGCCGGGGCCGACGGGCTGCTGCCCGTCGACTTCGACGACCTCGTTCGGCAGAGCTTCGGCGGGCTCGTCGCCAACCTGTGAAGGCCGCCGCGGGACGGCGCATCGCGTCTCTCGCCGCGGTCGCCCTGCTCGCCGTGTCGATCGCGATCTTCGTCGACCATCGACACCGCCGCCACCAAATCCTTCCGGCCGGAGCTGGGCCGTGGACGACGGCTCTCGCTGCGCCCTACGCGCCGACCGGGCGGACCGCCTGCGGCGTAAAGGTCGGGGCGCGCACGATGGGCGTCGGCCATCCCGTGCTGCCCTGCGGCGTTCGCATCTACGTCCGGTTCGGCGGCCGCACGGTGCTGACGAACGTGATCGACCGGGGTGACGTGCCTTCCGGCCGGGAGCTCAATCTCACGCCAGCGCTGGCCGCGCTGCTCGGCGTGCAGGGAACGCAGAGTATCCAGTGGCGCTTCACGCGCTAGAGTGTGACTTGGGTCCGGGCCGAATGGTGAACCAACAGCACCATGAAGGGAGCCCGCGTCCGTCTTCGCGGCGGCAGGGCACCCACCTGTTTCGACAGGTTCCCTAGGTCCGGGCCCAATTGATCGAGAGCTTCGGAGATTCCACCCGCGACGGCGTGTGGGCCGCGGTGCGGCTCCGCATCGACGGCGAGCGGATCGCCGAGGCGGATGCGCCGGGGCTCGACCGTTCGATCGACGGGATGACGTTGCTCGAGGCGGCGGCCGTCGGCGGCGAGACGCTCGCGGTGGATGCACTCGCGAATGCGCTCGGTCCCGTGTTCCGCGCCGAGCCCTCGCGTGGACGTACCGCGGTGGCGATGAGCGGCGGCGTCGACAGCGCCGTCGCACTGCTGCGTGCGCTCCCGGGCGCCGTCGGTGTGACCCTTCGACTCTGGCTCGATCCCGCCGGGCCGAGCGCCGAGCGCGCGTGCTGTTCGCCGGAGGCGGTCATCGCGGCGCGCGCGACCTGTCACCGGCTCGGAGTTCCGCACGTCACGCTCGACCTGCGCGAGGAGTTCCGGAACGCAATCGTCTCGCCCTTCCTCGACGGCTATGCACGAGGCGAGACGCCGAACCCGTGCATCCGCTGCAACGGCGCGTTCCGCTTCGACGAGCTGCTCGCGTTCGCCGAGCGCGCCGGGTGCGACCGCCTCGCGACCGGTCACTACGCGCGCATCGTCGAGCGCGGCGGCCGGCGGCTGCTCGCGCGAGGGGCGGACGCCGCGAAGGACCAGTCGTACATGCTCGCGCAGGTCGATCCCGCGCTTCTCGACCGCATCTGGTTCCCGCTCGGCGAGCAGGGCAAGGAGCAGACGCGCGACGAGGCTGATCGCGCCGGCCTCGACGTCGCGCGCAGAGCGGAGAGCCAGGAGGCGTGCTTTCTCGCCGGCGACGATTACCGCGCGTTCCTCTCGCGGCACGGGCTCGCGGCGCGGCCGGGGCCGATCGTCGACGCAGACGGCAACGAGCTCGGCGTCCACAGCGGTGCCTGGGAGTTCACCCCGGGTCAGCGCCGCGGCATCGGCGTCGTCGCGGAGCGCCCGCTCTACGTGCTCGACACGGATGCGGCAGCGAACGCCGTTGTCGTCGGCCCGCACGAAGCGCTTGCACGCAGCCGCGTGCGCGCGTCGGGGCGGCTCTACCTTCCGGCCGAGCGCGTCGACGCGAAGCTCCGCTATCGCTCTCCGGCCATCGCGGCGCGGGTGTCCGGCACCGAGGCCGGCTTCGAGCTGGAGCTGGACGAGCCCGCCTACGGCGTCGCTCGGGGCCAGGCGGCCGTTCTCTATGCAGGCGACGCCGTCATCGGCTGCGGAACCGTGACGGGCGCCTCCTAAGGGTAGGATCGCCCGGGAGTGCTCGTCGCCGCATTCACGTGGGGGGATCTCTGGCGACTCGCGCTCGCCGTGTTCCTCCTCGCCGTCGGCATCGGGTCGGCGTATTTCCTCGTCCGGCTGGGCGGAACCGCCGGGCG
>DATKQT010000034.1:0-81502 GCA_035532535.1 Gaiellaceae bacterium
GCGTTGCCGCGGAAGCTGAGGTACGACGGCACCGCGATCGCAACCAGGATGCCGAGGATGACGATGACGACCAGAAGCTCGATGAGGGTGAAACCGCTCTCCTCACGAGCCAGGCGCGTCTGAATCTTGCTGATCATTCGAAATCTCCTTCGACGGGGTGGATGGCGCGCTAGAGCGCCTGCTACGCCTGCTATCGGCGCTTCCCTCGCCCGGCACGAGGGGCAATAGGGTGATCGTGTCCCGAACCATCCCTCCCTGAGAGCGAGGGAGTCTCCCCCTGGGTGAGGGAGCGGACCCTCAGCCTGCTTTCAGGCTTGCATGGATCTCCCGCGTGAGGGTCTCGATCTTCTCGGTGAGCTCCTTGTCCTGCTGCGTGAGGCTGGTATTGGCCGTAAGCAGGGCTTTCAGCTCGTCGGTCTCCTTCTTGATCGCGTTCTCCCGGAGCTGCATGTGGTGCATGACCTCTTCCCGGTGGGCCTCCAACTGGTCGAGTGCGACCTTGTCGCGGTCGGCCTGCCGTGTCTGCGCGAGCAGGATCAGCGGCGCGGCATAGGCGGCCTGGGTCGAGAAGGCGAGGTTGAGGAGAATGAAGGGGTACGGATCCCAGCGGAACGAGACCGCAACCGCGTTCACCGCGATCCACGCGATCACGATGAGCGTCTGGCCGAGGATGTATTTCGGGGTGCCGAAGAAGCGCGCCGCCGCCTCGGCCTTGCGACCGAACGTGTCCTCGCCGAACGCGCTGGTAGGCACGAATCGGAGTTCGGTCGACAGAGGCCCACTCCTCTGGGGCGAGGCGCTGCGAGACTGTGCCCGGTGAGGGGCGTCCTCGTGCTGTGCGTTGTGGCGGCGCTCGCAGGCGGCGCGGCACACGCCGTGGTGGCTCCCGTTGCGGTGCCGCGCGACACGGAGCCGTGGTGGGCGCCGCAGGGAACGACCCTCGCCTTCCAGCGCGCGTCAGCCGGATCAGGGAGCAGCGACGTGCTTTTCACGCCCGCCGTCCGCGGCCACGAGGTCGACATCGTCGGCCCCGGACGCGCGCGCGGCTTCCGGCCCGGGAGTGGCGAGTTGCTCGTCGAGACGGGCTCGTCGACGAGCGTCCGGGACAGCACCGACCGCGAGGTCGGGAGCGTCCCCGGAACCGATGCGACCTGGTCGCCGGACGGGACGCAGATCGCATTCCTCGAGGGCGACATGCTCGCGGTGTCGGCGGCGAGCGGCGCCGGGGTCCGCCAGCTCGCGAAGGGCATCGCGCCGCCGACCTCCGACGTGACCGGGCCGGTCTGGTCGCCCGACGGAACCTCGATCGCTATCTCGACGACGAGCACGGCCGGCTCGGCGCTCGAGATCGTGCCGGTCGACGGCGCGAAGGCGACCGTCGCGTTCGACGGCGCCGGCGACAACGTCAACCCGAGCTGGTCAGAGGACGGGTCGACGCTCGCGTTCGAGAGCGACGCGAGCGGCCGCTGGACGGTCTGGCTCGTCGCCCCGGACGGCAGCGGCGCGCGCGAGGCGATCGGCGGGGGTTCGAACAACCGCTTCCCGGAATGGAGCCCGGTCGACGGCCGCCTGGCGTTCATCAGCGACCGCGGCGGTACCTACGGGCTCTACGTCGGTCTGCCGGACGGCCCTGTGCAGGAGTTGATCGGCGCCGTCGCACCCGACTCGCCGGCGCGCTGGTCGCCGAGCGGCGCCGCGCTGGCGGTCTCCTCGGTCGGTGACTGCAAACGGTTCGGCATCTACGTCGTGAGCTCGTCGCCACCCGCCAAGCCGGTGCGGCGTTCGAACCAATGCCTCATCGAGGGCACCTCCGGGGCCGACTTCATCCAGGGGACCCCGTATTACGACCTCATCTACGGGAACGGCGGCAACGACTCGATCTTTGCCGGCAACGGCGACGACGTCGTCTACGGAGGGCCGGGAAACGACAAGATCGGGGGCGGCCCCGGCAACGACACGATCGACGGCGGGCCGGGGAACGACGTCCTCTCCGGCAGCACCGGGAACGATGTGATCTACGGCGGCCCCGGCAACGACAGCATCGGCGGCGGCCCCGGCAACGACACCATCTACGCCGGGCCCGGCCGCGACACGATCAACTGTGGCCCCGGCAACGACACCGCCTACGTCGGGCCCGGCGACACGGTTCGCGGCTGCGAGCACGTCCACAGGTCACTTCAAGAGAAATAGCCGTGTTCGCTGCTAGCGTCGCTCCGTGCTGTTCCGGCAGTTCGTGGACGACGACCTCGGATGCGCCTCGTACCTCGTCGGCGACGAGCATGCGGGCGTGGCGGTCGTGGTCGACCCTGCGTACCGGATCGAGCCCTACCTCGAAGAGGCGGAGCGGCGTGGCGTCCGGCTGACGGCCGTGCTCGAGACGCACACACATGCCGACCATGTCTCCGGACACGGCCGGCTGGCGCTCGAGCACGGCCTTCCCGTCCACGTCCACGAGGCTGCCGGCGCCGAGTACGCGTACGAACCGCTCGCCGACGGTTCCGAGATCAAAGTCGGCGAGGTCGTCGTGCGAACGCTCCACACGCCGGGGCACCGTCCCGAGCACTGCGCCTTCGCCGTCATCGACCGGACGCGAGGCGACGAGCCGTGGCTCGTCCTCACGGGCGACTCGCTCTTCGTCGGCGACGCAGCGCGGCCGGATCTCGCGGTCGAAGCGCGCGACGGCGCGGAGGATCTCCTCCGGTCATTGCACAGGCTCGTCGAGCTCGGGGACGGGGTCGAGGTGTATCCCGGCCACGTGGCCGGCTCCCTGTGCGGCGCCGCGATGAGCTCGAAGGCGTCGACGACGATCGGCTTCGAGCGCAGGTACAACCACGCACTCCTCGAGGATGAGGACGAGTTTCTCGGTCTCGCACTCGGGCCGCAGCCGCCGCGCCCGCCGAACATGGAGCGGATCGTCGAACTGAACCGCGGCCCGTTCGTCGCAGCGCAGCCGCCGTTGCAGGAGATCGTGGACGCAGGCGATGCAGTCGTCCTCGACGCGCGCGCCGCGCGCGACTTCGCCGGCGGCCATCGCCCTGGCGCCGTCAACGTCCCCGTATCCGGATCGAGCTTCGCGACGAAGACGGCGTTCGTGCTGCCCGAGCGGCCGGTCGTCGTGCACGCGCGAGACGAGGAGGAGGCCGTCCGCGCGGCACGCGCGCTGTATGCGGTCGGCATCTTCGACGTCGTCGGTTGGCAGCCGGGCGGCGGCGAGGAGCAGGTCGAGCCGGTGACGATCGAGGAGCTCGAGCGGTTACTCGCATCCGGCGAGATCGAGGTGTTCGACGTGCGCGAGGCGGACGAGCGCGACGCAGGGTTCATTCCCGGCACGGACCACATGCCGTATCGCACCGTTCGTCAGGCGGCCGAGAACGGTCTCTGCGGCGGCCGGCCCATCGTCACCATTTGCGAGACCGGCGCGCGGGCGGCCGTGGCCGCGAGCGTGTTGCGCGCTGCAGGCGTATCGGCGCGTCCCGTCGTCGGCGGCATCTCGGAGTGGCGCGCCCGCGGCGGCGAGCTCGCCTCGTTCCGCCGCTGCGGTTCCTAGGACAGCCTGTGCGCTGGGTAACCCCAGCGCCCGAGATTCGCGAGGATCTCGTCGCAGTGCGAGGGATCCCGCGTGAGCAGCGTCAGCTCGACGCCGGTCTCGCCGACGGGGTTGCCGGTCTCGCGCTGGTGCTCGACCTCGACGACGTTGACGCGGTCGTTTGCAAGCAGCGTCAGCAGCTTCGCCAGTTCGCCGGGCCGGTCCGGCACGCGGGTGCGCAGCACGAGATAGCGGCCCGCGGCCGCGAGGCCGTGACGCATGACCGAGATGAGAAGGCTTGCGTCGATGTTCCCGCCCGAGAGGATCGGAACGACGGCGCCGCGCGCCTTCGCCTTCCCGCTCAAGAGGGCGGCGACGCTGACCGCACCCGCGCCTTCGACGACGAGCTTCGTCCGCTCGAGCAAGAGGACGATGGCCGCGCTGATCTCCTCGTCGGTGACGGAGACGATCTCGTCGAGCGTCTTTTCGAGGATCGACATCGTCAGCTCACCCGGTCGTTTCACCGCGATGCCGTCCGCGATCGTAAAGCCGGGCCCGTCCGGAAGGGTTCCTGCCGCCTGCACGCCGACGATGCGCAGATCGGGACGCACGGCGCGCAGCGCGAGCGAGATGCCGGAGGCGAGACCGCCGCCGCCGATCGGGATGAGCACGGTCCCGAGGCCTTCGACCTGGTCGACGAGCTCGAGCCCGATCGTCCCCTGGCCGGCGATGATCGCAGGGTCTTCGAATGGATGCACGAACGTGGCGCCGGTCTCGGCGGCGTACGCCACCGCGGCCTCGAGCGCTTCCTCGAACGCAGGCCCGGCCAGCTCGACGTCGGCGCCGTAGTGGCGCGTCGCGTCCACCTTCGCCATCACCGCGTCCTGCGGCATGAAGATGCGCGCCTTCGCGCCGACCTCGCGCGCCGCCCACGCCACCGCCTGGCCATGGTTCCCGGCACTCGCCGCGACGACGCCGGCCGCGCGCTGCTTCTCGTCCAGGAGCGACATGCGGTTGTACGCGCCGCGGATCTTGAACGAGCCCGTTCGCTGGAGGTTCTCCGCCTTGAGATGCACGTCGCTGCCACACGTCTGCGACAGCGTCTCCGAGCGGTAGACGGGCGTGACGCGCGCGACGCCGTCGAGGCGCGCGCGGGCCGCTTCGATGTCAGCGAGTTCCGGAACCATCGATGTGAAACACCTTGTCGAGGATCTCACGCACAGCCGTGAGCGGGTCGAGCTCTCGGCGCTGTACCTCGTCGAGCAGGCGGCGCAGCTCGGGATCGTCCGAGACGGCGTTCTCGAGATGCGTCTTCGCCCGCGCGGAGGCGACGGCGAAGACCTCGCCGGCGAGGTTGTTGCGCCTGCGCTCGTCGAGCTGCCCGGACTCCTCGAGATGCGCGCGGTGCGCCGCGATCTTCTCCCACAGCTCGGGCACGCCTTCGCCGCGCGTCGCCTCGGTGAGGATGATCGGCGGCCGCCAGTCGCTGTCGCGATCGAGCGCGAGGATCGAGCGCACCTCGTTCAGCATCGTCTTCGCCGCGGGGTGGTCCATCTTGTTGATCGCGATCACGTCGGGGATCTCCATGATCCCGGCCTTCAGCGCCTGCACGGAGTCGCCGGAGCCGGGCATGAGCACGAGCACGACGGTGTCTGCGATGCCGATCACCTCCACCTCGCTCTGACCGGCGCCGACGGTCTCGAGGAAGACGACGTCCTTGCCCGCCGCGTCGAGGACGAGCAGCGCCTGCAGCGTCGCCTCGGCGAGCCCGCCGAGATGCCCGCGCGTCCCCATCGAGCGGATGAACACTCCAGGGTCGAGGAAGTGGTCGGAGAGGCGGATGCGGTCGCCGAGCAGCGCGCCCTTCGAGAACGGGCTGGAGGGGTCGACGGAGACGACGCCGACGGTCGCGTCCTGCGCGCGGACGTGCCGGACGAGCGCCGAGATGAGGCTCGACTTGCCGACCCCGGGCGGCCCGGTGATACCGACCGCGTACGCGTGGCCGGTGGACGGGTAGAGGTCGGCGACGACGCCGTAGGCGAGCGGGTCACCGTTCTCGACGAGCGTGATCGCGCGTGCCAGGGCGCGCCGGTCGCCGTCGCGGACGCCGGCGCCGAGCGTTTCCCTCGTCCAGTCGCGACGCCCCGTCACGGAGCGTGACTCTAGTTAGTGCGCCGGTTCGACGGTTGTGCCCGCGCGCGCCGGCTCGCGGGCCAGGAGGTAGCCGACGGCGGCGGCGACCGCGTAGGCGATCGCCGCTCCGCCCCAGATCCAGCGCGGGCTGACCGTGTCGAGCAGCGCACCGGCGATGCCGTTCGCCGCCGCAGTGGCGAGGAACGTCGCGCTCATGACGAGCGTGAGCGCGCGGCCGCGCATCTCGTCGACAGCCCCGCGCTGCACGAGCACGGCGTTGCAGACGATGGCCGAGCCGTCGCCGACTCCGCCGACCGCGGCGCACACGGCCGCGACCCAGATGTTCGGGCTCACCGCCGCCCCGCCGAACCCGAGCGCCATCAGCACGAGGCCTCCTGCATACGTCCGCGCGGGGCCGATCCGCTCGAGCAGCGTGCTACCGGCGAAGCTCCCGAGCACGAGGCCGCCGCCGATGGCGCCGTAGATGAGCCCGTAGCCGAAGTCGCCCGCGTGGAAGGTGTTCTTCGCGAGGAACACCTCGGACACGTTCGCGGCGCCGATGCCGAGACACGCGATGCCCCAGGCGATGAGGACGGCGAGCAGGGCGCGCGAGCGCATGACGACGAGGAAGCCGTCGCCGAGGTCGCGCCAGTGGCCGCGCGTCAGGGCGGTCTCGCTCTGCAGCATGCGCGACGGGATGCGCGCGATCAGAAACGCGGAGACGATGAACGAGACGCCGTTGATCCAGTACGCGGCGTGCGGGCCGGCCGCGGCCGTGAGGAGGCCGCCGAGGATCGGGCCGATCGCCCAGCTGACGTTCTCCATCGCCTGCAGCAGCGCGTTCGCGGCGGGCAGCTCCTCGTCGGAGACGAGGTTCGGGATGCCTGCGTAGACCGCCGGGCGGAAGAACCCGTTGGCGAGGCCGGCGACGGCCGCGAGCGCGACGATCGCCCCCGGGCTGCTCGTGAACGGGAGCGTGAAGAAGACCGCCGCACGGACGGCGTCCGCGCCGATCATCAGGTCGCGGCGCCGCAGCCGGTCGAGCAGCGGCCCGAGGGTCATCCCGACAGCGACGGTCGGCAGGTAGGCGACGACAAGGACGGCGCCGACCCAGAGCCCCGAATTGGTCCGGTCCTTGATGTCGATCGCAAGCGCGATCGCGGCGAGCAGGGTGCCGACACTCGACCCGAGTGTGGCGATCGCCAGGAGGCGAAAACTCGGGTTCCGGAGAGGCAGCAGCTGACGGCTGACAGCTGTCAGGGCGCCTGCGAACCTAGCACCCTTTTGTCCGGGTTACGAGACTCCCGAGAGGACCTGTCCGAGGCAGACAGCGAAGAACGCGTTCTCCTCGGGCGTGCCGACGGTGACGCGAATCGCCTCGGGCGCGCCGAAGCCCGCGAGCGGCCGCACGATCACGCCCTGGCGCAGGAGCCGGTCGAAGAGCGCTGCGCCGTCGCCGACGTCGGCGAAGAGGAAGTTGCCGAGCGCCGGGCCGGCAGGCTCGAGGCCGTGCGCCCGGAGCGTCTCGTCCAGCTCGTCGCGCCCCGTCCGGTTCAGCGCACGCCGTCGCGCCAGCTCGGCCTCGTCGCCGAGGCTTGCGAGCGCGGCCGCCTGGGCGGTCGCGGCGACGTCGAACGCGCGCTGCACCTTGCTCGTCGCGGTCACCACGTCCGCCGGGGCGATGCCGTAGCCCACGCGCAGGCCTGCGAGCCCGTAGATCTTCGAGAACGTCCGCAGGACGACGACGCGCCGGCCCTGCTTGAAGAGCTCCGCGACGCCGTCGGCGTAGTCGGGATCGTCGACGTACTCGAAGTACGCCTGGTCGACCACCGCGAGGACGTGCTCGGGCAGGCGCTCGACGAAGGCGAGCAGCGCGTCGCGGCCGTTCGCCGTCCCGGTCGGGTTGTTCGGATGACAGACGTACACGAGCTTCGTCTTCGGCCCGATCTCGGCGAGCATCGCATCCAGGTCGTAGACGTGGTCGCGCAGTGGCACCTTGCGTGGCACGGCTCCGAGCTTCAGCGCGTCGAGGACGTAGCTCGGAAACGATGGCCAGCCGCACACGATCTCGTCGCCCGCGTCGAGTGTCGCCTGCGAGAGCAGATCGATCACCCCGTCGGCGCCGGCGCCGACGATCACTTCCTCGAGCGCGACGCCGTGATGCTCCGCGAGCGCCGTCCGTAGTGCGTACACGCCCCCGTCCGGGTACCGGTTCAGGTCGCGCGTCGCGCGCTCGAGCGCCTCGACCGCGGCCTGAAACGGAGGAAACGGCCCCTCGTTCGACGCAAGCTTGACGACCCGGTCGAGCCCGAGCTCACGCTGGACTTCCTCGATCGGCTTGCCCGGCTCGTACGGGATCAGATCCGCGATGGAACGGCGGAAGAGCCCGCCGCTCACTCAGTGGTGTCCGAGCGCTTTTTTCGCTTCAGCAGCAGCAGCGTGGCCAGGGCCGCCATGGCGCCCGCGAGCGCCCCGCCCTTGCGCTTGGCCACCGGAACGGCCTCCTGCGCCTTCTTTCTTGCCGCGCGCTTTCCCAGCTTGACCACCAACCAGCCGATCACCGCGTTGCGCCTGTTGACGATGCCCATGCTCGACCTCCCTTTTCACAGTCGAGGCTATCCGATCGCGGCGGTCAAGCATCCCCCGGGGCCCGCGGGCGGCGTGGCCCCGGAGGATGGGGACGAGGGCACGTCCTGATGATTGAGACGCGCCTGGCGGCGAAAACTTGCGCGAAGCTTCTGCGGCTGGATGCGAATGTCTGGTCGGAGCGGCCTTTTGCCGCGTCGGCGGCAGGATCGTGTGGCGCAGGTCGTACGATCCGGCGCCGAGGGCTCCTGCGACGGCGACCACGGCCGTCCCCTTGGCGAGGAGACCGAGGCCGCCCGCCCACGGCCATGGGCCGAAGAGACCGCGCAGGGCCGCCTGCTGTGCCCGCTGCCGGCGCGCGAGGGTCGCGCAGTCCGGGCACTCGCGGAGATGGGCGCGCAACTGCGAGCGCTCGGCCCGGGAGAGCTTGCGATCGAGCTGCTTCGAGATCGCGAGCTCGGCGCCCGCGCACGTGAGCGCGCCCTCGAGCTGCTCTCGCAACGCACGCCGTGCCCGGAAGATGAGCGTCTCGACCGCGCTCATCGATACGCCGAGCACCTCGGCGATCTCGGCGTACGAGCGCCCTTCGATTTCGCGCAGGACGATCGCCGCCCGCTGGTTGAACGCGAGGTGGCCGAGTGCGCGCTTGACGTCCTCCGCCTCCGGGCCGTCGTTCTCCTCGACGAGCGCGTCGGCGACGTCGTAGTCGAGCTCCACCTCCTGCGGACGTCGCGAGTTCGTGCGGAACCGCTGCAGGCAGACGTTGTGCGCGATCGAGATGAGCCAGTTGAGGGGCGATCGCGGGTCCTCGCCGCGCTCGAGCGCCCGGAAGGCGTTCATGAATGTCGTCTGGGCGACGTCCTCCGCGTCCGCGGCGTTGCGGAGCATGCCGTACGCGTAGCGGTAGACATGCGTCGAGTACCGCCGGTACAGGCGATCGAAGGATCGGTCCAGGCCAGGGGTGACCGCCACGCCCATCTAGATACCCGGTTTCCCGGAAAACCTGCGCTCAGGCAGGAGCTTTGGCGCGGGGCTTGCGATTCGGGATGTGGATGGCCCGGCCGAGCGCGGCGAGGCCGGCCTCCTTGATCGCCTCCGAGAGCGTCGGATGCGGAGCCATTCCGTCCGCGACGGTCTCCACCGTCGACTCAGCGTCGATGGCGACGACGCCGGCCTCGATCAGGTCGGTCACGTGCGGGCCGACCATGACGATGCCGAGCAGCTCGCCGTAACGGGTCTCGTGGATGGATTTGACCCAGCCGACTGTCTCGTCCTGCATGACCGCACGGGCGTTCGCGACCCACGGGAACTGGCCGACGGCGACGTCGTCGCCGTACTCCTCGCGTGCCTGCGCCTCCGTGAGACCGACGCCGGCGATCTCCGGGTCTGTGTAGATCGGACGCGGGATCGCGCGGTTGTCGACGACGGCGTCGTGCCCGCACGCGTTCTCGGCCGCGACCTCCCCCTCCCGGAACGCGGTGTGTGCGAGCTGCCAGTAGCCGGCGCAGTCGCCGACCGCATAGATGTGCGCGACGCTCGTGCGCCGGTGCTCGTCGGCGGCGATGCCCGCGCGCTTGTCGAACTGCACCCCTGCGGCTTCGAGCCCGATGCCGTCGACGAGCGGCCCGCGGCCGACCGAGACGAGCATGAGATCCGCCTCGATCGACTCGCCGTCGCCGAAGTGGACGACGAGCGCGGAGCCGGTGTCCTCGACGCGCGTGCATTGCTTGCCGAGGTGGAGCGTGATCCCGCGCTTGCCGAACTGCTTCGCGAGCTCCTTGCTCGCGTCCTCGTCCTCCTGCGGGATGAGCGTCAGCATCTCGATGATCGTCACCTCGGAGCCAAAGCGATTGAAGATGGAGGCGAACTCGCAGCCGATGATCCCGCCGCCGAGAACGGCGAGGCGCTTCGGCACCTGCACCTGTGCGAGGAGGCCGGTCGAGTCGACGCAGCGCGGCGAGTCGAGCCCCGGGATCGGCGGCTGCAGGGGGAATGAGCCCGTCGCGACGACCGCCTGCTTGAAGGTGACGTCCTCGCCGCCTTCGACCGCGATCGTGTTCGCGTCCTTGAAGCGACCGGCTCCCTTCACCCACTCGACGCCGTTCGCTTTGAAGAGCGATGCGACGCCCGACGTCATCTGCTTGACGACGCCGTCCTTCCAGGCGTTCGAGGCGGCGAAGTCGAGCTTCGCCTCGCCGACGTTCACGCCGAACTTCGCGAAGTGCTCCTCCGCCTCCTTGAGCGCGAACGCGGTCTGCACCCACGCCTTCGTCGGGATGCAGCCGACGCGCAGGCACGTGCCTCCGAGCTCGGGCTCCTTCTCGATGCAGGCGACCTTCGCGCCCAGCTGCGCGGCGCGGATGGCGGCGGTGTACCCGCCTGGACCACCACCGAGAACTGCGACGTCGACGTCCATATGGCCCAGCCTAACTACAAGCGTTTGATCATTGTCACGGCATGCGGCGACTCGGACGCGACCTCGAAGCCGAAGCGCTGATACCAGCCGATCTGCTGTTCGTCGGTGCTCAGACTGACCGCTTCGAAGCCGTCGGCCCGCGCGCGTTCGAGCAGCGCCTCGAGCAGCTCCTTGCCCGCGCCCTTGCCGCGCCGGCTCGGGACGACGGCGATGGTCAACTCCGGCGTCTTCTCATCGACGAAGCCGAAACCCGGCTCGCCGGCGGTGAAGACGCGGTACCAGGCGGCGCCGTATGCGTGCGGGCCTTCCATGGCGACTACGCCGGCGTCGCCGGTGCGGCCCCAGTTGCGGACGTAGCGGTAGACCGGCCGCTCGGCGTCCTCGGTGAGGCGCCAGTGGTACGCGTGACGGAGCATGTCGCGGAGGAAGCGCGCGTCCTGCCTGTCCGCCGGCCGCAACATCAGAGCTCCTGGGCGAGCTGCACCCGGTTGCCGTCCGGGTCGTACACGTCGAGCAGCCGCATCTGGCCGGTGAGCTCGAGCACGATCCCAACCTCGACCCCTGCCGAGCGCAACCTCTCGGCCTCCACCTTCACGTCGCGGACGTCGACGTGGGCGACGGCGCCGTCCGGCTCCGGCTCGCCCTCGGCCAGCCCGAGGTCCATCCCACCGCGCTCGAGCCGCGCCCATCGCTTCGAGAAGTCGACCGCGGTCTCCTCGAACAGCAGCGTCTCGCGGTAGAAGCGCCGCGCGGCGTCGAGATCGCGAACGTGGTACCAGACGGTCGGCCCCGCGCTCACTTACAGCGCGAGGCCGGGAAACTCGAGGAAAGCCTTGACGGTCTTCAGGAACTCGGCGCCGGTGGCGCCGTCGACCGCGCGGTGGTCGCACGTCAGCGTCATCGTCATCAGGGGGACGACGACGAGCTCGCCGTCGCGCGGAACGACCTGCTCCCGCGTCACGCCGACGGCCAGGATGGACGCCTGCGGCGGATTGAGCACGGCGACGAACTGGTCGACGTCGAACATGCCGAGGTTGGAGATCGTGAACGTTCCGCCGTCGATGTCCTCGGCGCGGAGCTTCGAGTCTCGCGCGCGGGCGACGAGGTCACCGCGCTTCTGGGCGATCTGTACCAGCGTCAACTGCTCGGCGTTGTGCACGACCGGGACGACGAGCCCCTGCGGAGCGGCGACGGCGATGCCGACGTTCGCGTTCGGGAACGAGAGCAGCGCGTCCTCGGTGTACTGCACATTCATCTCCGGGTGGCGCGCGAGCGCCTGCGCGCACACGCGTGTGAGGAGGTCGGTGACGGTGACGCGCACGTCGGGGTCGAGCTCGCGGCGGCTCGCGACGAGCTGGTTCGCCCGCGTCATGTCGGCGGAGACGGTGAGGGTGAACACGGGCACCGTCCACGCCTCCGTGAGCCGGCGCGCGATCGTCTTGCGGATGTTCGTCAGCGGCTGCGAGGTCACCTCTCCAATCGCAGCGACCGGTGCCGGCGCCCGAGACGCCGCAGGCGCAGGCGTCTCGACGTCCTGCGCGACGATGCGCCCATCGGGGCCGGTGCCCTGGATGGACGAGAGGTCGATCCCGCGCTCACGTGCGAGGCGTCGCGCGAGTGGCGATGCCTTGATGCGTCCGTTCGTCGTCGGTTCCGAAACGCGCTCGGGCTCCGGTTGTAACAACTTGTTACTTGCTGGTTCAGCTTTGGGCGCAGGTGCGGCGGGCGCCTCGACTGCCGCGACGCTCTCGCCCTCCTTGCCGATGAAGGCGATCGTCCGCCCCACCTCCACCTCGCCCTCGGGGATTGCGATCTTGAGCAGCACGCCGCTCGCCTCGGCCTCGACCTCCTGCGTCACCTTGTCGGTGTCGAGCTCGTACAGGGGCTCGCCCTTCGCCACCTGCTCGCCCTCGGACTTGAGCCAGCGGACGATCGTCCCCGACTCCATGCCCTGGCCCAGCCGCGGAAGCTTGACCTCGGTCGCCATTACCTGTTGACCGTGCGCAGGATCGCCTGCAGCACGTCGTCGGCGTGCGGGACGACGAACTGCTCCATCACCGGTGCGAAGGGGAGCGGCGAGAACTTCGCGCCCACGCGCTCGACAGGCGCGTCGAGCCAGTCGAACGCCTGGTACTGGAGCACGGACGCGACCTCGGCGCCGAAGCCCATGCGCGTCACCGCCTCGTGCGCGACGACCGCACGGTTCGTCTTCTTCACCGACGCGACGAGCGTCTCCTCGTCGAGCGGCTGCAGCGTGCGCGGGTCGACAACCTCGACGGAGACGCCCTGCTTCTCCGCCTCCTCCGCGGCCTGCAGCGACTCGTGCACGAGCCGGCCGGTCGCGATCACGGTGACGTCCTCGCCCTCACGGTGCACGCGCGCCTTGCCGATCGGGATCGGCTCGATCTTCTCCGGGACATTGCCCTTGATGCCGTACAGCGTGCGATGCTCGAAGAACACGACCGGGTTGTCGTCGTAGATCGCCGACCACAGGAGCCCGCGCACGTCTTCCGGCGTCGACGCGAACACGACCTTCAAGCCCGGGATGTGCACGAACCACGCTTCGAGCTGCTGCGCGTGCTGCGCGCCCGGCGACCAGCCGGCGCCGCCCTGCGTGCGGAAGACGACGGGGACGGTGAGCTGCCCGCCGGACATGTAGCGGAGCTTCGCCGCCTGGTTCACGACCTGCTCGGCGGCGAGTGTCATGAAGTCCTCGTACATGATCTCCGCGATCGGGCGCATGCCCTGCATGGCCGCGCCGATCGCCGCTCCGGCGAGCGCCATCTCGGAGATGGGCGTGTTGCGGACGCGCTCGCGACCGAACTCCTCGAGCATCCCGCTCGTGACGCCCATCGAGCCGCCCATCTCGGCGATGTCCTCGCCCATGATGAAGACGCTGTCGTCCTCACGCATCGCGGTCGCGAGCGCGTCGCGCACCGCCTCGCGGTAGGAGAGCTCAGGCATAGATGTTCTTCAGTGCGTCTTCGGGGGCCGGATCGGTGCCGTTCTTCGCGAACTCGACCGACGCCTCGACGATCTCCGTCACCTCGGCGTCGAGCTCGTCGAACTCGTCGTCGGCAAGCTCGAGCTTGGCGCGCAGCAGCGTGATCGGGTCACGCGTCTCCGCGAGCTTCCGCGCCTCGTCCTTGTCGCGGTACACCTGCGGGTCGCCGATGTAGTGGCCGTGCAGCCGCACGCAGTCGAGGTGCACGAATACGGGGCCTTTCCCGGCGCGGGCGTACTCGAGCGCCTGCCGCGCGGTCTTGTAGACGGCCTCGACGTCCTGGCCGTCGGCCTTCAGCGCCTTCATGCCGAACGCCTTTGCGCGATCGGAGAGATCGCGGATCGGCGAGTGCTGCGACTCCGGCGTCGACTCGGCCCACTTGTTGTCCTCGAGCACGAAGACGGCAGGCACCTTCCACAGCTGCGCGAGGTTGAGGGACTCGTGGAACGTCCCGATGTTCGTCGCGCCGTCGCCGAAGAACGCGAGCGCGACGCGCGGCTCGCCGCGCATCTGGAAGGCGAGCGCCGCGCCGGTGATGTGCGGCAGGCCGCCGCCGATGACCGCGTTCGCGCCCATGTTCCCGCGCTCGATGTCATACAGGTGCATCGAGCCGCCGTAGCCGTGGGAGCAGCCCTCGGTCTTCCCGTACAGCTCGGCCATCAATTCGTTCGGATGCGTGCCCTTGGCCAGCGTGTGGCCGTGCGCCCGGTGGGTCGAGGCGATGATGTCCCCATCCTCCAGCGCCCGGCAGACGCCGACCGCGCTGGCCTCCTGGCCGATGGCCACGTGGAGGAATCCGGGCAGCTCTCCGGCACGGAAGCGCTCCTCCACCTTCTCCTCGAAGCGGCGGATGAGCAGCATCTCGCGCAGCACGTCGCGCAGGTCGCCCTTCGCGAGCGACGTCTTGGTTTCAACCTTTGCCACGGCGCGCAGTTTATGGTTCGTTCGATGGCACTCGTCGACCAGTGGATGGACATCGAAAGCGGCCTGGATCCGAGGTGGCAGGACGCGCGTCTGCTGCTCACCATCGACGACGAGGCCCACGTCGAGCGCGCGCTTGCACTGCTCGGGCCAGCAGGCCCGGGACGGTCGGGGCGCGAGATCCGCTTCGACGCGCAGCGCACCGGCGGCGCGATCGGACCCGAAGCGGTGCAGCGGTTGTTGCGGCGAATCGACGAGGAAGACATCGCAGGCTCGCTCGCGCTCGTCTCCTCGGACGATGCGCCCGCCGAACGGGTCGTCTCGCGGCCAACCCTCGCGGCCGAATGGAATGCCGTCGTCGGCACGCTGCCCGCAGACTGGAGCGACCTGCTGTGCGAGCTCGAGCTGACGTCGAGCGACCACGTCGACGTTGCGGCGCTGCTCACTGCGCCGCTCAATCCGTTTCAGAACGGGACCGGCAGGCCGGGCTTCCGCTTCCGTGTTGCGCACACCGCCGGCTACGGCGCGTCCGCGGGGATGGCGCACCGGTGCCTGACGCGCCTCGACGAGGCCGCCATCCCCGGCGAGGTGCGCGTCGTGCGCGTGCTCTCCGACACGCACCCAGTCGGGACGCAGGGGCCCGTCTGGATGATCGGCGGCAAGACGGTCTGATGCCCGACCCCATTTCCTGGAAGGGCGTGGAGAAGGGCTGGCCGGTCTACGACAGCGTCGGCGAGCAGATCGGCACGGTGCACGAGATCGCCGGCGACACCGAGCACGACATCTTCGACGGCTTCGGCGTGAAGACCTCCGCGCTCGGCCACGTCAAATACGTCCCGGCGGAGATCGTCGCAAGCATCGCGGTCGGCGAAGTTCGCCTCAACATCCCTCCAGAGGCAGTTGGGCTACTCGAGGACCTGCACGCCGAGATCGAGGAGCAGATCCTCCCCGAGAAGTCGCGGTGGTATCAGCGGCTCGCCTGGTGGACGACCGGCCGCAACCGTTAACGGATGAGCGCATGAACCCAGCAGGTGGTCTCACCGGGGCAGCGCGGCGCGTCGCCGACTCGGCGCGCTCGCTCGTGCGGCTCGAGCTGCAGCTCGCCGCCACCGAACTGAAGCACAAGGTCAAGGCGCTCGCGGTGGGGCTCGGGCTCGTCGCCACCGCGGCCGCGCTCGGCTTCTTCGCCCTCGTGTTCGCGCTCGCAGCCGCCGCGGCGGCGCTCGCGACGGTGCTGGCCGTGTGGCTGACGCTGCTCGTGATGTTCGGCGTTCTCCTCCTGGTCGCCGGAATCCTCGGCATGGTCGGCGCGAGGCTCCTCGGCAAGGGAGCGTCACCCGTGCCCGAGCAGGCGCTCGAGGAGGCGCGGCTCACGTCCGAGGCGCTCCGCAATGGCCACTGAGTCGGAGATCCGCCGCGAGCTCGCCGGCGAGCGCAAACAGCTGACCGAGGCTGTCGCCACGTTGCGCGAAGAGCTCGGCCAGGCCCGCGACCGCGGGAAGAAGGTCGGCGCAGTGTTCGGCGCTGCCGCAAGCGCCGCAGCTGCGGCCAAGCTGCTGCTGCGCCTCCGGCGCCGCTAGGCCCGCAGCTCGGCGTCGAATCGCTCACGCAGAGCGTCGACGATCCGCGTGCGCAACACCGCCGCGTCTTCGTCGGTCAGCGTCCGCTCGTGCGATCCGAAGGCAACCCGGAAGGCGACCGAGCGCCTGCCTGCCCCGATCTGCACGCCGCGATATTCGTCGAACACCGCAACGTCACGCAGCTCCGGCTGTCCAGCCGCGCGGATCGCGGCCGCGAGTGCCGCCGCCGGCACCTCGTCGTCGACGACGAAGGCGAGATCCTGGCGCAGCTCCGGGAACGGGCTTACGTCGGCCGCGCGCACCGCTTCCGGTGCGGCTGCGACGAGCGCGTCGAGGTCGAGCTCGAATGCACCCCAGGTTCCGTCGAGCTCCTGGGGATGGAGCTCTCCCAGCCAGCCTTCCGCCGTCCGAGCTGCCTTGCCCGGATGGAGGAACGGCTCCGACGTCCGCTCGTACGACGGCTCCAGCTTCAGGGTCGCATACACCTGCTCGACCGCCCACTTTGCCTCGGCGATGCCGCCTTCGATGACGCCTGCGACATGCCGGCGTTCCTCCGGGCCACCGAAGACGCGCGCGATCTCGAACAGTGCGATGCCGGCGTTGCCGACGGAGACGTTCAGGCGCGCAGCCTCGATCAGGTTCGGCGCGATCGCTTGACGCAACACGACCGTGTCGGCGGTGACCGGGAAGCTCGGCGTGTACGCCTCCGCGAAGCCGGAACCGACAAGAACGTCCTCGACGACGCGGCGGATCTTCTGCTCACGCGTCAGGCGGCCGAAGCTGACGTCCTTCTCCGGCAGCGTGAACGGGATCTCGCTCAGCTCGAAGCGCGCGACTTCCTCGATCAGATCGATCTCGCGCGTAATGTCGCGCGCGCGCCACGTCGGCACGCGGTAGCCCGCGCCGTCCGGCTCGAAGCCGAGCTTGGCGAGGATCGTCTCCTGCCGCGCAGGTGCGACGGCAAGACCGAGCTTCGCCGTTGCTCGTTCCGGCCGAAGCGGCACGGTGCGCCTGGGCGGCAGCCCTTCGTGCACGTCGGCGCCGCCGGTCCAGCGCGCGCCGGCCAGCTCCACGAGGAGCTGTGTCGCAAGCGTGGCCGCCGGCCCTGCGAGATACGGATCGACGCCCTTCTCCCAGCGGTTCGAGCCCTCCGTACGGAGTGCGAGCCGCTCGGAGCTGCCCAGGATGCCGACCGGCTCGAAGTTCGCGGCTTCGATCAGGACGTTCGTCGTGCGCTCCGAAACCTCCGTCTCCTCGCCGCCCATGATCCCGGCGAGCGCGATCGCGCGCTTGGCGTCGGCAATCACGAGATCGGCCGGATCGAGGTTGCGCATCGCTCCGTCGAGCGTCTGCAGCTTCTCCGCCTTCTTTGCCCGACGAACGACGATCCGTCCGCCCTCCAGCGTGTCGAAGTCGAAGGCGTGCAACGGGTTGCCGAGGCCGAGCATGACGTAGTTCGTCACGTCGACGACATTCGAGATCGGGCGCATGCCGGCGTCGCGGATGCGAGCCTGCAGCCAGAACGGCGACGGCCCGATCGTGATGCCGCGGAACAGCCGGCCGACGTAGCGCGGGCAGCCGGCGTAGTCGTCGATGCGGATGTCGAGCCGCTCGTCTGCGCTACGCGCCGTCGTTTCAGGATCGGCCTCCGGCAGCGGCAGCAGCTCGCCGTCGAACAGTGCGGCCACCTCGCGCGCGATGCCGTACACCGAGAAGAGATCGGGGCGGTTACCGGTCAGCTCGATGTCGAGGATCTCCTCGACGAGCGGGAGCACGTCGGCGAGCGGCGTCCCCGGCTCGATCCCGTCGGGGAGCACCATGATCCCCTCGTGGTCGGTGCCGAGGTCGACCTCGTCCTCGGCGAGGATCATCCCCTCCGACATCTGCCCGCGCAGCTCGCGGCGCTCGAGTGTCAGCCCGTTTGGGAGCGTCGCGCCGGGGAGCGCAACGGCGACGGTCGCACCGGCGCCGAAGTTCCAGGCACCGCAGACGATCTGCTGCGTCTGGCCGCCTCCGACGTCGACGGTCGTGAGCTGGAGCCGGTCTGCGTTCGGGTGCTTCTCGGCCGTGAGCACGCGGCCGACCTTGAACCGCGCCGCATCGGCGGGGCCGCGTCGTTCGATCCCGTTCACCTCGGCAACGGCGACGGAGAAGAGGTCTGCCATCTGGTCCGCCGACGCGTCGAAGCGCACGTACTCCCGCAGCCAGCTCATCGGGACTTTCATCAGAACTGCCTCAGGAAGCGCAGGTCGTCTTCCCAGAACGGCCTGATCGTCGGGATGTCGTAGCGGAGTTGCGCCGTGCGCTCGAGCCCCAGGCCGAACGCGAAGCCGCTCCACTCGTCAGGGTCGAGGCCGACGTTCAACAGGACCTGCGGGTCGACCATGCCGCAGCCACCGATCTCGATCCAGCCGGAGAACTTGCACGTCGCGCAGCCCTCGCCGCCGCACACGCCGCAGGAGACGTCTGGCTCCATCGACGGCTCGGTGAAGGGGAAGTAGTTCGTGCGGAAGCGGACGCGCCGGTCCTCGCCGAAGAGCGCGCGCATGACGTGCAGCAGGGTCCCTTTCAGATCGGCCATGGTTATGTGCCGGTCGACGGCGAGGCCCTCGAACTGGTGGAAGATCGGAAAGTGCGTCTGATTGATCGCGTCGCGGCGGTACACGCGGCCGATCGAGACCATGTAGATCGGCGGCTTCCGCTCCTCCATGGCGTGGATCTGCGACGCGGAGGTCTCCGTTCGGAGGACCCGGTTCGCGCCGAGGAAGTACGTGTCGCGCGGCGAGCGCGCCGGGTGCCACTCCGGGAACGCGAGCTTGTCGAAGTTGTACTCAAGGGTCTCGACCTCGCGGTCGTCGCGGATCTCGTAGCCGAGACCGATGAAGGCGTCCTCGACGTCGCGGCGGATCTGCGTCGTCGGGTGCAGATGCCCGCGCGGGCGCGCGTGAACCTCGCCGAGGAGCTCCGCCGGGAGCGTGACGTCCACGCGCTCGGAGGAGAGCTTCGCGTCGAGCTCGGCGCGCTCGAGCTCGGCCTGGCGGACCGCGACCGCGAGCTCGATCGCCTCGCGGGCCGCGTTGAGCGCCATCCCGGTCTCCCGGTCGCGAACCTCGCGCAGGGCGAGCTTGAGCTCGCTCTTCCGTCCGAGATACTTCACGCGCGCCTCGTCGAGGTCGGCGAGCACTGTCGCGGACGCGATCGCGCCCAGCGCGTCCTGCTGGAGCGCCTCCGTGTCCACGCGGCGACTGTATCTATATGGCATGAGCTCTTACGACCCCATCGCGCGGCTCTACGACGCCTGGAGCACCGGGGTCGTCGAGGACATCGGCTTCTACGTCGACGAGGCGCTCGCGTCCGGAGGTCCCGTGGTCGAGCTCGGCGTCGGCACCGGACGCATCGCCATCCCGACGGCCGGCGCCGGCGTGCACGTCATCGGCGTCGACTCCTCCGCGGGGATGCTCGCCGTGTGCGCCGAGGAGGCGCGCCGTGCCGGCGTCGCCGAGCGGCTCGACCTGCGGCAGGGAGACCTGCGGCGCCCTCCGGTCGAGGAACGCGTCCCGCTCGTCACCTGTCCGTTTCGGGCATACCTGCATCTCAGCTCCGACGAGGAGCGCCTCCAGGCTCTCCGCGCCGCCCGCGACCTGCTCCTCCCGGACGGCCGGCTCGTCTTCGACGTCTTCGCCCCGTCGAACGAGGACATCGAGGAGACACACGGCCTCTGGCTCGAGCGCGAGCCGGGCATCTTCGAGCGGGCGGACTGGGATCGCCGAGAGCAGACGCTGACGCTCTCGGTGCGCGGCGAGCGCGGCGAATCCTCGATGACGTTGTGGTGGCTCGAGCCGCAGCGCTGGCAAGCGCTCCTTGCCGAAGCAGGCTTCGCGGTGGACGCGTGTTACGGCTGGTTCGACCGGCGTCCGTACGACGGCGGCGAAGACACCGTGTGGATCGGGCGTCGAACCTGATGTGTGCAAATAGCGGACAATTTCGTTGTGGTGTCCCCTTGACCGCCATGTGGTGACACCGTAGGTTTCCTCTTGCGCCAAGCACGGAGCGGAACTAGGTCGAAACCCCGACCGAGCGGCACTACGAAGAGGGGGCAACCCCGAGATCGGAAGGCCGGTTGGACGAGGTAGACGAAACCGCCACCGGCTTGGCGAATCTTTTGGTCCGGCCCCGGGAAACCGGGGCCGGACCCTTTATGAGGGTCGGCGCGCGAGCTCGTACAGCGCGAGCGTGCCGGCCATCGCGACGTTCAGCGACTCCGCGCCGCCCGCGATCGGAATCGTCACCGTCGCGTCGCAGCGCGCGAGCATCTCCTCTGGCAGCCCCTCCCGCTCCGCACCGAGCACAAAGACCACGTCTCCGGTCAGGTCGACGTCCGCCGGCGGCTCGCCGCCGCGCGGGACGAACGCGATCCGACGCCCTGCCGGCTCGTCGAACCCGGCGAGCGGCACGCGGAAGATCGATCCCATCGACGCCCGCAACGCCTTCGGCCCGGTCGGATCCGCGCAGCCGGCCGAGAGCGCAACACCCGCGCCGAACGCGTCGGCGGCGCGGATGAGCGTCCCGACGTTCCCGGGATCGGCGACGTGCCAGAGCGCGAGCGTCGCAGCCCGCGTCCCTCGCGGCAGATCCTCGCGCCGGTAGATCGCGATCACCCGCGGCGGGTGCGCGAGCGTCGACACCTCCGCGAGCAGCGCGGCCTCGACCGACTCCCCCGCGACGAGCAGGTCGACCGGCTCGATCTCCGCCGCCTCCACGAGATCCTCCCCCTCGACGACGAAGAGGCCGAGCTTGTCGCGCCAGCGCCGGTCTCGGAGCTTGCGGACGAGCTTCAGCCTCTCGTTGTCGCGCGAGGTGATCAGGTGATCAGGCTTCGAGCGCGGCCTTCGCCTGCGTGGCGATGGCCTCGAACGCGGCCGGATCGCTCACCGCGAGGTCTGCGAGCACCTTGCGGTCGAGCTCGATACCGGCCTTGTTGCAGCCGTTGACGAACTGGTTGTACGACAGCCCGTGCATGCGGGCGGCTGCGTTGATCCGGGTGATCCAGAGCCGGCGGAACGTCCGCTTCTTGTTCTTCCGGTCGCGGTAGGCGTAGACGAGCGAGTGCTCGACCTGCTCCTTGGCGTAGCGGTAGTGGGAGTTCTTGAGGCCCCAGTACCCCTTCGCCTGCCCGAGGACCTTGCGGCGCTTCTTCTGCGCGCTGACCGATCGCTTGACTCTCGGCATGGCTAACGGATCCCCAGCATCTTCTTGAGGGCGCTCCGGTCGGAACCGGCGAGCTCGACGTCCTTGCGGAAGGACCGCCTACGCTTCGACGACTTCTTCTCCAGCTTGTGGCTCCGCATCGTTGGCCGCCTCAGGATCTTGCCCGTCCCCGTCACCTTGAAGCGCTTCGTCGCTGCGCTGCGTGTTTTCGTCTTCGGCATCTCGTTTCACTCCTGCGTTCTTCGTTGGGCCCAGCACCATCACCATGTTCCGTCCGTCGAGGAGCGGCTGTGACTCGATCAGCCCGATCTCCTTGACGTCGTCGGCGAGGCGAAGGAGGAGGTCCCGACCGCGTTCCGGATGGGTCGTCTCTCGACCGCGGAACATGATCGTCACCTTGACCTTCGCGCGCTGGTTCAGAAATCGCTCGACGTGCCCCTTCTTGGTGTTGTAGTCGTGGATCCCGATCTTCGGGCGGAGCTTGATCTCCTTGACCTGGATCTGGCTCTGGTGCTTCCGAGCCTGCTTCGCCTTCTGCTCCTGCTCGTACTTGTATTTCCCGTAGTCCATGACCTTCGCCACCGGCGGGTCGGCCTGCGCTGCCACCTCGACGAGGTCGAGGTTCTTCGCATAGGCGTACTCACGGGCGTCGTCGGAGGTCTTGATTCCGAGCTGAGCGCCGTCGTCGTCGATCAGACGGACACGGGGGACCCTGATGGCGTCGTTGATGCGCGTCGTATCCCGGTTGCTGGGACGGACGGGCTCGATCGGCCGGCGCCTGGGCCTCAAAGGCAGATCACCAAGTGGGGCTTACTCCTCCTCGTTTCGATCACAGAACACAGAAAAGCCGCTGCATGCAGCGGCCCCGATCCTCGTCGCTTCCGACTCGGTTGAACCCCGCGCGAGCACGCTGGCCCGGGAGGTGAGGAACGGGTCCGCTCCTGCTTTTCAGGACTACAGGGTAGCAAGCTTCGTGACGAAATCGGCAAGGCTGAGCGTTTCCTGCTCGCCGCCGCGCCCGCGGACGGCCAGGCTCTCCTCGCTCTCGCGGTCGCCGTAGACGACGACGTAGGGGATCTTCTCCATCTCGGCCGTCCGGATCCGCTTGCCGATCGTCTCGGTCGGCTCCCCCACGTCCACGCGGTAGCCGGCCTCGCGCAGCCGAAGCGCGATGGTCTGCGCGCCGTCGTGGTGGGCCTCGCCGACGGGGAGGATCCGGACCTGGACGGGCGCGAGCCAGAGCGGGAAGGCCCCGCCGTAGTGCTCGATGAGAATGCCGATGAAGCGCTCGAACGAACCGAACAGCGCCCGGTGGATGACGAAGACCGCGTGCTCGGCGTTGTCCGCGCCCATGTAGGTGAGGCCGAACCGGGCCGGCATCTGGCGGTCGAGCTGGATCGTCCCGAGCTGCCAGGAGCGCCCCAGCACGTCGGTGATGTGCAGGTCGATCTTCGGCCCGTAGAACGAGCCCTCTCCGGCGCCGACGACGTACTCCATGTGGTTCCGCTCGAGGGCGGCCTGCAGCTCGCCCTCGGAGAAGTCCCACTCCTCGTCGGAGCCGAGCTTGTTCTCCGGCCGCGTCGAGAACTCCGCCCGCGGCTCGAGGCCGAACAGGCCCATGAGGAAGCGGAGGTAGTCGATGCAGGCGTCGAGCTCCGCCGGAATCTGCTCCTGGGTACAGAAGATGTGCGCGTCGTCCTGGGTGACGTAGCGGACGCGCGTCAGCCCGTGCAGGGCGCCGGCGAGCTCGTTCCTGTGCAGCGGCGCTGCCTCGGCGTAGCGGATCGGGAGGTCGCGGTAGCTGCGCAAGGCGCTCCCGAACAGGAGCATGTGCCCGGGGCAGTTCATCGGCTTGATGCCGTACACCTGGTCGTGCTCGAGCGGGATGAGGAACATGCTCTCGCGGAACTTCTCCCAGTGGCCGGAGGTCTCCCACAGCGCCTTGTCGTAGATGAGGGGCGTCTTTACCTCGAGGTAGCCGCGCTGCGCGTTCTCGCGCCGGCGGAGATCCTCGAGCGTGTTGAAGATCGCCATCCCCTTTGGATGCCACAGCGGCGATCCCGGCGAGTGCTCGTCGAAATGAAAGAGGTCGAGCTGGTTCCCGAGCCGGCGGTGGTCGCGCTTGCGCGCCTCTTCCAGCCGCTCGAGGTATGCGTCGAGATCCTTCTGGTCGTAGAACGCGGTGCCGTAGATGCGCGTGAGCTGCGGCTTCGTCGAGTCGCCGCGCCAGTACGCGCCGGCGAGGCCGGTGAGCTTCAACGCCTTGATCGGTTTCGAGTTCTGCAGGTGCGGGCCGCGACAGAGATCGATGAAGTCCCCCTGCGTGTACAGGGAAATGTCTCCCTCGGCGGTGTCGACGAGGTCGAGCTTGTACGGCTCGTTCTCGGCGGCGAACAGCTTCCGCGCTTCGTCGCGGGTGATCTCCTCGCGCGACCACTCGCGACCCTCTGCGAGCTCGCGCTCGACCTCCGCCTGGATCGTCTCCAGGTCCTCCTCGCGGATCGGCTCCGGGAAGTCGAAGTCGTAGTAGAAGCCGTTCTCGATCGGCGGCCCGATGGCGACCTTCACGCCCGGGTAGAGACGACGGACTGCTTCCGCCAGCAGATGCGCGGAGGAGTGGCGGAGGACGGCGAGCGCGTCCGGGTCGTCCGTGTCGCGGGTGGTCAGAAGTTGGATCCGCTGACCGTCGTCGAGCGGCAACCGCAGGTCCTGCACGCGGCCGTCGAGCCGCACGAGCACCGCCTGCTCGGCGAGCTTCGGCCCGAGCGCGCGCGCCGCGTCGAGACCGGTCGCACCGTCGGGGAGTTCGAGCTGGGAATCGTCGGGGAGCACAACCTTCATGTCGGACAAGGATATTCACGCGCGCGCAGTCGGTTCGCATGTCGTTTGCAACGGCGATTCTGCGGGGATGCATTCACTGCACACGATCGGGTTCGGCGGAGGCAGCTTCGAAAAGATTTCCAACTTGCGAAGGAATTTGCGTTGCGGATGATGAAAACGTCCGATGGCAAGCGCATACTGCGCACTGTCGTTGCCACCGAACTCGCCCAATAGGAGGAGGCAGATGGCGACAAGAAAGCGAACCGGTACGAAGCGGACGGCCGCGAAGCGGTCGACTGCAAAGCGGAAGACTGCTGCGAAGCGGACGACCGCGAAGCGGACCACCGCCAAGCGGACCACCGCGAAGCGGAAGACCGCGACCAAGCGGAAGGCCGCCCCGAAGCGGAAGGCCGCTGCGAAGCGGAAGGCCGCCCCGAAGCGGAAGACCGCTGCGAAGCGGAAGACCGCGACCAAGCGGAAGGCCGCTCCCAAGCGGAAGACCGCAGCGAAGCGGAGCACTGCGAAGCGCAAGACCGCAACGAAGCGGAAGGCCGCTCCCAAGCGGAAGGCTGCTGCGAAGCGGAAGGCTGCGCCGAAGCGGAAGACCGCTGCGAAGCGGACGACCGCCAAGCGTCGGCCTGCGGCGAAGCGGACGACGGCGAAGCGCCGGCCGGCCGCGAAGCGCACCACCGGTCGCCGCACCGGTCGCAAGAGCTCCGGCCGTACCGGCGCCCGGGCGACACCAACAGCAGCACGTCGCACGGGCGCGGCCGGGAAGGGCACCGCGGCACGCGCGCGTATCGGCGCGAGTCGCACAGGCAGCACCGGCACCCCCGAGCCCACGACGCAGGAAGTCGTCCTCGGAGGGTTGGGCTCGCAAGAGCCCTCGCCGTTCCCCACGCGTGACGAGTCGGAATAGCTAGCCCGACTCGGCGCAAAGCACTGAAGGGCCCCTCCGGGGGCCCTTCTGCTTTTCGGGGCGAAGAATCCACGCGCGCTGCGATCTCACTTGCAGGTGTCCGGCGTCGCGGCGTACGGAGGCGCCGTCGGGCCGTCGCGAACCAGCGCGCTAGGAGGTTCGGACCGGGAAGCTGCGCCGGTCGGGGCCGATGTACTCGGCCGACGGGCGGATGAGCTTGTTGTCCGCGTGCTGCTCGAGCACGTGCGCGGCCTGGCCGGCGATGCGGCTCGCCGCGAAGAGCGGCGTGAACAGATCCGTCGGCACGCCGAGATACGTGTACACCGACGCCGAGTAGAGATCGACGTTCGGGTAGAGACCCTTCTCTTCGAAGACGGTGCGCTCGGCGGCCTCGGTGATCGCGTACCAGTTCGGCTCGCCCGCATCCTCGGAGAACTCGCGCGAGATCCGCTTGAGGATGATCGCCCGCGGGTCGTACGCGCGATAGAGCGGATGCCCGAAGCCGTACAGCTTCTCCTTGCGCTCGAGCATGCCATGCACCTCGCCGGGGGTCGCCTCGGCCGTGCCGAAGCGCTGGAAGAGCTTCATCGCCGCCTCGTTCGCTCCGCCGTGCAGCGGGCCGCTCAGCGCGGCGATGCCGCCGACGATGGCCGCGTGCACGTCCGCGCCCGTCCCCGCGATCACGCGCGCGGTGAACGTCGACGCATTCATCTCATGCTCCGCATGCAGGATCATCGCCACGTCGAACGCTCGCACCTGCTGCTCGCTCGGCGACTCGCCGTGCAGCATCGTGAGGAAGTTCTCCGCGTACGAGAGGCTCGGATCGGGATCGACCGGCTCCAGCCCTTGCCGGCGCCGGTGATAGCGGCCGATGACAGTCGGCGCTGTCGCGATCAGCCGCGCGGCCTTGCGCGTCTCGGCCCCGCGATCGTGCGCCTCGCGTTCCGGATCGGTAAAGGCGAGCGCCGAGACGGCAGTGCGCAGCACGTCCATCGGCAATGCCGCGGTGGCGGAACGGTCGACGAGTTGCTCGACGTGCGGCGGCAGCTCGCGCTGCGCGAGCACCTCGCGGAACCGGTCGAGCTCATCGGCCGCCGGGAGCTCGCCGTGCAGGAGAAGGTACGCGACCTCCTCGTATGACGAGTGCTCGGCGAGGTCGGCGATGTCGTAGCCGCGGTACATGAGCACGCCCTCGTCCGGGTCGATGGACGAGACGGCCGTCTGGGCAACGACGACGCCGGAGAGCTGGACCGATTTCTTCGGAGGCATACCGCCGGTCACGATAGCGCGACTACTCGACCGGAAGCTCTACCCGGAAGATCGCGCCCAGGTCCGGCTCGGAGCTGACGCCGACGCTGCCGCCGTGCGCACGCGCCACCGCGGCGACGATCGAGAGGCCGAGCCCGACGCCACCGCTCGCGCGGGCACGCGACGTGTCGGCGCGGTAAAAGCGCTCGAATACGCGAACGAGCTCGTCCTCGCTCAGTCCGGGTCCAGTGTCCCCCACCTCGATCACCGCGCGCCCGTTCTCGCGCGTCACGCTGACACGGGCAGGCGAAGCGGCAGGCGTGTGCGAGCGCACGTTCGAGAGCAGGTTGTCCATCACCTGGCGCAACCGGTCTCGGTCGCCGAGCACTTCGACGGGCTCGGTCACGAGCTCGATCTTCCGCGCGGGGTCGAGCGTCCGCGCCGTCTCGACCGCCTCGCCGACGAGGTCGTCGAGCTGGACGGACTCACGCTCGAGCGGACGACCTTCGTCGAGGCGCGCGAGGAGCAGCAGGTCCTCGACGAGGACGCTCATGCGCTCGGCCTCGCGGCTGATCCCGCTCATCGTCCGCGCGAGATCTTCCGGACGGCTCTGCGCGCCGCGGGAGAACAGCTCTGCGTAGGCACGCACCGCCGCCAGCGGCGTGCGGAGCTCATGCGACGCGTCGGCGACGAACCTCCGGAGTCGCTGGTCGGACGCCTCGATTCGGCCGAGCATCGCGTTCAGCGCGAGGGCGACGTGACCGACCTCCGTGTGCTCATTCTCGACCTCGACGCGGTGGGACAGGTCGCCGGCCGTGATCGCCGTCGCCGTCGCCTCGATCTCGCGCAGCGGCCGCAGCCCGAGTCGCACGACCCACAGGCCGAGCGCGGCGACGCCTCCGAGCGCGGCGAGCGTTGCGAGGAGCTCGACGAGGAGAACCCGGTGCAGCGTGCTGTCGACACCGCTCAGCGGAGCCGCAATGAACAGGATGTAGTTCGGCTGGTCTCGTTCGATCGAAGCGCGTACGCGGTACTCCATGTCGCCCGTCACCGCGTGCACGTCGAGGAACCTCACACGGTCGCCTTCGGATGTGGTCGGCCTGGTCGGGAGGCTGATGGTCTTCGGATAGGCCGGAGTCGGCGGCTTCACGGTCGACCCGAACTCCGGAACGCACGCATGCTTGACGACGATCCCACTCAAGCTGCGGACTTCGACGCAGTCGCCGCCGAGCGAACCAAGCCGCCCACCGATGTCCCGGTCGCCACCCGGCTCCTTGCCGATTTGCGGCGGGAACGCAGCGGTCTCGACGCCCGGGTGCGACGCGGTGAGCGAGTTGTCCACCCGCTGCAGCAGGAACGACTGCAGCTGCGTATACGTCGCCGCGTCCGCCGCGACGATGCCGATGCCGGCGAGCACGATCGCCCCGAGGATGAGCCGGGTGCGCAGCGACAGACGGGACAGCATCAGTGCTCGCCGAGCTCGAGCATGTAGCCCGCCTGCCGCACCGTCCGGATCAAGGGCGGGCCAAGCTTGTTCAGCTTGCGGCGCAGGTAGCTGACGTAGGTCTCGACGACGTTGGAGTTGCCGCCGAAGTCGTACCGCCAGACGTTCTGCAGGATCTGGTGCTTCGAGAGCACGCGTCGGGGGTTGAGCATGAAGTAGCGGAGCAGGTTGAACTCGGTGCCCGTCAGGTCGACACGCGCGTCGCCGCGGAAGACCTCGTGCCTCTGCTCGTCGAGGACGAGGTCGGCGAACTGCAGGATGTCGCCGGGCAACTCGCTCTGCGTGCGGCGAAGGATTGCCTGTACGCGCGCGACGATCTCGGCGAGGCTGAACGGCTTCGTCACGTAATCGTCGCCGCCGACGCGGAGCGCCTCGACCTTGTTCTCGACCGCGTCCTTGGCGGTGAGGAACAGGATCGCGGTCTTGAATCCGCGCTCGCGCATGCGCCGCCCCACTTCGATCCCCTCCAGGTCGGGGAGCATCCAGTCGAGGACGACGAGGTCGGGCTCACGCTCGGCGACGACCCGGAGCGCCTCTCGCCCTCCGGTGGCCTCGTCCACCTCGAAGCCCTCGTACCGGAGCGCGGTCGCGACAGCGTCGACGATCGAGGGCTCGTCGTCGACGACGAGGATCCGCTGCGTGCTCATGCCTCCAGCCTCCCACCGATTCCTGTGAGTCGCCTGTGGATTCTCTCGTATACGTAGGCTGCGCGCCGTGGTCGCCTCCGTGCTGGAGCCGTTCTCGACAACGACGGCTGTCATCCTGGTCATGATCGGCTTTGGGGTGGGAGCCTTCGGGACGCTCATCGGCGCCGGGGGAGGCTTCATCCTCACGCCGATCCTCCTCCTGCTCTATCCCCACGACTCGCCGCAGACGCTGACCGCGATCAGCCTCGCGACCGTCTTCTTCAACGCCGCGAGCGGCTCGGCGGCGTATGCACGTCAGCGCCGGATCGACTACCGGAGCGGCATCGTCTTCGCTCTGGCGACGCTTCCGGGCGCGGTCGGCGGGGCGCTCGTCGTCGGGGACGTCTCTCGGCACGTGTTCGACGGGATCATGGGCGGCGTGCTTGCGCTGCTCGCCGTTTGGCTCCTCGCCGGCGAGCGCTGGCCGCTGCCGCAGCCGCGCAATCCGCTGCGCCGCGGCGCGCTGTACAGCCTCGGAGTTGGCTTCCTCTCCAGCTTCCTCGGCATCGGCGGCGGCGTCATCCATGTCCCGTTGCTCGTCCGCGCGCTCGGTTTCCCCATGCACGTGGCGACGGCGACGTCGCACTTCGTCCTCGCGGTGATGGCGGGCGCGGGGACGATCACCCACGTGGCGCTCGGCAGCTTCGCGCACGGCCACGGGTGGCGACGAACGCTTGCCCTTTCGGCGGGCGTGGTTGCCGGAGCGCAGCTCGGCGCGCACGTCTCGCTGCGGATCCGCGGCGACGTCATCCAGTGGCTGCTCGTGACCGCGCTGCTCGCGCTCTCCGCCCGCCTGCTGCTAGCGGCTTGAGACGACGGCGACCCGGGCTCGCGCGCCGCGCACGACCTGCTTCAGCGTCTCGATGTCGTACGCGCCGTAGTGCCGGCGGCCGTTGACGAAGAAGGTCGGCGTGCCTGAGACGGAGCTCAAGTCGGCGCCGTCCACGTCTTCCGCGATCCGCGCCGCACCGACGTGCTCCTCGAGATCGTGGCCGAACCGCTCGGCGTCCAGCCCGAGCTGCTCGGCGTAGCCAATGAGGTCGGTCACCGTGAGCGCGTCCTGGTGCGTGAGCAGCAGCTCGTACATCTCCCAGAAGGCGTCCTGCTCGGCGGCCGCCTCCGCCGCCTCCGCGGCCAGCTGCGCGTCCGCGTGCACGTCGTTGAGAGGAAGGTGCCGCCACACGTAGCGCACGTCGCCGAAGTCGCGCAGCAGCTCGCGAATGACTGACTCCGCCTGTCCGCAGTAGGGGCACTCGAAGTCGCCGTACTCGAGGAGCGTCACCGGCGCGTCCTCCGGCCCGCGAAAATGGTCGCGCTTCGGGTCGACGGGCACCGCGAGGTCGATGAGCGGCTCGCCGGTCCCGAGGAGCGCGCGCAGGCGCAGGCGACGCGGCAGGAGCGCCGTCACGCGGAACACGAGCCACGTCGCCACAGAGGCGCACAGCGCCGCGCTCAGCACGCCGACCTTCGCCTCCGCGAGGTGCTGGCCGTGGAACGCGAGCGTCGCGATCAGCAGCGACACCGTGAACCCGATCCCGGCGATCGCCCCGCCGCCACCGAGCGATGCCCAGCCGATCGGTGGCCGTAGCCGGCCGCGACTGACCTTCGTGACCAACCAGCTGCCGCCGAGGATGCCGGCCGGCTTGCCGGCGACGTAGCCGATGAGGACGCCGAGGGTGATCGGCGACGCGAACGCGTGCCCGAGGAAGCCCGTATTCACGGCGACGCCCGCGTTCGCGAGCGCGAACAGCGGCACGATCGCGTAGCTCGTCCACGGGTGGTAGAGCTGCTGCAGGCGGTCGTTCGGCGAGATCGCCGTCTTCAGTCCGATGCGCGCCTCGCGCGCCAGCTCCGGGGTCGGCTGTTCGCGGAACAGGCGGAAGAGGTCGCTCGCGCGTTCGAGGTCGCCGCGCGCGGCCGGCGTCGCATACGTGAGCAGGCCCATGGCGAGCCCGAGCACGATCGGGTCGACGCCCGACTTCGTCAACGCGATCCATGCGACAACGCCGAGCACGGCGTACACGAAGCCGCGTGCGATGCGCGCGTACGCCGCGACGGTGATCGCCGCGAGCAGGGCGACCGCGACCAGCAGCGGCACAACGTGCAGGCCGGTCGTGTAAACGGTCGCGATGACGAGGAGCGCGAGCAGATCGTCGACGACCGAGACGGTGAGCATGAACGCCCGCAGCCGCTGCGGAAAGCGCTTGCCCACGAGGGCGAGCATCCCGAGCGCGAACGCCGTGTCGGTGGACATCGCGACGCCCCAGCCGTGCGCCGTGCTCTTCCCGGCGTTGAAGGCGAGGAAGATCGCGATCGGGACGACCATCCCGCCGACGCCCGCCGCCACCGGCAGCGTGAGCCGGCGCCGGTCGCGCAACTCCCCCATGTCGAACTCGCGGCGTGCCTCGAGGCCGACGACGAAGAAGAACAGGGTCATGAGGCCGCTGTTCAGCCAGTAGCGGAGGTCGTGCGAGATGCCGGTGCCGCCGACGCGGAACGTGAGCGTCGTGTGCCAGACGCGCTCGTAGGACGAGGCGTCGACGTTCACCCAGACGAGCGCGGCGATGGCGGCGGCGAGCAGGAACGCGGCGCTGCCGGTCTCCGTGCGCAGGAAGCTGCGTAGCGGCGTCTCGAGGTTGCGCACCCACGCTGTGCGGCCCGAGAACGGAGCCGGCGCAGCCGTGTCGGCGGTGCTCATTCGGGTGTTGCGTCGTCGGGCGTGACGAGATCCGCGTACCCGGGGTGGCGGCGGATGTACGCGCTGACGAAGGGGCAGACCGGGATGACCTTCAAGCCACGCGCGCGCAGGTCGTCGAGAGCGCCGCGCACGAGCTCGGTGCCGAGGCCCTCGCGCCGCGGCTCGACCTCGGTGTGCACGAGCGCGAGCGCACCGGGCGCCCGCCGGTAACGGATCTCGCCGACGAGCTCACCGTCGGCGTGCAGCTCGTAGCGCAACTCCTCCGGGTTGTCCGAGACCTTCAGGTCCACGGCGAGAGCGTAGTGGCGGCTACCCCTTGATCGCGCCGCCGAGCCCGCCGCCGCGCAGGAACGAGCGCTGGAAGACGAGGAAGCCGGCGATCGGCACGAGGCACGCGATGAACATCGCGGCGAGGAACACGCCGAGCGACGTCTGCGACTCGATCGACGGCAGCCGCACGGAGAGCGGCTGCTCGTTCGGGTTCGTGAGCACAAGCAGTGGCCACAGGAAGTCCTTCCACGACGCCAGCACCGCGAAGATCGAGACGACGCCGAGGATCGGCTTCGACATCGGCAGCACGATCGACCAGAAGAGCCGGAACGGCCCGGCGCCGTCGATGCGCGCCGCCTCGAAGATCTCCCGCGGCAGGTTGTCGAAGAACCGCCGCATGAGAACGACGTTGAACGCGCTCGCGCCGGCGGGCAGCCAGATGGCCCAATAGCTGTCGATGAGCGACGTGTGGACGAGCGGCACCTGCACGATCTCGATGTAGAGCGGGACGAGGAGCACGACGCCGGGAATGAAGAGCGTCCCCAGCAGGAGGCCGTTGATGAGCGCCGCGTACCGCGGGCGCAGAACCGAGAGGGCGAAGCCGCCGGTCGTCGCGACGATGATCTGTGCCGCCCAGTACCCGAGCGCGATGACGACCGTGTTCCAGAAGTAGAGGCCGACGTGCACCGTCGACCACGCCTCGCGCAGGTTGCTCCACGCGGCCCCATGCGGGAAGAGCGAGACCGGATGGATGATCGTGTCGAGCGTCGGGGTGATCGCCGATTTCGCGAGCCAGACGATCGGGCCGAGGCCGACGACCACGAGACCCACGAGCAGCAGCCACTGCAGCGCGGTGAGAGTGAAGCGGATGCTCGGCTTCCGCCACTCCGCCGGCGAGATGATCCCGCTGCCGCCTTCGCCGTCCGTCACCGTGTGCTCCAGGACCGGGTCGCGCGGAGGTAGATCAGCGAGAAGATCGCGAGGAACACCGCGAGCATCAAGCTGAGCGCGGTCGCCTTCCCGTAGTCGCCGCCGAGCGAGTTGCCGAACGCGTAGTTGTAGATGAGCAGCAGGACTGTCAGCGTCGCATTCGCCGGGCCGCCCGACGTGAACAGGTACGGCTCCAGGAACACCTGCGCGGTCCCGATGATCTGGAGGATCAACGTCACGAGCAGGATGCCGCGCAACTGCGGCAGTGTCACGTGCCAGACCTTTCGGAGGATCCCGGCTCCGTCGACGGATGCAGCCTCGTACAGCTCCGTCTGCACCCCGGTGAGCGCGGCGAGGTAGATGATCACTGTTGCGCCCGCGTTCGCCCAGGTCGACTCGAGCACGAGCGACGGCATCGCCCACTGCTGGGATTGGAGCCACGGATACGGCCCCAGATGGATCCAACCGAGCACGGTGTTGAAGACGCCCGTCGAGCTCGCGTCGTAGAAGAACTTCCACAGCAGCACCGCCACCACGGGCGGGATGACAACCGGGAGGTACGCGAGTGCGCTGTAGATCCCGCGCCGCTTGCGCACCTCGCTCATCAACACGGCCGCGATCAAGGGGATCGGATAGCCGAAGACGAGCGCGAGCCCGGCGAAGTACAACGTGTTCTTCACTGCGACCGGAAAGAGCGGGTCGTGCCACACGGCCTTGAAGTTCGCGAACCCGACCCACGTCGCCGGCTGCACGAGGTTCGTGTGCTGAAGCGACATGACGACCGTCCGCACGATCGGGTACCACGAGAAGGCTCCGAAGACGAACAACAGCGGGGCGAGAAAGAGGAGCGTCGACAGCCCGCCGCCACGGACCCAGGTGATGGGCGAGCGCCGAGGGACGCGCGAAGTACGAGAGAGCCCGCGTTTCGTGAACGCGGGCTCTCTCAATTGATCCAGCACGGACAAACTCAGTCCGCTATGCGCCCGACGAGATCGCCTGCTGAGCCTCGCTGGTCGCCTGCTGAAGCATCTGCACGACGTTCGTGTCCTTGTTCGTCAGAACGCCTTCCACGACCGCGTCGAGCGCGTGGTACACGCTCTGCGTGGACGCCTCCGGCTCGGGAATGAGGTTCTCCGAGAAGATGCCGGTCAGGAAAGGCTTCATCTGTGCGATCGGAACGTTGATGTACGGCTTGATCCAGGTTTGCGAGATATCGTACAAGTGCTTGTTGAAGAGCGGCAGCGCGGGAACGCCGACCGGCTGCTTGTTCGCCACGAGCGTCTGCGCGTTGCGGATGGCCTGCGTCTTGCTGATCTGCGGCTCTTCGTAGAAGAAGCTCATCCACTTCACGGCCGCCGCGATCTGGGCCTTGCTCGCGTCCGGCCGCACCGCGGCGAGGGTTCCACCGCCGAGCACGCCCGCGGTCTTGTTCTTCGCGAGCGGGATCGGCGCGATGCCGTAGATCGCCGGATTGACGTTGTACGCCTGCACGAGGTTCGTGTAGATGTCCGAACCGCTGACGTACATGCCGACCGTGCCGGCGGCGAACGCCTGGTTGATGTCGCCCCAGCTGTAGCTGAAGTTGGAGCCCATCGAGTTGTCCGTCCAGCGCATCGCCTTGAGCATGTTCAGCGCCTGGATCGTGTACTTGTTGTCCAGGGTCGCCTTCGCGCTCGTGCCGGTGCCCGTCTCCATCCGCCCACCGAGCGAATAGACGACGGTCGTCAGGATCCAGCCGGCCGTGTTGTCGTCCTTCGCCATCTCGACGTAGCCGGCCTTACCGGTCTTCTCGGTGATGATCTTCGCGTCCTTGCGGACCTGCGCCCACGTCGTCGGCGGCTTGTTGGGGTTGAGCCCTGCCTCAGAGAACAACTGGCGGTTGTAGTGCAGCGCCTGCGCGTACGCGCCCTTCGGCAGAGCGACGACCTGCCCCTTCGCGTCCGTGCCCTCGGCGATGACCGCCGGGTTGAACTCGCTGAAGTACGGCAGCGCCTTTGCGTATGGCGTCAGGTTCGCGAGCTGCCCGTTATCGCCGAGCGAGCGCGCATCGGTGAACGGCACCTCGAACACGGTCGGCAGCGTTCTCGCCGCGAGCTTCGCCGCGAAGGTCGGGCCCGTCCAGTTGTACTCGACCGGCTTCACCGTGATTCCCGGGTTCGCCTTCTCGAACTGGGCGACCTGCGAGTTGAACTGGTCGATTGCCGCCTGCGTGCTGCCAGGGATGAGCGACGCGACGCTGATGGTGACGCTGCTCGACCGCGAGCCGAGAGCGGCTGCCGTCGCGCACAGAGCCACCAGGCCGGCGACCGCGACGGCGGTGGCAATCCTCCGTAGGGATTTCATCGTCCTTCCTCTCCTTGACCTAGTGGATTCAACAACCAGACCGTCGTGTCGCGCGAAACCGCACCTCCTTCGAGGTCGTTGCTGGCAATGAGGATCTCGGCGCCCGGCGGCAGCGCCGCCGGCTCCGAGCCGAAGTTGACGAAGCACACGAAGTCCTCGCCTCGGGCAAAGGCGAGGACTTCGTCGCCGGAGGGAATCCATCGGAATGCGCCCCCGCCCCACGGCGCCTCGCGCCGCAGTCGCAGGCCTGCGCGGTAGAGCGAGAGCATCGAGGCGGGGTCCTCCGACTCCGCCGCGACGGTGAGGGCTGCCCAGCCGTCCGGCTGGTCGAGCCACGTGCGCGCGCCGTCGGCGCTGAACCCGTACGGCGGATGGTCTCCCGACCAGGGAATCGGGATACGGCAGCCATCGCGACCGGGGTCGACTCCGCCGGAGCGAAGCCACATCGGGTCCTGCCTGCGCTCGTGCGGGATGTCCTCCACCTCGGGCAGTCCGAGCTCCTCCCCCTGGTACACGTACATCGACCCCGGGAGCGCCATGGCGAGCAACGCCGCCGCACGCGCGCGGCGTGCGCCGCGCTCGAGGTCGGTCGGCGTGCCGGCGCGTTTCGATTCGAACGCGAACGAGCTGTCCGCGCGGCCGTACCGCGTCACAGGCCGCGTGACGTCGTGGTTCGAGAGCACCCACGTCGCGGCCGCATCGACGGGCGCGTGCGCGGCGAGCGCGGAGTCGATCGACTGGCGTATCCGGTCCGCCTCCCACGGGCAACCGAGGAAGTCGAAGTTGAACGCCGTGTGCAGCTCGTCTGGACGGAGATAGCGCGCGAAGCGGTCCGCGTCCGGCAGCCAGATCTCGCCGACGAGCACGCGTGGCTCGTCGTAACTGTCCGCGATCGCTCGCCAACGTCGATAGATCTCGTGCAGGTCGTCGCGGTCGGTGAACGGGTGCTCGCCGGGGCCGGGGTGCGGCCGCTCCTCTGCGAGCTCGGGGTCCTTGACGAGCAATGCCGCGGAATCGATGCGGACGCCGGCAGCGCCGCGGTCGAACCAGAAGCGGAGCACGTCCTCGTGCTCGGCCCACACGTCTGGGTGCGTCCAGTTCAGATCCGGCTGCTCGGGCGCGAACAGGTGGAGGTACCACTCGCCGTCGCCGTCCGCGCGGGTCCACGCCGACCCGCCGAAGATGGACTGCCATCCGTTCGGCGGCGAGCTCCCGTCCGCGCCCGACCCGGGCCGGAACCAAAAACGTTGTCGCTCGGGCGACCCCGGGGTCGCCGCGATTGCAGCCTCGAACCACGGGTGCCGGTTCGACACGTGGTTCGGGACGATGTCGACGATCGTGCGGATGCCGAGCGCGCGCGCTTCGGCGATCAGCAGCTCAGCTTCCGCGAGCGTCCCGAAGGCCGGGTCGATCGAGCGGTAGTCGGTGATGTCGTACCCGCTGTCCGCCATCGGCGACGGGTACCAGGGGCTGAACCAGAGCGCGTCGACGCCGAGGTCGCGCAGATAAGGAAGCCGGTCGCGGACGCCGGCGAGATCGCCGACCCCGTCACCGTTCGCGTCGGCGAAGCTCCGGACGTAGACCTGGTAGACGACCGCGTCGCGCCACCACTGGGCAGCGCGACTGCTCGTCCGGCCCTCGACCGCTGCCTCGCGGACTTCCACGCGGCGAGCATGGCACACTTAACAATTGATTGCAAGATTCGATGTGAATCTTGCAAATTTCTTGCAAGAACGCTAGGGCTGGCCGCTCGCCGTCCTCAGGGCGGTGACCGGCGCGACCGAGCCGGTGGACGCGCGCACGACGAGCTCCGGCTCGAACAGGAGCTCCTCGGTCGAGACCGGCGCGCCCCCGATCTGGTTCATGAGCGTGGCGACGGCGCTCCGCCCCATCGCCTCGATCGGTTGACGGACGGTTGTGAGCGGCGGGTCGGTGCAGCTCATGAGCGCCGAGTCGTCGAAGCCGATGACGGAGACGTCGTCAGGCACCTCACGGCCCTCGCGCCGTACGGCGCGGACGACGCCAAGCGCGATGATGTCGCTTGCGCAGATGACGCCCGTGGCGCCCTTCCGCAGCAGCCGGCGGCCCGCCGCCTGCCCACTCTCCATCGAGAACGTGCAGCGCTCGACGAGATCGGCGGCGCCGCCGAGCTCCTCGAACGCCGCCAGCTTGCGGGCCGAAGGCACGTGGTCCGCCGGCCCGAGCACCATGCCGATGCGCTCGTGGCCGAGGGAGCGCAGGTGCGTGAACGCCTGCTCCACCGCGCTCCGGTCGTCGGTGGAGATGCGCGGGAAGCCGAGGTCGTCGTACGCGGCGTTGACGAGGACGACCGGGAGCCCGCGCTCGCGGAGGCGGATGTAGTGCTCGTGGTCGGCGGCCGCCTGCGCGTACTCGCCGCCGGAGAAGATCACGCCCGAGACCTGGTGCTCGAGGAGCATGTCCACGTAGTCCGCCTCGGAGATGCCCGCCGAGGTGCGCGTGCAGAGCACGGGCGTGAAGCCGCGCTTCGCGAGCGTGTCGGCCACAACCTCGGCAAATGCAGGGAAAATCGGGTTCTGGAGCTCGGGGAGGACGAGCCCAACGAGCCGGGCGCGCTCGCCGCGGAGCTGCGTCGGCCGCTCGTAGCCGAGGACGTCGAGCGCGGTGAGGACGAGCTCCTGGGTGGCCTTCGCCACCCCGGGCTTCTGGTTGAGCACGCGACTGACCGTCGCCTCGCTCACGCCTGCGTACTTCGCGACTTCGGCCAAGCGTCGCGCCATGGCTTTCAGGTTATCGCAAGAACCTGACAGCCTCGGGGCTAAGGAGTCGTCCACCTGGGTATGTGGAGCTCGGTGAGGGTCGCGGTGATCGCGCATGCGGGCAAGTCGCTCGGCGGAGGCCTGCCGGCGCTTCGGCGCGCGCTCGCGGCGCAGGATGTGACCGACCCGCTGTGGTTCGAAGTGGCGAAGAGCCGAAAAGCGCCCGCTCAGGCCCGTCGTGCATTGGCCGAGGGCGCAAAGCTCGTCTTTGCATGGGGCGGCGACGGGACGGTTCAACGCTGCGTCGACGTGCTGGCAGGCTCGGAGGCGAGCCTCGCGGTCCTGCCGGCCGGCACCGCCAACCTCTTTGCGACGCACTTCGGCATTCCGAAGGACATCGAGGAAGCCGTCGCGATTGGATTGCACGGAGCTCGAAAGACCCTCGATGTTGGCCGGTTCCGCGGTGAGCGGTTCGCGCTCATGGCCGGCGTCGGCTTCGACGCGATGATGATTCGCGGCGCAGACGGCGGCCTGAAGAACAGAATCGGCCGCGTCGCCTACATCTGGACTGCATCTCAGGCCCTCCGCGCGAAGCCCTTTCGCGCCAAGATCAAAGTCGACCGCGTCGACTGGTACCAAGGCAAAGCGAGTTGCATCCTCGTCGGCAACGTGTCCGAGCTGCTCGGAGGGATCGAGGCCTTCGAGGACGCACATCCCGACGACGGGCTGCTCGAGGTTGGTGTCGTAAATGCCGACGGCGTGCTCCAGTGGGGCCGCACGCTCGCGCACGCCGCCTTTGGCACCGCCGGCAACTCCCCGTTCGTCCGAGAGACCAAGGGGCGCTCCGTCAAGGTCGCCCTGAATCGAAGGGTGCTCTACGAGCTGGACGGCGGCGACAGGACGAAGGTGAAGACGTTCAAGGTTCGCGTCGAACCCCGGGCGCTCACCCTGTGCGTCCCCGACGACGCCGCGTTTTCGACGTCGTCGATTCGGTGAAGAGATCGTCGTGGGAAAACGCTACGAGCGGGCTCGCCGTGCGCTGACGGTAACTCGGATCGCACGACGAGGCGGCGTTGTCCGCGTTCTCGCTGAGATCGGCGTTGTCGGGAATCGCGAGGCGACGCGCGAGCAGGCCCGGAGATTCCGCCACGCGTTGGAGGAGCTCGGTACCACCTACATCAAGCTGGGCCAGCTTCTGTCCTCGCGGCCCGATCTGCTCCCCGACGTCTACATCGACGAGCTCGGCCACCTCGTGGACGAGGTGGCCCCGGTGCCGTTCGCGGAAATCGACGCAGTCATCCGCGCCGACCTTGGTGACGACGTCTTCGTCGGGATCGACCCGGAGCCTCTCGCTACCGCCTCGATCGCGCAGACGCATCGAGCGCTGACCGCGGACGGCCTGGAGGTCGTGATCAAGGTGCGCAGACCGGGCATCGTCGAGCAAGTGGAGCTCGACCTTTCCGTGCTTCAGGCGACCGCCGGTCTGCTCGAGAATCACTCGTCGACCGCGGAGTTGTTGCAAGTGGAGGCGCTCGTCGACGAACTCGATTCTCACCTGCGCCAGGAGCTCGATTTCACGGAGGAGGCGCACAACACCGAGTTGATCGCGGACCTGATCGAGAAGTACGACAAGCTCACTGTTCCCCGGGTGATTCACCCCTACGTCACCGAGCAGGTGATGGTCCTCGAATGGATCGACGGGCGCAAGATCGATGCCGATCACGGGCTCGAAGCTGAACGCGCCGCGGAGCTCGCGCGTCAGTTCTTCAGCGCCTACGTGCTTCAGGTGGTCGTGGAGGGCGTCTATCACGCGGACCCACATCCGGGGAACGTGCTGCTGACCGAGGATGACCGACTCGCGCTGCTCGACTTCGGGCTGCTCGGGAGGATCGACGAAAACACCAGGAGTGGCCTGTCGTTGCTGCTGCTCGCGATGGCACAGAATCGCGCGGACGACGTCGCGGATCTCATCATCTCGCTCTCGTTCACCGGAGCGGAGGCGGATCAGCCAGGCTTCGTCCACGAGGTACGCCGCAAGCTGCCACGCTTCCACCATCGCCCGCTGTCGGGCATCCGCGTGGGCGAATCGCTCGCCGACCTGCAACGGATCGCGCTTGCGCACAGGATCGCGCTACCGACGAGCTTCGCACTTGTAGGCAAGACGCTCGCTCAAGCCGATGCCGTCGCACGGACACTGGATCCCACGATGGACCCGATGGATCTGCTCGAGAGCGAGTCGCTCGACGTGATGGTCACCGAAACGGAGCGCCGCCTCCAACCGAACCGTCTCTTCGCGGATCTGTATACCCAGCTCGACCCGCTGACGCGTGTTCCGCGCCAACTCGGGCACATCTTGAGCGAGCTCGAGCAGGGCTCGTTGAAGATGGGAGTCGTTCCGATGGGGCTCGGCGAATTGCAGGCCAACCTGCACTCGGTCGCAAACCGCATCGGCGCAGCCATCGTCGTCGGCGCCCTCTTGCTCGCTTCGGCCTTGCTCGCGCGAGTCCACCGATTCGAGTGGATCGCATTCTCCGGCTTCTGCCTCGCGGGCCTCGTTGGGCTCTACATGGTCTGGAAGGTCATCCGCTCGCCGGGCGAGCTGTAGGCGTTCTTCTGTCGTATCTCCGCGTGGCCGGCATTCGTTGAGCGAAGTGATGGCGATCGCGATGCTGACCTCGACCTTGGCGCTCGCTCTCATGGCGATGACACTCGTGCTGGTGCGGCACGGGCGACATCAAGGATGATCGATTGCTGAAGGCCTACCTCTTCGACCGACGCCAGGGCAAAAGCGTCGACGACTGGGCCAAGTCTCTCCAGGACCTGAACAAGAATCAGATCCTCTGGATCGACCTCAGGGAGCCCGACGACGACGAGGTGGCCGAGGTCTTCGACGCGCTTGGCCTACGCGATGCCGGCGGGTTGAGGCTCGGCGATCCGGATGGGAAGCCAGGGATTGAGCAGCACGAGGGACATCTGCGAGTGACGGCCGTTGCCGTCTCCGATGCAGAACGCGACCCCGCTCGTGAACGGATCGTCGTCGACTGTTTCCTCGGTTCGAACTGGGTCCTGACTGCGCACAGCGACGACATCGCTGCGCTCGACGACTTTCGAGGCGTCGCGGAAGGAATGGGCGAAATCGGCCTGCTCGATGCGCCCTCGTTTCTCACGACCCTCCTGGAGTGGGTCGTGACGAGCTACCTCCGCGCCTTCGACGAGATCGAAGAAACCCTCGACAAGTTCGACGTGGAGGCATTGGCGGAGCCGAGCAACGACCCGGAGAAAGAGCTCGCAGTACTCGGGGACGCTCGGCGTCGAGTGGGCCGCCTCCGACGGACGCTCGCGCCCCATCGAGAGGTATTCGCGGCGTTGAGTCACTCCGAGTTCGATCCGCTCTCCTCCGATGCATCCGCCGAGCGCTTCGTCGCGCTCACGGCGAGAGTCGACGCGGCGCTCGCCTCCGCACGCGACGTGAGAGACGGGATCGCGAGCTCGTTCGACGTGCTCATCGTCCGGACGGAGCACCGGACGAACGAGATCATGAAGGTCCTCACCCTCGCGTCGATCCTGCTGCTTCCCGGCGCACTCTTCGCCGGCCTGGCGGGGATGAACGTCAATTTCAATGCGCACACGTTCGTCCACTCGCCGCTGTTCTGGCTTGTGGTCACCGCGATCATCCTGATTGCATTGGCAACGCTCGCCCTCGCACGGCTACGACGGTGGATCTGATGGCGCGATTTCAGCTAACTCTCGCGTGCGCGAGCATGCGGGAATCTCACTCGATGGGTTGCCGGCGTTGGGACAGGTCCATCCGCTCGGAGGACCTCACTGCGCCAGTGTGCGTGAACGTCCCTCGGCGCTTGGCCAGGCGTCAGCGGCGGATTGATCCTCAGCAAGGAGTTCGCCCAGCCGTCCACCGCGTTGCTCACCCCGCCGATTGTGCCGCCACCTTCGATCCGGCACCGGAAGGTCGCGCGTGAATCATGCGCATCCTGCACAGGCCGTGGTCGATCTTGCTCGGGAGCGGGTGCCCAAGGCCCGATCCTGAATGTCGTGAGCGCCACCACGACAACATTTGCCGCGATCGTCATCGACCTGGTTCTGAGCTTGCCCTTTCACGACGGGGGTCGCAAGCGGTCACTTCGTGGCTTGCGCAAGCCAGCTGGCGCGTGAGCCGCTCTGCCAGTCGCGCTAGCCAAGCGCTAGCCAAGCGCAAGCCGCGCGAGCTCGATCGCGCCGAGCACACCGGCGCGATCGCCGAGCGCCGGCGCGACGATGTCCGGCAACTCGAAGTAGCCGGCGGCGAGCTCGGGGACACGCTGCTGGACCAGCTCGAGGAGTCCCGGCTCATTCATGACACCGCCGCCGAGGATGACCCGCTGCGGCGAGAGCGCGGAGATGACGTTGAGCACGCCGAGGGCGAGGTACTCGGCCTCGAGCTCCACCGAGGGCTTCGCGCGCGCCTTCATCGCCTCGCCCGAGGCGAGACCCTCGAAGCAGTCGCCGTGATACGGACACACTCCGGAAAACGGATCGCGCTCCCAATCGTGCGGAACGCGCATGTGCCCGAACTCCGGATGGGCCAGCCCGTGCAGCAGCCGGCCGTTTGCCATACCTCCGCCGCCGATGCCGGTGCCGACCGTGATGTAGACGAACGTCTCGAGCCCAACCGCCGCGCCCCAGCGGTGCTCGCCGAGCGCGGCCGCATTCACATCCGTGTCGAAGCCGACCGGCACGCCCAGCGCGGCGAACGCCGAAACGACGGCGGTGTTGCTCCACCCCGGCTTCGGCGTCGCAGTGATCTTGCCGCGCTGCAGGTCGACCGGCCCAAACGAACCGATGCCGACCGCGGCGAGATCGGCGCGTCCGACGAACTCGACCGCGCGTGCAAGCGTCTCCTCGGGGTCGCCGGTCGGAAAGACGACGGAGTCGACGACATCTTCGGGGCCGGTGCCAACGGCACAGACCCACTTCGTCCCGCCCGCCTCGATGCCGCCGAAGATCAGATCAGCCGGGCTTCTTCGTCGGCCGTCCGCTCGGCCGTCGGCAGCAGCTCGAGCCGCTCGTCCGGGATCGGCTCACCGCTCTCGATTGAAAGGCCGTACGTGCCGGCGGCGAGGCGCGCCTCCGCGCGCTCGACCGCTTCGAGCTGGCCGCGCAGGTCGTCGGAGAGGCCTTCGTCGAGCTCGTCCTCATAGGTGTCGGAGGCGAGGTTCGCCGGGTCCTCGTCGTCGAACTCCTCGGCGTCGTCCTGGTGGGCGAGCCGCTTGAGCGAACGCTCGATGCGGGCGCGCTCGGCGGCGAGCAACTCGCGTGCGTGGTCGATGTCCATGCCCGGACCCTACCGATCCACATCGAGCCGCGCCGCTTCGAGGTCGAGGTCTCGCTGCACGCGCTGGACGACGTTGTCGTCGACGATCCGGTCGTTCCGGAGGGCAAGGAGCGCCGCCTGCTCCGCGCTCAGGAGCTCACGCATCACGCGCTGGTAGGCCTGCGATTGCTCCTCGATCGCGCCGTCGTCCTCGTCGTCGAACCGGGCGCGGAAGCGCCTGGCGCGGAAGGTGAGCTGACCGCGAAGCCGCTCGGCGGTGTCCGGCCGGACGGAGCCGTCGGCGATCAGCTCGTCGAGCCGGGCGATCGCGGCTTCGGCCGCCTTGATGCGAGCCTTCGACTCCTCGCGCTCGGCGCCGCCGTCGTCGCTGATGTTCAGCACATGGATCAGCGCGGGCAGCGTCAGGCCCTGGAGCACGAGCGTCGCGACGATCACCGCGAACGTCAGGAACACGATCAGGCCGCGGTCGGGAAAGCCGATCGGGAGCGCGAGCGCCGCGATGAGCGAAACGGCGCCGCGAATGCCCGTCCACGAGATGAGCGCCGGGAACTGCCACGGCGGGTACGGGTCATGCTCGCGGATCGACCGGAAGAGAAACCGGGGCAGATACGCGAAGACTGGCACCCAGACGAGGCGCGTGACGATGACCGCCGCGCAGACGAGTACGGAGTACGCGGTGAGCTTCCCCGAGCTGATCCCGGACAGTGCGTCCACGATCGGCCGCAGCTGCAGACCGACGAGGACGAAGACGAGCGCGTTGACGAGGAAGACGAAGATCTCCCAGAAGGCGTCGCCCGAGAGTCGCGTTCGCTCGGTCGTCAGCTCGGGCGTGTACCAGCCCATGTAGACGCCGATCGTGACCGCGGCGAGGACGCCCGACACGCCGGCTGCGTCCGCGGGCAGATAGGCGAGGTAGCCGCTCAGCACCGCGATCGCCACCTCGATCGGCGGGTTGTCCAGCCGGCGGCGGATCTGCCGGACGACCCAGCCGACCGCGAGACCTATGGCGATGCCGCCGACGACGTTCAGCACGACGCGTCCCGACGTGTCGAGGAGCGAGAACGTCCCGCCGACGGCGGCCCCGATCGCCGCCTTGTACAGGACGAGCGCCGTCCCGTCGTTGACGAGGCTCTCTCCCTCGATGATCGAGACGATGCGACGCGGCGCTCCGAGCCGGCGCGTGATCTCCGTCGCCGCGAGCGCATCCGTTGGGGAGACGATTGCGCCGAGCGTGAACGCCACCGCCCACGACAGGTGCACCCACTCGTGTGCGACGACCCCGACGGTGGCCATCGTCGCTCCGACGAGGCCGAACGCGAGGAACGAGATCGGCCGCTTGTTCGCGCGCAGGTCGCGGAGCGACGTGAAGAACGCGCCCGAGTACAGGAGCGGCGGGAGCACGGCCACGAGCACGACCTCCGGCGGCAGGACGACGTGCGGCAGCCCGGGGACGAAGCCCATGGCGACGCCGCCGACGACGAGCAGGATCGGCAGCGGCACGCGCAGCGTCGGCGCGAGCACGAGCAACCCTCCGGCCGCCACGAGCAGGCCGAGGAGCTCGAGGTCCTGGTGCGCGCCGAAGTGCAAGCCAGGAGCCTGCCAGACTGGCCCGTGGCCATGATCGAGCACCCTCCCTCGGTCACCCTCGTCGTCACCGACGGCGACGATCTCGTTCTCGTCCGACAGCCGCGGCCCGGCGCCGGGAGCACCGTGCTGGAGCTTCCGGCCGGCAAGGTCGAACCGGGCGAGACGCTGCACGAGGCCGCCGACCGCGAGCTCGCCGAAGAGTGCGGGCTCGCCGTCGGCGAATGGACGGAGCTCGGCTCCTTCTGGGCGGCGCCCGCGTACTCGACGGAGCGGGTCACCGTGCTCGCGGGCGCTGCCTCCGCGACGGCGGAGGCCGAGGCCGACGAGGACGAGGAGATCGAGGTCGTCCGGCTGCCCGCGACCGAGGTGCTCGCGCGGCTCGAAGACGGAATCTCGATCGCCGCGTACGCCCTCTGGATGAGACACTACCGCTGATGGAGCTCGACCAGCCGTACGTCTGGATCACGACGCGCAAGCTCAAGCCCGGCATGCGCGAGGAGTTCAGCCGCTCGTGGCGACCGAGTGAGTTCCCGCCCGGGATGCTGCGCGCCTACGAGCTCACGTCGCCGGACGGGAACGAGGTCGTCGGCATCTCCATCTGGGAGTCGGCCGAGTCGCGCGACGAATACCGCAAGTCCGAGGTCGAGTCACAGCGGCGTCAGGCAATGGCGCCCTACGTGCTCGAGGAGCAATCCGGCTTCTACCTCGCGCGCGAGCTCAGGATGCCGAAGAGCAATTGACACTCTCGTACCACTGACGACGGAGTACCTAGTACCGGCCCCGCTCGTCCCGCATGGCACCGCCAAGGCCGGTACTTAGTACCCGCCTCAAAGTGTCACGGGGGTGTCACTACCTCGCGGAGCGGTTGAGCTCTGCGAGCCCACGCGCGACGCGGGCGGCGGCTCGGCCGAGCTCGGCCCCGGCTTCGGCGTCGCCGACGACGCTCGAGCTCAGGCGGTCGGCGGCGCGCAGCGCGAGCGCGACCACCTCATCGGCATACCTGGCGATCTCCTCCGGCACGCGCACGATCTCGGTGCGTGTCTCGTCGTTGCGATCGGCCATGAACGCCGTATAAGCAGCTGCGTCCTCGTCCGCGAGCCGGAGCAGGTCGGACACGAGCTCCTGCGCGCGCGCGGCATCCGCCTCGTTTCCGGCGTAGTGCGCCGCCAGCTGGGCGAGCGCGGCCGCCAAGGCCGCGGTCAGCGCGGTCGCTGCGCCGCTCGCGGGCGCCGGCGTCCGCTCGCCGATCGCGGCGAGAAGGTCAGCGACTCGCTGTTCGCTCAGCATGGCGGTAGAACGTTGCACGGATCGGCTCGAGCGGCGTGTTCCCACGGATCAGGTCGGCCGCTTTCTCGGCCACCATCATCACCGGCGCATAGATGTTCCCGTTGGGGACGAACGGAAAGACGGACGCGTCGACGACGCGCAGACCGTCGAACCCGTAGACGCGCATCGTCTGCGGATCGACGACGCTCCCCATCGCGCACGTGCACGAGGGATGGAGCGCGGTCTCCGCATCGCGCGCGACCCAGCCGAGGACCTCCTCGTCCGTCGCGACCGCCGGGCCGGGCGACGTCTCGCCGCCGTTGTACGGATCGAACGCCGGCTGGTCGAGGATGTTCCGCGCAACGCGGATCGCTTCCACCCACTCGCGCCGATCCTGGTCGGTCGAGAGATAGTTGAAACGCAGCGCCGGCTTCACGCGCGGATCGTCGCTGACGATCTTCACCGAGCCGCGCGCATCCGAGTACATCGGACCGACGTGCACCTGGTACCCGTGCGCCGCCGCCGGGGCCGAGCCGTCGTAGCGGATCGCGAGCGGCAGGAAATGGAACATGAGATTCGGGTACGCAACGTCGTCGTTCGAGCGGACGAAGCCGCCCGCTTCGAAGTGGTTCGACGCGCCCGGTCCGTCGCGGAAGAAGAGCCAGCGTGCACCGATGTACGGCCGCTTCCACTTCTTCAGCGCGGGCTGCATCGACACGGGCTGCGTCGACTCGTGCTGGACGTACACCTCGAGATGGTCTTGCAGGTTCTCGCCCACCGGTAGATCGTCCACGAGGCCGGAGAGCTGCAGCAGCTGCGGGGAGTTGATCGCCCCGCCGCACAGGATGACCTCGTTCGCGCGCACGACATTGCCGCCACTGATCTCGACGCCGACCGCGCGCTTCCCGTTGAAGAGGATTCCGCCCACGAAGGTGTTGCAGCGCACCTCGAGATTCGGCCGGTCCATGACCGGATGGAGATACGCACGCGCGGCGCTCAGCCGACGGCCGCGCTCGATCGTGCGGTCGAACGCCGCGAACCCTTCCTGCCGGTAGCCATTCACGTCCTTCGTCAGCTCGTACCCGGCCTGCTGCACGGCCTCGAAGAACGCGCCGAAGAGGGGCGACGTCGCCGGCCCGCGCTCGAGCACGATCGGCCCGTCGCCCCCGCGCCATTCGTCGGCGCCCGCGAGGCACATCTCCATCTTCTTGAAATACGGCAGGCAGTGCGCGTAGTCCCACTCCTCGATCCCCCAGCGCTCGTAGTCGAGCGGGTTGCCGCGCTGGAAGATCATCCCGTTGATCGAGCTCGATCCGCCGAGCACCTTGCCGCGCGCGTGATAGATGCGGCGGCCATTCATGTGCGGTTCCGGCTCCGACTCGTACATCCAGTCGTAGCGCGGATTGCCGATCGGGAACGCGAGCGCCGCGGGCATGTGGATGAACGGATCCCACAGGTGATCCGGGCGGCCGGCTTCGAGGACGAGCACGCGCGTCCCGGCGTCCTCGGTCAGCCGCGCCGCGAGCGCGCAGCCGGCTGAGCCGCCGCCGACGATGACGTAGTCCCACGTCATTGCGAGATGACCACCGTCTGCAGCTCGCTGAACGCCTCCAGCGGCGACGAGCCGCCGACGCGGCCGATGCCGCTCGCGGTGCCGGCGCGGCCGCCGAAGGGCAGATGCGTCTCCCAGTAGTTGGACGACTCGTTGATGTTCAGCCAGCCGGTCTTCACCTCGTCCGCGTAGCGCAGCCCCTTCGCGAGGTCGCGCGTGAAGATCGCGGACAGCAGCCCGTACGGCGAGGCGTTCGCGAGCTCGATCGCCTGCTCGAGCGAGTCGATCTCGACGACCGGCGCGACCGGCCCGAACGTCTCCTCGGTCGCGACGAGCGCGTCGGCGGGCACACCGTCGAGGACGGTCGGCTGCCAGTACAGATCGGTGGGAAAGCCCGACGCGCGCGCGCCGCCGTGGACGACCTCCGCCCCGCGCTGCACCGCGTCGGCGACGTGCTCGTCCATCTTCGCGGCGACACCTTCGTTGTTCAGCGGCCCCATCGTCGTGCCGTCCGCGAGCGGGTCACCGAGGACGATCGTGCTCATGCGCTCCAAGAGCTTCGCGACGAACTCCTCGCGCACGTCGCGGTGGACGAGCAGGCGCTCGCCGGCGGTGCAGCTCTGGCCGGAGCAGAGGAAGCAGGCGGCGACGGTCGCCTCCGCGGCGAGGTCGAGGTCGGCGTCGTCGAGGACGACGACCGGCCCGTTGCCGCCCAGCTCGAGAATGGCCGCCTTGCCCGCCGCGGCTTCCGCGACGCGGCGCCCGGTCTCGGTCGAGCCGATGAAGCCGACGCCGTGCGTGCCCGGATTTCGCGCGATCTCGTCGCCGACGACGGAGCCAGGCCCGGTGACGAAGTTGAAGACGCCCGGCGGCAGGTCAGCCTCGGCGACACATTCGGCGAGCGCGATCCCGGCGACCGCTGTCGTCGACGCAGGCGTCCACACGATGGTGTTGCCCGCGGCGAGCGCAGGCGCGATCAGCTCCGCCGGCATCGTGTACGGCCAGTTCCACGGCGTGATGACGCCGATGACGCCGCGCGGCCGGCGCACGAGCAGCACGCGCTTCCCTGCCGACACCGAGTTCGCGAGCCGGCCCTCGAGCCGCTTCCCGTCCTCGGCAGCGTTGCGCCAGTACGCGACCAGCTCCTCCACCTCGTCGCGCGACTCGGCGAGCGGCTTGCCCTGGTCGAGCGTGAGCGCGTGCACGAGCGCGTCGCGCCGTTTCTCCACCTCGTCCGCGACGCGGTTCAGGAACGCCGCGCGGTCGAACGGGGAGAGCCGAGCCCACGCCGGCGCAGCCTCGTTCGCCGCGGCGATCGCACGCTGCGCGTCCCCGCGCCCGCCCTTCTGCACGACCCCGATCTTCTCGCCCGTCGCGGGCGACTCGGCCTCGAACGTCTCGCCGGAAAGGGCGACGGCCCACTCCCCGCGGATGAACATCAGTCGCCGAGCTCCGTGCGCCGCCGATCGACGTACGCCTTCAGCTCGGCCTCGAGCTCGGCGTCGATCGGCGGCTTCTCGTACTCCTCGAGCGTCTGCTTCCAGATGTCGGTCGCGCGCGTCGCCGTGTCGCGGCCGCCGTTGCGGTTCCAGCGCTCGTAGTTCTCCGTCGAGGACACAAGCGGCCGGTAGAAGCACTCGCGGAAGCGCTCGAGCGTGTGCGCGGCGCCGAGGAAGTGCCCGCCCTGCCCCACCTCTTCGTGCGCCGAGTACGCGAGCGTCTCCTCGTTGATCTCGAGCGGCTGGAACACGGCGTGCAGCATGCGCAGCGTCTCGACGTCGGTGACGAACTTCTCGTAGCAGGTGACGAGCGCCGACTCGAGCCAGCCCGCCGAGTGCATGACGAAGTTCGTGCCGGCGAGGAACGTCGGCCAGAGCGACATCATCGACTCGTAGCCCGCCTGCGCGTCGACGACCTGCGAGGATGTCAGCGCGCCGCCGCCGCGGAACGGCAGGTTGTAGTGGCGCGCGATCTGGCCGGTGCAGAAGAGGCCGACCGCCGACTCGGGCGTCCCGAAGGCCGGCGAGCCCGACTGCATGTCGGTGTTCGAGAGGAACGAGCCGAAGACGACCGGGCAGCCGGGGCGGATCGTCTGCACGAGCGCGATGCCCGCGAGCGCCTCCGCAATCTGTTGCGCGAGCGTCGCCGCGACCGAGACGGGCGACATCGCGCCCATGAGCAGGAACGGCGTGACCACTGTTGCCTGCCCCGCCTTCGCGTACTCGATGAGCGCCGACAGCATGCGGTCGTCGTAGCGCAGCGGCGAGTTGACGTTGATGAGGGAGATGACCGCGGGCGTCTTCTCGAGCGAATCCCGTCCAAAGATCATCTCCGCCATTGCGATCGTGTCGCGCGCGTTCGGGCCGGACGTGACCGAGCCCATGAACGGCTTGTCCGACAGCGTCGTCAGCGCGAACACCATGTCGAGGTGACGCGAGTCGAGCGGCAGGTCGTTCGGCTCGCAGATCGTGCCGCCCGGCGAGTCGAGCTGCGGGAACGCCTGTGCGAGCTTGACGAAGTTCTGGAAGTCGTCGTAGGTCGCGTCGCGGCGCTCGAGGCCCTCGCGCACGAACGGGCAGCCGTAGACGGCGGAGAACACCATGTGCTTGCCGCCGATGTGCACGGTTCGCTCGGAGTTGCGCGCCTGCAGGTCGAACTCCGGCGGCGCCTTCGCCACCTGCTCGAGAATCCAGTCGGGATCGAACTTGACGAGCTCGCCCTCGACGTTCTGGCCCGCGGCCTTGAAGGTCTCGAGCGCCTCCTCGTACAGGAACTCGATCCCGAGCTCGCTGACGATGCGGCGCCAGCCGCGCTCGAGCTCTTGCAGCGCAAAGTCGTCGAGGATCTCGTACCGCGGCATCTCGTTGATCAGCACAGGAGCTTCTCCAGTTCTCGTTCGAGCCCGATGACACCAGTCTCTCGCACCTCGAGCGGCAGCTGCAGGAGTGCGGCTGCGTGCTCCGCGCCGGCATGCAGCTCCGCCGTCGGCTCCTGCGCGAGCCAGACGCAGCGCTCGTAGTTGCGGAAGTAGTCGTCGCGCAGCTCCGGGTGGCGGTCGAGACCGAGCCCGCGCCAGACGACGCGGTCGAAGCTGCGGACGAGGAAGTCGGTGAGGAAGTACGTCGCCGGCTCGTGCTCGGCGCCGTACACCTCGTAGCAGTGCGCGCCGACGAGCCGGTCGAAGCCGGCGAGGTCGGCGCCGCAGTGCGCGTACGCGACGACGACCTCGTCGCCGTTCGCGGCCTCCTCCACGGCCGCGCGGATCCGCTCCGGCCGGTTGTGGAGCTCCGGCGGCACCGGGCGCACGTCGACGTCCCAGCCGCGCCGTGCAGCGATCTGCTTCACGTGGATGGCGAGCGCGCCGCAGCTGACGACGACCTTCGTCATCCGGGGAACTTGAGCTGGTCGATGAACAGGTCGTTGAAGTCGGGGCGGCCGGAGAGCTCGACGTACTCGACCTCGTCAAGGATCGCGTTCGCGGCCGCGCGCTCCGTGACGGAGAGCGCAGCGATCTTCGCGCCCTCGCCGGCGACGTTCCCGGCCGAGACGATGCGCACGAGCGGCAGCTTCGGCACGAGGCCGATCTTCACCGCGCTCGCCGCGCTGAGATAGGAGCCGAACGACCCGCCGAGCAGCACCTGCGCGATCTCGTCCGGCTCGATGCCGAGGTCGCGGCAGAGGATGTTCCAACCGGTCGCGATCGACGCCTTCGCGAACTGGAGCTCGCGCACGTCGCGCTGCGAGAGGTAGACGTCGTCGGAGAGGTAGAAGACGTTCTCCTCGCCGATCTTCCCGAAGCGGTCCGACGTCTCGAGGATGAAGCGGCCCGAGTGGTCGAGCATGCCGGCGCCGACGAGCTCCGCGACCGCGTCGACGAGGCCGGAGCCGCACATGCCGACCGGCGCGACGTCGCCGATGACGGTCAGCTGCACCTCGCCGTCGACGATCTTCACGCCCTCGATGGCGCCGTCGGCGGCGCGCATGCCGCACTTGATCTGCGCCGCCTCGAACGCAGGCCCGGCGGGCGCCGCCGTCGCGAGCGTCTTGGCGGAGGAGCCGAGCACGATCTCCGAGTTCGTGCCGACGTCGATGAAGAGACGGACGCGGCGGTCGAGCGTGAGGCCCGTCGCGAGGATGCCGGCGACGATGTCGGGGCCGACGTACGCGCCGAGCGCAGGGAACGTGACCGCGGGCGCGCGGCGGTGGACGGCGACGCCGAAGTCGGCCGCGGTCGCATCCGGCATGCGCCGTGCGACGACTGTGAACGGCGCCATCGACAGCGGCTCCGGATCGATGCCGAGTGCGATCTGGATCATCGTCTGGTTGCCGGCGACGACGATCTCGTATACCTCGGCCGGATCGACGCCCGCCTCCTCGCACACCTCGTCGGTGAGCTGCTGAAGCGTCTCGTGCGCGTGCCGCTGCAAGCGTTCGAGCGCGTCGTCCTCCATCATGATCGCCGAGATCCGGGAGATGACATCTGCGCCGAACGGCTGCTGCGAGTTCAGGATCGACCGCACCGCCTTCGGCAGGCCCGTCTCGAGGTCGAGCAGCGTCGCGACGACGGTCGTCGTGCCGAGGTCGAAGGCGATCGCGTGGCGGCTCGCGCTCGTGTCGCCCTCCTCGACGTCGATGAGCACGTCGTCGGCGAGGACGGCGGTCACCTTCCAGTCCGCGCGGCGCAGCGTGCCGCCGAGCTCGCGCACGATGCCGAGCGGCACGCGCAGCTCGACGTCGTCCATCGCCGCGAGCAGGCGCTCGAGATCCGACTGCTGATCCTCGAGCGTCGACTCGATGAGCTCGACATAGCGTTTCTGCACAGCAGGCCGGAGGATGACGTGGCGCCCGACGCCGACGAGCGCAGCCTTCGGCCGCGTCTGCAGCGGCGGCACCTCGATCGTGAGGTCCTCGAGCGTGTTCGCGCGGCACGCGAGCCGCCAGCCGCTCTTCAGCTCCTCGATCGTGAACGCGCGCGGATCGACCGGGCTGATCGGCGCGTTCCCGGAGACGACCTTGACCTTGCACTTCTTGCACGTGCCGTGGCCGCCGCAGGTGGAGTCGATTGCGATGCCGTTCCAGCTGGCGGCGTCGAAGATCGTCGTGCCGGCGAGCACGCGCGCCTCTTTGACGGCGCGATCCTCGCCCGACTGCAGGAAGCGCAGGCGGACGCGGTCGGGGTGCTGCTCCTCCGGAAGGTCGACGACCGCGCTCACGTCGTTGCCGCGGCCTGCTTCTCGCGGTACATGCGGATCCAGGTGGCGCCCCACTCGTCGCGGCCGAGCAGGAAGTCGGTCGCGCGGACGGCCTCGACCATCTCCGGCCGGCGCGAGTCCATGATCGCGCTCGTCAGTCCGTGGCTCTGCGCGACGGCGAGGAACGCTGCGCCGAGCGTGTGGCGCCCGGGCAGGCCGAACGACGTGTTGCCGGCGCCGCAGGTTGTGTTCACGCCGAGCTCGTCGCGCAGCAGATGCAGCGTCTCGACGAAGAGGGTGACCGCGCGCGGCTCGGCGCCGATCGGCATCGCGAGCGGGTCGATGATCACGTCCTCCGGCGGGATGCCGTGGTCGCGGGCGACGGAGACGATCTTCTTCGCGATCTCGACGCGGCGTTCCGGCTCCATCGGGATGTCCTCCGCGTTCGCGAGCCCGATCACGGCGGCACCGTGGCGCGCGACAATGGGCAGGATCGCCTCGAGCCGCTCGTCCTCGCCCGTGACGGAGTTGACGAGCGCCTTGCCCTGGTAGGCGGAGAGCCCGGCCTCGAGCGCCTCGATGACGGACGAGTCGATGCAGAGCGGGACGTCGGTCAGCCCCTGCACCATGGGGATCGCGGCACCCATGAGCGCGATCTCGTCGGCGAGCGGGTCGCCGACGTTGACGTCGAGCATGTCGGCGCCACCCGCGAGCTGCTGCGCGACGTCGATCTCGAGCTGGGAGAGGTCACCCGCCTGGAGCTGCGCCTGGAAGGTCTTGCGCCCGGTCGGGTTGATCCGCTCGCCGATGACGCAGAACGGCTTGTCGGGGCCGATGACAACCGTTCTAGACGGCGACTGGACGACTGTCTGCACGTGTCTCCCTCGTTGGTATGCCGAGTCGTTGGCAGAGGCGGGCGATGCCGGCCTCGCGGCGAAAGCTGATGAGGTGAAGCCCGGCGACGCCGGGCAGCGAGCGCGCATGCTCTGCCAGTTCGCACGCGACCTCGAAGCACTCGGCCTCGGGGTCGGCGGCGCGCTCGCAGCGCTCGATGATCGCGGCCGGGACTTCGATGCCGGGGACGTGCTCGTCGATGTAGCGCAGGGCCTTCGGCGAGCGGACGAGGCAGATGGACGGGAGGAGCGCGCACTGCTCCGCGAGGCCCTTGTCCACGGCTTCACGCATGAAGGCTTCGGTCTGCTCGGGGCGGAAGCCGACCTGGAGTTGGAGGAAGCGCGCGCCTGCGCGGACTTTCTTCAACGCGCGGTCGACGCGGTAGTCGAACGGCGGCGCTCCGGCGTTCTCGACCGCGCCGAGGAACAGATGCGGCGCGGGGTCGATCGTGCGTCCGGAGAGATACGTGCCGTTCGCCATCGTGCGGCCGAGCGCGAGGAGCTGAATCGAGTCGAGATCGAAGACGCGGCGAGCCTCGGGCTCGTCGCCGGCGGTGACGTCGTCGCCGGTGAGGCAGCAGATGTTCTCGATGCCGTGCAGCGCGGCGCCGGCGATCTCCGCCTCGAGCGCGATTCGGTTGCGGTCGCGGCAGGTGAGCTGCATGACGGGCTCCATGCCGAGCTGCTTGAGCGCGATCGCGACGGCGAGCGGCGACGCGTGCGCGTGCGCGGAGGTGTTGTCGGTCGCGTTGACGGCGTCAACGTAATCCTCGTACGGAGCGAACTTCTCGTAGACGCCAGAGGTGTCGACGGTGAGCAGCTCCGCCGTGACGACGAAGCGTCCAGCCGCGAGTGCGTCCTCAAGCCTCGACATGCCATCCCTTCGGCATCTGCTTGTCGCGGCCGGTGTAGAGATTGACCCACGACGAGGTTCCTTCGAGGCGGTTGTCGACGGGCGGGCGGATGTCGTGGATCTCGTGCGCCCACGGGAGGCGGCGCGAGCGCTCGACGGCTTTCACCCACACGCAGCGCATTTCGGGTTTCACTTCGCAGTGCCCGTTGGGGCGGACGCCGCCGCACGGGCCGTTGCGGAGCGTCTTCGGACATTCCATCGGGCAGGTGAGGCCGGTCGAGTGCAGCACGCATTGGCCGCACATGCGGCAGCCGAAGATCGGCTTCTTGATCGCGGCCTCGACGAGCTCGATCACGCGGGGACGGCGCTCCGGCGGCGGGCGATGAGGTCCTTGGCGAGGCGGACCGCGGTCGAAGCGTCGGCCGCGTAGCCGTCGGCGCCGACGCGGTCGGCGTATTCCTGCGTGACCGGCGCGCCGCCGACCATGACGATCACGTTGTCGCGAATGCCGGCCTTCTCGAGCGCGTTGATGTTCGCCTTGAACATCGGCATCGTCGTGGTGAGGAACGCGGAGAAACCGACGATGTCGGGCTTGTGCTCGTTGATCGCGTCGATGAACTTCTCGGGCGCGACGTTGACGCCGAGGTCGTGGACGGTGAAGCCGGCGCCCTCGAGCATGATGTTGACGAGGTTCTTGCCGATGTCGTGCACGTCGCCCTTGACGGTGCCCATGACGTAGGTGCCGACCTGCTGCGCGCCGGTCTCGGCGAGCAGTGGGCGGAGGATGTCGAGCGCGCCCTGCATCGCGCGTGCGGCGATGAGCATCTCGGGGACGAAGAAGTCGCCGCGCTCGAAGCGAGCGCCGACCTCCTCGAGCGAGGGGATGAGCGCGTCGTAGAGCATCGACTCCGGCTCGAGCCCTTCCGCGAGGCCGGCGTTCGTCAAGTCCTTCACCTCAGGCGCGTTGCCGATGAGCGTGTTGTCGTACAGGCCTTTGAGGATCTCTTCGTGGGTCATGCGGCACCTCGCATCAGTAGGGAGAGCGTTTGTGCTTCGGCTTTGAGGAGCGGTGCAAGTTCGTCGATGCGCTGCTTCAGTCGTGACGTGGGGCCGGAGATCGACAACGCGGCGATCGCGATGCCGTTCGCGCCGAGCACGGGCGCGGCAAGCGCGGTGAGCCCGACCTCGAGCTCGTCGATCGAGGTCGCGTAGCCGCTCGCGCGGATCGCTTTCGAATGCGCGTGGCCGGCGCCGCCGAAGGTAAGGAAGCACTTGCCGTTCGCGGCGAGCTCGAAGGGGACGCGGCGCCCGACCCAGTCGGTGACGCCGACGAAGTGTGCGGTGTCCTCCTGCGCGAGGTGCTCGACCCCGTCAGGCCCGGGGACGGCGAGGTTGATCGTCTCGCCGGAGGCGTCCGCCAGGCGGCGCAGTGAAGGCTGCGCGAGCTCGACGAGGGTCTGCGAGCCGTCGCGGGACGCGTAGCGGAGGAGGACCGGACCTGGCCTCAGTCGTCCGCGCTCGCCCAGGCGCTGAACGAGGCCCTGGCGTTCAAGCGCCGACACGAGACGACTGGTCGTGCTCTTTGGGAGGCCGGAATCGCTCGACAGCTCGCCGATGGACGGCGGATCGTCGGATTCGACCACGCGCACGAGCAACTGCGCTGCACGCTCGATCGCCTGGGTGCCGGAGGGCTCTGTCGCCATCTCAGATGGTGGAACGACCGTTCCACTTGGATTGTGGCTGGCAACCGCCCGATCGTCAAGCGCCACATCGTTCAGTGAACCGTTATTTGAGGATGTTCACGGCTCTCGCTACCACCATCACGGCGAGGCTCAGGCTGATCGCCGACTGCACGAGCATGAGCATCTTCGCCCACCGGCTGAGCGGCAGCGTGTCCGTCGGGCTGAACGCGGACGCGTTCGTGAACGAGACGTAGAGGTAATCGAGGAACCTCGGCTGCCAGCCGCCCTCGAGGAGCGCCGGCTCCGTCTGCTGCGGAAAGAGGAAGTCACGCTGGTACGGCAAACAGTCCGGCCTCGCGATCGGGCCGCCGCCGTCGAGCTGCCAGAACCACAACCCGAAGAGCAGGACGTTCGCGACCCACATGTGCACCGCTGCGCGTAACAGCGCCGACGCGTTCGCGTGCGCGCCGTTCACGAGCAGGTGCACGAGCAGGATGATCGAGGCACTGTTCGCCGCGCTGACGATCGCGATCATGGCCAGCGACAACCAGCGCCGCGTCACGCGCACTTGATGCGGGAGCCAGCCGAGCGTTCGCATCAACGGCCCCTCGGGCACGCTCACCCCGAGCGCCGCGATCAGGATGACCGTTAGCGCCGGCACCACCCATCGCACTGCCGTGAACGCGCCCGCCGACGAGCCAGCGATGAACCGGCTGGGCAGGTCGGCGTACAGCCCCGCCGACGCGACGATCGCAGCGGTCGGCCACAGGGGCGACTCCCCGATGGAGGAGAGCCCCACCGCGTTCAGCCGCTTCAGCACGTGAAGGGACGCTTGATCGGCTAGACGGGCATCGCAGGAGGCTGGCTCGAGTCGTACGAGTCGTCACTCGTCGTCGACCCGCCGGCCGCGGCAAGCTTCTCCGTCAGCGCCTTGATCTTCGCGACCGTCGCATCGAAGCGCGGATTCGAGACCTCCCCGCTTCCGACCAGCTCGTACGTCGCCTTGCCGAGATCGTTGTACGCCTGGCTCAGCTCACGCTTCGTCTGGACGTCCTCGACGCCCTCCTTCGCCTTCGTCGCTGCCTGCTCCGCTGCTGCCTTGGCTTTGTCGAGAAGTCCCATTGCGTCACACTCCTATTCGAGGATTGACCCCAGAAGACCACCGATGCCGGCCTCGTCCCTGCCGCCGCCCGCCGCCGCGAGAACGCGGCGCGCGGTGCGCGAGAACGGCAGGGTCTGCAGCGTGACGTGCCCCGGGCCGGTCATGTGGACGAGGAACAGACCCTCGCCGCCGAACAAGCTCTTCGCAACGCCGCCCTGCAGCTTCACCTCGTACTTCACGGTCGGCTCGATCATCACCATGCAACCGGTGTCGATGATCAGCCGCTGGCCCGGAGCGAGATCGAAATCGAGAAAGTCGCCGCCCGCATGCAGCCACACCGTGCCCTTGCCCTTCAGGCGCTGCAGGAAGAAACCCTCGCCGCCGCCGTGCAAGCCCATCCCGAGCTTTTGCGCAAACGCGCTCTCGATCTCGACGTCGCCGAAGTGGCCGAGGTACGCGTGCCGCTCGCAGATGATCTCGCCGTCGAGCTCGTGCTGGCGGATCGAGCCCGGAAACGGCCCCGTGATCCCGACAGCGCCGGCGCTCTTCGCCTCATAGCGGGTCAAGAACAGGCTCTCGCCCGCGAGCAGCTTCCGCTTCAACCCGCCGGCCAGGCCGCCGGGCATCTCCACTTCCATCGCGATGTCGCCGGTGACGAACATCATCGCGCCCGCTTCCGCGGTCATTCGCTCGCCCGGCTGCAGTGCAACGACGACCGCCGGGGCCTGCCCCTCACGAACCGTTGCCTCCATCACGGGGGATGCTATTCCTCAGCGCGCGTCGCGGCTCGTCGCCACCTCGAGCCGGAAGCCGTCCGGGTCGAGGAAGAACGTCGCGTAGTACGCCGGGTGGTACTGCGGCCAGAGCTGCGGCGCGTGGAGAACCTCCGCCCCCGCCTCGACAGCCGCAGCGTGCGCGGCGTTGACGTCCTCCTCCGAGTCGACCGCGAGCGCGAGATGGTGCAGCCCGGGCGCGTACAGCTCGAACGGCTGCTCCTCCAGTGCCTGCCGAAGACCGATCGATCCCGAGCCGACGGCCGGGAACCGCAGATAGTGGATCTGCTCGCCGCGCTCGCCCCCGACGAGGAACGGAGCCTCCAGCCCGAGCGGCCCGAACACCGCCGCGTAGAACGCGAGCGACCGCCCGAGGTCGCGGCAGACGAGATCGACGTGGCCGAGGCCCACGAGCACGGTCGGAGGGTACGCGGGAACTTTCCAGCCGCCTAGACCTGTTCTAGGCTCCGCTCGTGAGCGAATGCACGAGCTGCGGAGCTTCCAACCGTGAAGGCCTGAGTTTCTGCACGAACTGCGGCGCCTCGATCGCAGCCGCCTGCCCGAGCTGCGGCGCGTCGCACGAGCCGGGCCAGCGCTTCTGCGGCGAGTGCGGGACCGCGCTCGGGACGGTCTCGCCGGCCGCCCCCACCACGGCTCCCGACGTCGAGCGGCGCGTGGTCACCATCCTTTTCGCCGACCTCGTCGGCTTCACGCCGCTCTCGGAGTCACGCGACGCGGAGGACGTCCGCAGCCTGCTCACTCGCTACTTCGACACCGCGCGTCTCGTCATCGGCCGCTACGGCGGCACCGTGGAAAAGTTCATCGGCGACGCAGTAATGGCCGTGTGGGGCGCGCCAACCGCGCGGGAGGACGACGCCGAACGCGCTGTCCGCGCTGCCCTCGATCTCGTCGAGGCCGTCGCGGCACTCGACGCCGGACTGCAGGCGCGCGCGGGCGTCCTCACCGGCGAGGCCGCCGTCACGCTCGGCGCCTCCGGCCAGGGGCTCGTCGCAGGAGACCTCGTCAACACTGCGTCGCGCGTGCAGTCGACAGCGGAGCCCGGCACCGTGCTCGTCGGCGAGTCGACCCGCCGCGCAAGCGAGGCTGCCGTCGTGTACGAGGACGCGGGCTCCTTCGAGCTGAAGGGCAAGACCGAGCAGGTCCCGCTCTGGCGCGCGCTGCGCGTCGCAGCCGGCGTCGGCGGACGCCGCCGCTCCGAGGGTCTCGAACCGCCGTTCGTCGGACGCGACCGCGAGCTCCGGCTCGTCAAGGAGCTCTACCACTCCTCCGCCGAGCAGGGTCGCTCGCATCTCGTCTCCGTCCTCGGCATCGCCGGCATCGGCAAGTCGCGCCTCTCGTGGGAGCTCTTCAAGTACCTCGACGGCCTCACAGACCTCACGCACTGGCACCGCGGGCGCTGCCTCTCCTACGGCGACGGCGTCACCTACTGGGCGCTGGCGGAGATGGCACGCGAGCGCTTCCACATCGCCGAGGGCGAGGACGTGCACTCCGCGCGCGAGAAGCTCTCCACCGCGCTCGCCGAGTTCGTGCCCGACGACGAAGAGCGGCAATGGATCGAGCCGCGCCTCGCGCATCTGCTCGGGCTCGAGGAGGAGCGGCAGGCGCGCGAGAAAGAAGACCTGTTCGGCGCGTGGCGGCTCTTCTTCGAGCGGCTGTCCGAGCGCGCGCCTGTCGTGCTCGTGTTCGAGGACGTGCAGTGGGCGGACGCAGCGCTGCTCGAGTTCGTCGAGTACCTGCTCGAGTGGTCCCGGAACCACGCCATCTACGTCGTCGCGCTCGCGCGCCCCGACGTCGCCGACCGCCACCCGGACTGGCCGACGTCGCGCAACACGACAACGCTCGCGCTCGATCCTCTGAGCAACGAGGCGATCGCACAGCTCCTCGAAGGGCTCGTCCCCGGCCTGCCGGACGACGCGCGCGAACGCATCCTCGCGCGGGCGGAAGGCGTCCCGCTGTACGCGGTCGAGACCGTGCGCATGCTGCTCGACAAGGGACTGCTGCGCCGCGAGGGCGACGTCTACGTCCCCGAGGGCCAGCTCGGAGAGCTCGCGGTGCCGGAGACGCTGCACGCGCTCGCCGCCGCACGCCTCGACGGGCTCGGCCCCGACGAGCGTCGCGCGCTGCAGGACGCGGCCGTCCTCGGCAAGACGTTCACGAAGGCAGGACTCGCCGAGGTGAGCGGCCGCAGCGAGGCGGAGCTCGAGCCGCTGCTCGCGTTCCTCGTCCGCCGCGAGATCCTCGGCCTGCAGAGCGATCCGCGCTCGCCCGAGCTCGGGCAGTACGGCTTCCTCCAGGACCTCCTGCGACAGGTCGCGTACGAGACGCTCGCGCGCCCCGAGCGCAAAGCGCGCCACCTCGCCGCGGCCGCGTATCTCGAGTCGACGGGCGACGAGACGGTCGAGGTCGTCGCCTCGCACCTGCTCTCGGCGTACGACGCCGATCCCGAGGCGGCCGATGCGGACGCGATCCGCGAGCGTGCGCGGCTCGCACTCGTGCACGCGGGAGATCGAGCTGCAGCACTCGCCGCCTCAGCCGAGGCGCTGCGCTATTACGAGCAGGCGCTCGAGCTCGCACCGACCGCCGAGTTGCACGAGCGCGCAGGGCGTGCCGCGTACTACGCGGCTCGGCTCGCGGATGCGCGCACCCATCTCGAGCACGCCTTGGAGATCCGGGAAAGCGACGGCGACTCCCGCGGCGCCGCTCGGGCTCGCGTCGCGCTCGCGGAGGTCGCGTTCTGGGACCATCGGGCGTCGCAGGCCATCGACCTACTGCACGACGCCGTCGGGGTGCTGCTGCAGGGCGAGCACGACGCAGACCTGGCGCGCGCCGTCGCCGAGCTCTCCCGCTACCTGACCCTCGCGGGACGGCACGACGAGGCGATCCCGCTGATCGAGCGGTCACTCGAGCTCGGCGAGGCGCTCGATCTCACGGACGTATTCGCGCACGGCCTAATCACGAAGGGCGTCGCCCTCAACTGGGCCGGACGGTCTCGCGAGGCGGCGCTGCTGACGAGGCACGGGCTCGAGGTCGCGCTGCAGAACGATCTCGCGGACATTGCGTTGCGCGCCTACAACAACCTGCTCGTCACGCAGTCCTCTCGCGATCACATTGATGTGACCCTGGAGGTGAACGAGCGAATGCTCGAGCTCGCGATTCGCGTCGGGAACCGACAGCAGGAGCAGCGCGCCCGCCGCAACATGGCGAGCGGCGCGTATTTCGGCGGCGACTGGGACCGCGCGGAAGCCGAGGCGGCGCTCACCAACTTCTACCGATCGAGTGCTCTGACGGAGCTTCGAGTCGCACGCGGTCAAGTCGAGCTCGCCCGCGAGGAGTTCCGCGCCGACGTCGAGGCGCTCGAGGAAGGATGGGACAGCGAGGTGCAGGCGAGGATCGGCGTCGCGACCCAGGACGCCATGATCATGCTCGCCGAGGGCAAGCATGCGGACGCGCTCGCCCGTGCCGAGGAGGCATTGCGCGAGCGCGGCGCGCTCGGTGTGCCGAACCTCTTCGACGCGCTCGAAACAGCGGGCGCCGTCGCGGCCCACTTCGGCGACGTGAGCAAGCTCGAGGAGCTCATCGCGCTCGCAGACGACGTGCCGGGCGGTCATGTCACCCCCGTCTTCCGCGCAACCACCTCCCTGCTCAGGGCACACCTCGCCATCGTGCGCGGCGAAGACGCCTCGTCGCACTTCGCCGCATCCGAGCAGATCTACCGGGACTACGGCTCGATCCCGCCGCTCGCGACGACGCTCATCGAGCACGGTGAGTGGCTCGCGTCCGTAGGGCGAAACGCTGAGGCGGAGCCGCTGCTGGCGGAGGCGGAGGAGATCTCAGCTCGCCTCCGCGCAACCGCCTGGCTCGAGCGGATCGCACGCTGCCGCGCCCGCGCGGGCGCCGCCGTCGCCTAGGCGAGTGCGCGCGCGATCGCCTGCTCGAGCGCGTCCGGTTTGAACCCGAAAGGCCCTTCGCCGCCCTGAAAGGCGATGCGCCCGTCGGAGCCGATCAAATAGAGCCGGTCCGGCCAGCCGCCATAGGCGGACGCAACGGCGTTGTCGACACCGTCGATCGCGACGGGCATGCTGACCTCGAGCTTGGCTGCGCAGGTCGAGGCGACCGAACGCCGCTCGTCGTCGGTCTCCGGCTCGTGCACGGCGATGCCTGAGCGACGGTTCTCGGGGATGATCCACCCCTCCTCTGGGTGCGCCTCCCGGATGTAGATCAGCAGGAAGTGCACCCGGTCGCCGTAGCGCCGGGCCAGATCCTCGAGCGTCCCAACCTGGGCACGGAAGGGCGGTCAGGTGTACGAGCCGAAGATCAACGCGACCGGGCGCTCCGCTGCGAGCGCGCCGAGCCGCACCGTTCCGGAACCGTCGAGGCGCGGGAGCTCGAAGTCGGGCGCGAGATCGCCCTCTGCGATCTTCGCGGTCATGAGGTTGCGGTACTCCGGGCTCGCGGTCACATCCTGCATGGTCAGCGGAGAGTCCTTCGGCGCGTTGCTGCGTCCATGCCGGAGCTGCGTGAGCACCATTCCGGGAACCGACCAGCGCCGATCGACCGGGCTTCCCTTGGAGACCGTGCGCATGTACCCGAGGATGTCCGCCGGCGTCGGCACGCCCTGAGACTACTCGAGCGATTCGGCGAGCAGCGTCGCCACGTCGGCCACGCGCATTTCGGAACCGTTCTCGCGCACGCCGTCGTCGAGCATCACCGTGCAGAACGGGCACGCGACCGCGAGCGTCTCCGCGCCCGTCTCCGCCGCTTCGCGCGCGCGCTCGACGTTGATCTGGCTCCCGCGCTCCTCCATCCACATGTGCGCGCCGCCGGCGCCGCAGCAGAACGTGTTCTTCCCATTTCTCGTCATCTCCACGGGCTGGCCGATGACGTTCAGGAGCTTCCGCGGCTCCATGCGCACGTCGTTGTGACGCGCGAGGTAACAGCTGTCGTGATACGTGATCGACCCCGCGTCGCGTGCCGGCGTCAGCCGCCCCTCGTCAACGAGCTCGGCGAGCAGCTCCGTGTGGTGCATGACCTCGTAGCTTCCGCCGAAGTCGCCGTACTCGTTCGCGAGCGTGTTGAAGCAGTGCGGACAGCTCGCGACGATCTTCGTCACGCCCTGCTCGTTCAGCGTCGTGACGTTCTGCTCCGCCGCCGCCTGGAACACGTACTCGTTCCCCATCCGCCGCGCCGGATCGCCCGTGCATCCCTCCCGGGGGCCGAGGATGGCGAAGTCGACGCCCGCCTTCTGCAGCAGCTTCGCCGTCGACTCCGCACTCTTCTTCGCCCGCTCGTCGAACGACGCCGCGCAGCCGACCCAGTACAGGTACTCCGGCGCGGGATCGCCGGGCTCCAAGACGCGTACCCCCAGCTCCGCCGCCCACGCCGCCCGCTCGGTCTGCGGCTTCCCCCACGGATTGGACGCACGCTCGACGTCGCGCAGCATCGGCTCCGCCTCCGCGGGAAACGACGAATCCACCATCAGCCGGCTCCGGCGCAGGTCGACGATGTGGTCGACGTGCTCGATCGACACCGGGCACACCTCCACGCACGCGCCGCACGTCACGCAGTCCCAGATCATCTCCTCCGGCACGCCGTTGCCGACGATCGGCTCAGCGCTCTGCGCGAACAGCTGATCCCGCACGCCCATGATCAGCAGCTTCGGCGACAGCATCTTCCCCGTCGCGTGCGCCGGACAGACGTCCTGGCAGCGCCCGCACTCCGTGCACGAGAACGCGTCCACGACCTCCTTGCGCGTCAGGTCGAAGATGGTCGCTACCCCGAAGCGCAACTCGTCGTCCGGGACGTCGAAGCGCAGCGGCTCGAGCCGCCCGCGCTTGCGCGTCCGCGCCATCCACACGTTCACGGCCGCCGTCACGATGTGCAGATGCTTCGAATACGGCAGATACGCGAGGAAGATTCCGATCACGACCAGGTGCGCCCACGCGAGCCCGGTGCCGCCGACGCTGTGCCAGAGCAGGAGCGTCGTCACGACGAGCGCGATCAGCCCGAGGATGAAATAGCCCTCGCCGACATGCGAGCCGACGAACCGCGCGGGCCGCACGACCGTCCGGATCACGAGCGCGGTCGCGACGCCGGCGAGCACGAGCACCGCGAACACGTCGGAGAGCACGCGGTACCACTCCGGCGTTCCCACGTGGCCGCCGGCGACGTCGATCGCGGCGAGGACGATCGTCGGGAAGAGCACGATGAAGCCCCAGAAGATGAGCGCGTGCATCAGCCCCGGAACGAGCCGCTGCAGGAGCTTCTTCTGGCCGAGGACGATCTCCGCCTCGGCGACGACGCGCTCCTGCACGTCGCCCGGCCGGTCGCTCGGCTTCGCGTCGAGGACGAGCCGCGTCAGGAAAAGAGCACGGCGCGCGAAGATGCCGCCGCACAAGAGCACGAGCGCCGCGAGGGCGATCGCGCCTATCCGCGCACCTTCCGCAACTCGGCGCTGATCGCCGGCACGACCTCGTGCAGGTCGCCGATGACCGCGTAGTCGGCGCTCGCGAAGATCGGCGCCTCCGGGTCGGTGTTGATGGCGAGGATCTTCTTCGCGCCCTTCGCGCCCGCGATGTGCTGCGTCGCGCCGCTGATCCCGCACGCGACGTACAGATCGGCGGAGATCTTCGTCCCCGTCTGCCCCACCTGGTCGGCATGCGGACGCCAGCCCGCGCTCGTCACGACACGCGAGCACCCGACCGCGCCGCCGAGCAGGCCGGCGAGCTCCTCGATGATCGCGAAGCCCTCCGCCGAGCCGACACCGCGACCACCGCTGACGACGACCTTCGCGTCTCGCAGCGAGACGCCGCCGGACGATTCCTCCACCCGTTCGAGCACCTTCGGCGAGCCGTCGTCGGGTGCGTCGAGCGTTTCGATGTCGCCGATCTCCGCGGCCGGCTGCGTGTGCGGCGCGACGGTGAGGAGCTTCGGTGCGCCATGCAGGCGTGCTTCCTCGAGGAGGCTGCCGCCCCAGCGCACGCGCGTGACCACGTCGCCGTTGAGTGCGATGACGTTGGCGGCGAACGGCTGGTCGAGGATGGCGCCGACGTGTGCGAGCAGCTCGTTGCCGCGGTCGGAGCCGGCGGCGACGATCGCGTCCGCGTCCTGCGCGGCGAGCGCCTTGGCCCACGCGGCGGGCTGGTACGCGCCGCCGAACGTGACCGCGTGCACGTCGCCGAGCGTCCGCGCGAAACCGACCGCCTGCGCGGAGAGCTCGTCCTCGTCGATGAAGCAGAGGATCACGCGACTCCCAGTGCTTGCATCACCGCGACGACGGATGCGGCATTCTCGAGGATCTCCGCCCGCTTTCCCTGCCCCTCCGGCACGACGAGGCGGAGCTTCTCCAGCTTCTGCTCCGGCCGTGCCGGTTCGAGGACGGCGAGCGGCTTCGACTTCGCGCGCAGCCGCCCCGGCACGGACGGGTAGCGCGGCAGGTTCAGTCCCTCCAAGACGGTCAACACCGCCGGCAGCGGCGCCTCGTACACGTCGCGCGCGCCGCCGACGTCGCGCTCGCACCGCATGCGGCCCTCACTCACCTCGATCTTCTTCAGCCCGGTCACGACCGACAGCCCGAGCGCCCGCGCAACGCGGATCCCGACCTGGAAGCCGGCCGCGTCCGCCGACTCGTTGCCGAACAGGATCAGGTCGAACGGCTCCTCGGCACGAATCGCGTCCACGATCGCGGCCGCCGTCGACTGCGCGTCCCACTCCTCGCTCGTCTGCAGCAGGATGCCGCGGTCGGCGCCGATCGCCATGCAATCCCGCAGCTGCTCCTCCGCCTCGGCCGGGCCGAGCGTCAAGACGACGACCTCGCCGCCGATGCGCACCGCCTCCTCGACCGCGCACTCCTCGTGCGGCGAGATGGTGAAGCCGAGGTGCTTGGTCTCCAGCGCCTGCCCGTCCGCGGTCAGCACCATCTTCCCGCCGGTCATCGGGACGCGCTTCACGCAGACCAGAGTCCTCACGAGCGGATCCGCTCGTTGTCGGGATCGAACGGCGGACGCGAACCGACGACGTCGACCGTCACCGGATAGAGCTTCTCCATGTACTGGACACAGAGGTCCTCGCGCGCGTCCGGCGGGAGATACGACATGAGGATGTACTTGCCGAGCGACGGCCCCATGCCCGCGGAGGTGACGTACGACCGGCGGCCCTTTGCGTCCACGAGCGGCGATCCGTCCGCGCGCACGATCGGCTCGCGGCCGAGAGGCGTGCGCGAGAGCTCGTCGACCGTCAGCGTGCACAGCGTCGCCGCCGGCTCGCGCTCGCGCGCCGCGACGTGCGCCGCTTTGCCGACGAAGTCCTCGTCCTTCACCTTCCACCACGCCATGTCGGCCTCGACGACGTCGTAGTCCTGGTCGAGCTCCGCGCCGAATGCGCGGTACGCCTTCTCGAGCCGGCCGGTCGTCCCGTATACGCCAATGCCCGCGGGGACGACGCCGTGCGGGCGGCCCGCATCCCACAGCGCGTCCCACAGCTCCGCGCCGCGCTCCATCGGCGTGTACAGCTCCCAGCCGAGGTCGCCGACGTACGAGATGCGCGACGCGATCACGCCGTTGTCGAGCTCCTGCCACGTCGAGAACGGGAACGCCTCGTTCGAGACATCCGTGCCGGTGATCGAGGCGACGATGTCGCGCGCGCGCGGACCCCAGATGCCGACCGTGCAGACCGTCGAGGTGTGGTCCTCGATGCGCGTGCCGTCGGGGCAATGGTCGCGGAACCACTTCATGTCCGCCATCCCGTGTGCACCGCCGGTGACGACGCGGAAGCGGTCGTCCTCCATCTTCATGATCGTCAGGTCGGACTTGAACCCGCCGTGCGGCGCCAGCACGGGCGTATAGATCACGCGGCCGTTCGGCACGTTCATCTGCCGCGCGGCCACCATCTGCACCGCATCGAGCGCGTTCGGGCCGACGACGTCGAAGACGCAGAACGCGGTCAGGTCGAACATTGCCGCGCGCTCGCGCATGGCGAGGTGCTCGGCGTTGATGATCGGCGACCACCAGCGCGCGTCCCATTCGTGCTCGCGGCCCTGCACGCCGTACTCCTCGACGAGCGCTGCGTTCGACTCGTACCAGTGCGGGCGCTCCCACGCCGCAGCCTCGTAGAAGACGGCCCCGAGATCCTTCTCGCGCTCGTAGAAGGGCGACACGCGCACGCCGCGGTTCGACTCCCACTGCTCTGCGGGGTGGACGATCCCGTACGTCTTGTTGAAGCCCTCCGATGTCCGCCCCTTGATGTGCTCGGGCGTGCGCTGCTCGGGATAGAAGCGCGCGACGTCGGACGACTGTAGGTCGATCTCCGGCTCGCCGAGCACCATCCACTCGGCCACCGACTTGCCGACGCCCGGGCCTTCCTTCACCCACACGGCGGAGGCGGCCCACAGGCCCTTTACCTCCGGCGTCTCGCCGAGGAGCGGCAGCCCGTCCGGCGTGAGCGAGAGGAGGCCGTTGATCGCGTACTTGATCCCGACCGACTCGTCGCCGAGCACCTCCGGCACGAGCTGGAGCGCGTGCTCGAGCTGGAGCTCGAAGTCCTCCTGCGTGAACGGCAGCTCGGTCGGCGTCAGCGCCGACTCCTCGATCGAGGGGATGTCGTCGGGCTCGTGAAGGATCGGCCGGTGCGCGTACGAGCCGACCTCGAGCCCCTGCCCGTCCTGGCGCTCGTACATGTTCGTGTCCATGTCGCGGACGATCGGGAAGTCGACCGCCGTCTTCGAGGTGAGAAAGCGCGGCACCGGGCCGACGTCGATCATCTGGTGGACCGCCGGCGTGAGCGGAATGGACGCGCCGGCCATGTGCGCGATCCGCGGCGACCAGACGCCGCACGCGATCACCACCGTGTCGGCCTCGAAGTCGCCGCGCGTCGTGCGCACGCGCCGCACCCGCCCGTCCTCGACGTCGATGCCCGTCACCTCGGCATTCGCGAAGACCTGCGCGCCCTTCGCCTGTGCTTGCTCGCGCATGACCGTCCCGAAGCGGAGCGAATCGACGACGGCGACCGACGGCGTGTAGAAACCGCCGAGGAGGATCGACTCGTCCACGAACGGGACGAGCTCCTTGATCTCCTCCGGCGTGACGAGCCGGCAGCCCTCGATACCCCACGACTTCGCCGACGCCATCCGGCGGCGCAGCTCTTCCATCCGCTCCTCCGTGCGCGCGACCTCGATCCCGCCGCACTCGTGCAGCGTGCCGGCGTCGCGGTACTGGCGCATCGACTCGAGCGTGAGCTGCGTCATCTCCTTCGAGTGGTCGACCGGGAAGATGAAGTTGGACGCGTGCCCGGTGGAGCCGCCCGGGTTCGGGAACGGGCCTTTGTCGAGCTGGACGAGATCGGTGACGCCGAGCTCGGCGAGCCAGCCGGTGAGGCTGTTGCCGACGATGCCGCCGCCGATGACGACGACCTTCATACGGTCACCAGCACCCGGCGCATCGCCTGCTCGAAGTCCTGGACGTGCGCGCGCATCAGATCCGCCGCCCGGTCGCCGGAGCCGTTGATGATCGCGAGCACGAGGTTCCGATGCGCCTCGACCGCCTCCTCGAGCGCCTCGTTGCGATCGAGCGCGATCATCCAGATGCGGTGCGCGAGCACGTAGTACTCGCCGAGCGTCTTCTCGAGCAGATCGTTGTGTGCGGCGGCGTAGATCGCACGATGAATGCGCTCGTCGATGTCCATCAGGTCCGCACCGCGGACGATCGAGCTGCCGAGCTCGGCAAGCGCGTCCCGCTCGTCCTCGTTCGCGCGCTCGGCCGCGAGCCGCGCCGCCTCCGGCTCGAGCGCCTCGCGCACTTCTGAGATGCGTGCGAGGTCGCGCACGTCGACGTTCGTCACGAACATGCCACGACGCGGGAACACCTCGACGAGTTGCTCGTGCGCGAGCCGGCGGAGCGCTTCGCGGACCGGCGTGCGACCGATGCCGAGCCGCTCGATGAGCGCCCGCTCGTCGATCACCGCGCCCGGCGCCAGCTCGAGTGACACGATGGCGTTGCGGATCGCGATATACGCCTGATCTGCCAGCTGCATCCAACAGATATATTACTCATATCCGAGGTCGGGCTGTAGAAAGGAGTTCGGTGGCGACAAAGGCACCTTCCTCTCTCGAGATCGCGCAGGAGGCGACGCTCCGGCCGATCGCGGAGATCGCCGCCGCGGCCGGCCTCGAGCCCGACGAGGTCGATCTGTACGGCAAGTACAAGGCGAAGATCTCGCTCTCGGTGCTCGAGCGGCTCGCCGGCCGGCCGGACGCGAAGCTCGTCTGCGTGACGGCGATCACGCCGACGAAGTTCGGCGAGGGCAAGACGACGACGTCAGTGTCGCTCACCCAGGGCCTCGGCGCGATCGGCCGCAACCCGGTGCTCTGCCTGCGCGAGGCGTCCCTCGGCCCCGTGTTCGGGATCAAGGGCGGCGCGGCCGGCGCGGGCTACGCGCAGGTCGTCCCGATGGAGGACATGAATCTCCACTTCACGGGCGACATCCACGCCATCGGCGCCGCGAACAACCTCCTTGCCGCGATGCTCGAGGCGCATCTTCTGCACGGAAACGAGCTTGGCATCGATCCCCTCTCGATCTCGTGGCGCCGCTGCGTCGACATCAACGACCGCGCGCTGCGCGATACCGTCGTCGGTCTCGGCGGACGTGCGAACGGCTATCCGCGCCAGACCGGCTGGGACATCACCGCCGCCTCCGAGGTGATGGCGATCGTCGCCGTCGCGCGCGACCTCTTCGATCTGCGCGCGCGGCTCGGCGCGATCACCGTCGGCTCGACCTACGAGGGGCAGCCGGTCACCGCCGAGCAGCTGAAGGCGGCGGGCGCGATGACCGTGCTCCTGAAGGAGACGATCAAGCCGAACCTCGTGCAGACGCTCGAGGGACAGCCCGCGTTCGTGCACTGCGGCCCCTTTGCGAACATCGCGCACGGCAACAGCTCGCTCGTCGCCGACCGCATCGGCTTGAAGCTCGGCGACATCGTCGTGACCGAGTCTGGCTTCGGCGCCGACATGGGCATGGAGAAGTTCTTCGACATCGTGTGCCGTATCGGCGGCCTGACGCCGAGCGCGGTCGTCCTCGTCGCCACCGTGAAGGCACTGAAGCACCACGGCGGCGACCCGGATGGCGGCGCGGAGGCGATCGAGGCCGGCTCGGCGAACATGGTCCGCCACCTCTCGACCATCCGGGAGTTCGGGCTCAACGCCGTCGTCGCGGTCAACCGCTTCCCGAACGACACGGACGAGGAAATCGAGCAGATCCGCCGCATCGCGCTCGCGAACGGCGCGTTCGCCGCCGAGGCGAACGAGGCGGTCGTGAAAGGCGGCGAAGGCGCGGCCGCGCTCGCCGAGGCCGTCGTCGCCGCCACGGACCAGCCGTCCAACTTCGCGCCCGTCTATCCACTGGATGACTCGATCGAGCGCAAGATCGAGTCGATCGCGACCCGCGTCTACGGCGCGGATGGGATCCTGCTGCAGCCTGCCGCCCGCAAGAAGATCGAGGAGTACGAGCGCGTCGGGTTCGACAAGCTCCCGATCTGCATGGCGAAGACGCACCTCTCACTCTCGCACGACCCGACGCTCGCGAACGCGCCCACCGGCTTCACCGTCACCGTGCGCGACATCCGCGCGTACACAGGCGCGGGCTGGCTCGTCGCGCTGTGCGGGGACATGCAGACGATGCCGGGGTACGGCAAGACACCGGCCGCCATGAACGTGGACATCGACGACGAGGGGAGGACGATTGGACTCTTCTGAAGTCCAGGTTTCCTGCCGCGACGTGTGGAAGGTCTTCGGCCCGAACGCCGCGAAGGCGATCGAGAGCGGGGACGTCAATCTCCCACGCGCCGAGCTGATGGCGAAGACGGGCTGCACCGTCGCCTCGCGCGAGATCACGTTCGACGTCCGCCGCGGCGAGGTTTTCGTCGTCATGGGTCTGTCGGGAAGCGGAAAGTCGACGCTCGTCCGCTGCGTCACGCGCCTGATCGAGCCGACGTCGGGCGCGATCGACCTATGCGGCCACGACGTGCTCGGTGCGCAGCCGAAGGAGCTGCGGGAGCTCCGCCGGACGAAGGTCGCGATGGTGTTCCAGCATTTCGGGCTCTTCCCGCATCGCAAGGTGATCGACAACGTCGCGTACGGCCTCGAAGTGCAGGGGATCGACAAGGAGAAGCGCTACGAACGCGCGCGGGAACTGCTCGCCGTCGTCGGGCTCGCGCCGGTCGAGGCGTCGTACCCCGACCAGCTGAGCGGCGGCATGCAGCAGCGCGTCGGCCTCGCGCGCGCGCTCGCCGTCGACCCCGAGGTACTGATCTTCGACGAGGCGTTCTCGGCGCTCGACCCGCTCATCCGGCGCGAGATGCAGGACGAGGTGCTGCGCCTGCAGGAGCGCCTCCAGAAGACGGTCATCTTCGTCACGCACGACCTCGACGAGGCGCTGAAGCTCGGCGACCGGATCGCGATCATGAAGGACGGCCGCTTCGTCCAGGTCGGGACGCCCGCCGACATCGTCGGAGCGCCCGCGGACGACTATGTCCGCGAGTTCGTTCGCGACGTTCCCCGCGGCAAGGTGCTGACCGCAGCCTTCGCAACGCAGCCGCACGGCGGCGAGACGCCGGAAGAAGTCGTCCGACACGACCAGCGACTCGGCGAGCTGCTCCCCGTCGTGTTCGGCGCCAAAGGGCCGATCGGCGTCGTGGACGGAAGCGGCGAGCTCGTCGGCATCCTCGACCGCCGCATGGTCATCCACGTCCTCGCCGGCCGCGAGGAGTCGTCGGTCCCCGAAGAGTTGCCCGCATAAGCGTGTCCACGCCGACCGCGACGACGCTTCATCTCCCGAACGCGGTTCGCATCTCCCGGTGGGCGCCGCCGCTCCTCGTCGCCGTCCCGCTCTGCATCGTCGCCGTCGCCGTCGAGGGGTTCCACTCCGGCTTCCCGGCCAACTGGTACCTCGGCGTCCCGCGCTGGTTCGACAGCCTCAGCAACTGGGTGACGAACAACGACAGCACGAACTTCTTCCTGCACCACATCGTCACAGGTTTCGGCAACCTCCTGAACAGCGCGACGAACGACGTCGTCAACCTTCTCCACTGGATGACGTGGGTCGGCGTGCTCGGCGCCGCCACGGTCTTCGCCTGGATCGTCGGAACGTGGCGCACCGCGCTCTTCTCCGCGCTCGTCATCAGCTCGTTCGGCGTCCTGCAGATCCCGAACGGCGGCCCGAACGGGATCTCGCAGATGTGGCCGAGCGCGATGACGACGCTCGCGTTGATGACCGTCGCGATCATCCTCTCGACGATCGTCGGCATCCCGCTCGGCATCGCGTCGGCGATCTGGCCGCGGGTGAGCAGGGCGCTCCGGCCGGTGCTCGACCTGATGCAGATCCTGCCCGCCTTCGCGTATCTCGTGCCGATCGTCGTGCTCTTCTCGATCGGCAACCCGGCCGGCATCATCGCGACGTTCATCTACGCGGTGCCGCCGCTCGTGCGCTTCACCGAGCTCGGCATCCGCTCCGTCAAGAAGGACGTGATCGAGGCGGCGGAGTCCTTCGGCTCGACGCGCGGGCAGATCCTGCGCAACGTGCAACTGCCGCTCGCTGCGCAGGCGATCATGCTCGGGCTGAACCAGGTGATCATGATGGCGCTGTCGATCGTCGTGATCGCATCGCTGATCGGCGCCGGCGGGCTCGGCGACCCCGTGCTGAATGCGCTGCAGACGCAGCAGATCGGGGAAGGCGCCGTCGCCGGACTGCTCATCGTCTTGATGGCCATGTGGCTCGACCGCAGCTCGGCCGCGTTCGGGCAGCGCGCCACGCGAGACCGCACGGCGTCGTTCCGCAACCTGACGCGGCGCCAGCACGTCGGCCTCTGGGGCGCCGTCCTCGTCGCGATCCTCGTCGCGCGGTACGGGCTCTCGCTCGGCGACTGGCCCAACGGCTGGGGCTTCTCGTTCGTCGACCAGGCGACGAGCGCGCTCAACTGGGTCACGAACGAGTTCACCGGCGTCGCCGGCCCCATCTCGAGCTTCCTGACGCTGCACGTGCTCAACCCGCTGCAGCGCTGGTTCGGCGACGTTCCGTGGTTCCTCGTCGCCGCACTCGTCGGGACGGTCGGCTGGGTCCGCGGCGGCTGGCGGCGCGGCGTGCTCCTCGCGGGGTGCGTCGTCCTCCTCGGCCTCATGCAGGCGCCGGCCGGCTACACCTTCCAGGGCACGACGTCGTACAACTTCGTCGCCTGGAACGACGCGATGGAGACGCTGAGCCTCGTGGTCGTCTCGCTCGTGCTCGATCTCGTCATCGGGATCCCGCTCGGCATCGCCGCCTACCGGTGGCGGACGGTCGACCGGATCTTGCGCCCGATCCTCGACTTCCTGCAGACGCTGCCGGCGTTCGTCTACCTCATCCCGGTGGTGACGCTCTTCGGGGTCGGGAACGTCGCCGGCGTCAGCGCGTCGTTCATCTATGCGCTCCCCGCCGCGGTGCGAGCAACGACGCTCGGCCTGCGGGCGGTCCAGCACGACGTCCTCGAAGCGGGGCAGTCGTTCGGGTCGACGCGGTGGCAGCTCCTGTTCAAGGTCGAGCTGCCGATCGCGCGCCCGTACTTGATGTTGGCCGTCAATCAGACGATCCTTCTCGTCATGGCCGAAGTGGTCGTGGCAGGGCTCGTCGGCGCCGGTGGCCTCGGGCTCGACGTGGTCACGGGCTTCTCGCGGTCAGAGGTCGGGCTCGGCGCGGCTGCGGGGCTGGCGATGGTGTTGATGGGAATCGTGCTCGACCGGCTCAGCCAGTCGAATCCGGATCGTGGGCGGGTGGCAACGTCATGAGGGACACAACGAGGAGGGTGCAATGAAGCAAGCCCGGAGGATTGCGGTCGTCGTCGCGGTGATCGGGTTGGTCGCCGTCGCGATCACCGCCGGCGCTGCGAATGGCAGCGGCCGCGCGAGCAAGCCGACGATCGTTCTCGCGAACAACTCGTGGGAAGGCTCCGTCGCGAACAACGTCGTGGCCCAGTACGTGATCGAGAAGAACCTCGGCTACAACGTCAACCTGCTCACGATCGACGAGATCCCGGCCTGGCCCGCAATGGTGCAGGGCAAGGTCTCGGCGGTCATGGAGGTGTGGGGCCATTCGCCGCTCTACGCCCAGTACGTCAAGGGCAACCACAAGGTCGTCGACGCGGGCCTCGAAGGGCCGAACGGCAACATCGGCTGGTATGTACCGACGTACCTCGTGCAGCAGCACCCGGAGCTCAAGACATGGCAGGGCGTGAAGAAGGACTGGAAGATGTTCGTCACGCCCCAGTCCTCACCTCAGGGCCAGTTCCTCGACGGCTCGCCGAGCTACGTGACCAACGATCAGGCGCTCGTGAAGAACCTCGGGATCAACCTCAAGGTCGTCTTCGCCGGCACCGAGGCCGCGCAGCTGACGGAGATCGAGTCCGACTACAAGGCGAAGAAGCCGGTGCTCTTCTACTGGTACACGCCGCAGTATCAGAACGCGATCTACAAGTTCTCCCAGGTTGCGCTTCCGGCGTGGTCTCCGGCGTGCGGCAAGTTGAAGCCGGCCGCGATCAACTGCGCGTATCCGCCCTACCACCTGTACAAGGTGATGGCGGCGGGCCTTCCCAAGCAGGCACCGACCGTGGCGAAGTTCATCCAGCGTTTCAACTGGACGTCCGACGACCAGAACTCGGTGTCGTACAACCTCGCCGTGAAGCACATGAGCAACTCCGCGGCAGCGGCGCTGTTCGTGAACTCGCACCAGGCGCTCGTCAAGTCCTGGCTGTCGGGTGCGACGACCAAGGTCTCGCCGCCCGCTCCGGGAACCTAAGGACGTTGCGTGCGTGGCCCCCGCTCTCGGGGGCCACGCGCCACTCCTGCGTACGCGACAACGAGCAGGAGCGCCGCGGCGAGCGGGACGAGCCCGATCGTCCGGAACCCGAACGCCTGTGCGAGGCCGCCGCCGCCGAGCGGGCCGACGAGATATCCGACAAGCGCGAGCTGCGACCAGATCACCATGGCGGTGACGATGCGTTGCGGCTCGACCGTGTCGATCAGCACCCCGAGTGAGCCGGTGTAGGCGGCGCCGACCCCGATTCCGGCGAGCGCAAGTGCGAGCACCCAGATCGTCACGCTCGACGTCGCTCCGACGAGGGCGAGGCCGACCACAACGGGCACGGTGGACGCGAGCAGGATCGGCACGGGCCGCAGCGAGCCCGACGCTCCGGCGCTCACTGCGACGACGAGCGACATCCCGACGTAGAGGCCGCCGATCTCGGTTTGCGAGAGATGCGCCGCGAGGTGCAAGGGAAGGACACCCTCGACAACGCCGAGCGCGAGCATGGCGAAAACGATTCCGCCCGCGGCGAGCCAGAAGCCGCGCTGGCGGAGTGCAGCGAAGTCTCCCTCGAAGCGATGGCCGGTTCGTGCCGGCGACACGGTCGCTACCGCGGCGACGCCGAGCAGGGCAAGCACGAGGTAGGCCGCGAACGGCGCGTGGATGCCGCCGATCGCGCCGAGCGCCGGCCCGGCCAGGCCGCCCACCGAGTACGCGGCCAGCACGCGGCTCAGCCGCACGTACTCCTGGCCTGGCCACCGTTCGAGCGTCGCGAATGCGATTCCGATCCACAGGCCGCCCGACGCGAAGCCCATCGCAGCGCGTGCGATCAGATACGCCGCCCACCCGGATGCCACGATGAAGCCGAGGGAGCCGACGGCCATCACGAGGAGCGAGACACCGAGGATGCGGAGGGTCGTCGTCCGCCGAATGAACCTGCCCGCGACGGCGAAGCCGAGGATCGACGCCGCCGCGAACGCTGCCGCGAGGATGCCGATCTTTCCGGGCGCGGCATGGAGCTGTCTCGAGATCTGCGGCAGGACCGGCGCGATCACGCTGTACGACGCCGCGTCGACGGCGGCGAGCGCGAGGAGCACGGCGAAGTCTCGGCGCTCGGCCACAGCGCCGATCATCTCCTACCGGCGAGTCAGCCGGTCTTGCGGTTCTGCTCGGTGCGCGACGCCTTCACGTGCTCGGCCGCGAGGCCGACGATCCCGGAGTACCCAGCCAGCCGCGCGATCTCTTCGTCCGGCAGTTGCCGGACGCGGTCGACCGCCGCGGTCATCGCGGCGTTGAAAACCTGCAGGTATGACTCGCTGAGCGAACGGCGCATCCAGACCTCGGCTGGAGGCTATCGAGAAACAAGGTCTGTCGCCGAGACGGCACGCGCCTCTTCGAGACACCATGGGGACACTCCCCCACACGGGAACGTGAGGCTTCCGTGACGGAGCCGTATCGGTACCTGGTACGGGTCGTGTCTTAGGCCAGCAGGTCCGTTTGGGCCACCGTGGCCGGCACGCGGTTGCCCATGACGTCGACTTCGACCGCGTCGCCTTCGGCCAGGGCGGGCGGGAGCTTCGCCAAGGCAATGTTGCGGTTGACCGTGAACCCGTACGCGGCGCTGCGGACTCGGCCGATCATCTCGCCATCGCGGTGGACGGCCTCGCCGCCGTAGAGCGTCAGGTACTCCTCCCCGCCGACGAGCAGCGTCCGCAGCATCGTCGGCGGATTGCGGTCGAGCTGCGGCCACTTGTCCTTCGCCACCGCGAAGCCGAGCCCGGAATCGAACGGCGTATCGGACGCGGTCAGGTCGGTGCCGAAGTAGCGGTAGCCCGTCTCGATGCGCAACGAGTCGAGCGCGACGTAGCCGACCGGCTCCGGATTCAGCGTCTCCATCAGGAAGTCCCACACGCGCCCGGCGTCGTCCGGCCGCACGTACAGCTCGTAGCCGTACTCGCCGACGTACGTCATCCGTTGCGCGAGCACGCGCAGGCCGCCGACGTCGATCTCCTTCGCCGTCCGAAACGGGAAGTCTTCGAGCACGCCGCGCACTGCCGGGCCCCACAGCCCGATGACCGCGTAGTCGTCGCTCACGTCGGTGACGCGCGCGCCGTGCAGCTCCAGGAACCCTCGATCCGAGTCGACCGCGCCGGCCCCGGTGATCACGCGGAAGCGATCCTCCGCCAGCCGCGTCACCGTCACGTCGCCGACGATGCGCCCGCGCTCGTCGAGCAGCTGCGTGTACGCGACCGACCCCACCGGCCGGTCGATGCGCGCGCCGCACACGCGCTCGAGCACGTCGAGCTCGGACAGCTCGAGCTTCCCGAACGAGGTCATGTCGACGATCCCGGCGCGCTCGCGGATGGCCGCGTGCTCAACCGCAACGCGGTCGAACCAGATCGGCTTCGCCCATCCGACGAGCCGCTGGTCCTCCCCCGCCCGCCGCGCCTCTTGACCCGGGCGGAACCAGTCCGGCCGCTCCCACCCGTTCTTCGTCCCGAAGACCGCGCCGAGCGCCTCCGTCCTTTCCACCAGCGGCGACAGGCGCTTCGGCCTGCCCGCTTCGGACACGTCGTATGGGTACCTCAGCCGGTAGTAGTACTTGTAGACCTCGCGCGCGCTCGCGGCCGCAAAGGACGCGTCGCGATACGGCCCGCCGAAGCGCCAGGGTCGATACGGCTGCACGTCCACCTCGGCCGCGCCGTCGGTGACGAGCTCCGCGAGCGCCTTGCCGAGCCCGCCCGCGCCGCCGAACCCATTCAGCGACAGGCCGGCCGCCATCCAGAAGCCTTCGACGCCGGGCATCGGCCCGAGCAGCGGGTTCCCGTCCGGCGTCATCGCGTCGGGATGGCACACGAGCGCGAGCAGCCCCGCGTCGTCGAGGAACGGGAAGCGCCGCACCGCGCCCGCCATGAGCTGCTCGAATCGCGCGTGGTCGGGCGGCAGCGCCTGCGCGCCGTGCTCCCACGGCACACCGTCCTCCCAGCGCGACACCGGGTTCGGCTCATAGCCGCCGAAGAGCACGCCGCCGCTCTCCGCCTTGCCGTACACGAGATTGTCGGTGTCGCGGAAGCACGGCGTGTCGCGCGGCAGCTCGTGCCCCTCGACCGCGTGCAGCGCGACGTGCTGGTGATCGACGGGGATGGAGCACACGAACGCGCCGACCATCTCCGCCACGCGCGGCGCCCACATGCCGGCCGCGTTCACGACGACTTCGGCCTCGATCGGCCCGTGCTCGGTCTCGACGGCCACGACACGCCCGTCGCGCACGTCGATTCCGGTGACGAGCGTGTGGGTGCGGATCTCGACCCCGAGCTCGCGCGCGGCGTTCGCGACCGCGTACGTGGCGATGTGCGGATCGACGTAGCCGTCGCCCGGCATCCAGACGGCGCCGTGCAGCGACGCGGGCGTGATCTGCGGAAGCAGCGCGCGCGCCTCCTCCGGGCCGACGAGCTCCGCATCGAGCCCGATCGCGTGCGCGCGGCTCACCCCGCGGCGTAGCTCGAGGAAGCTCTCCGCGCTGGACGCGATGCGCAGGCTTCCGACCGGCTCGAACACGCCCAGCTCCTCGTACAGCTGCACGCTGTAGCGCCGGAACCGCATCATCGTCGGCGACGGGTTGAACTGCGTCACGAGCCCGGCCGCGTGATGCGTCGACCCGCTCGTCAGCTCGCCCTTCTCGACGAGCACGACGTCGCGCACGCCCGCCTTCGCGAGGTGGTACGCGCAACTGACGCCGGCGATACCGCCGCCGACGACGACGGTGGTCACGCGCGGACTCGCTCCCCCTTCGGGTCGTACAACGGCTCGGTGCGCACTTCGCCGTCGACCCAGTCACCGAAGATGTCGACCGCGACCTGCGTGCCCGGCGCGGAGTGCTCGACGGGGACGTACGCATAGACGATGCTCGCGCGAACCTCGTAGCCGTAGCCGCCGCTCGTCACGCGCCCGACGATCTCGTCTCCTGCCCGAACCGGCTCGGAGCCGAGAGCGACCGCGCGCGGATCGTCGAGCACGATGCACACGAGCTTCTGCTTCGGCTCCACGAGAGCGTCGCGCCCGATGAAGTCACCCTTAGCCATCTTCACGGCGAAGCCGAGACCGGCCTCGAGCGGCGTCGTCTCCGCGGTGAGGTCGCTTCCCCACGCGCGGTAGCCCTTCTCGAGGCGCAGCGACTCGATCGCGCGGTAGCCGCCCGGCGTGACGCCGTCGACGCAGAGCGTGTCCCACAGCGTCGCGCCGTACTCCGCCGGGCAGTACAGCTCCCATCCGAGCTCGCCGACGTACGTGACGCGCGACGCGATGCACGGGACGTCGCCGACCGTGATCTCGCGCGCCGTCATGTACGGATGCGGAAGGTTGAGCACCTCGCGCACCTTCGGGCCCCACAGGCAGAGGCACGCGTACGCGGACGTAACGTCGTTCACGTAGACGGAGCCGTCCCGCGGCATGTTGCGCTCGAGCCACGCGCGGTCGTGCGTGCCGAACGCGGTGCCGGTGATCATGAGGAAGCGATCCTCGGCGCGCCGCAGCACGGAGAGGTCCGCCTCGATCCCGCCGCGCGCGTTCAGCAGTTGCGTGTACACGAGCGTGCCGACCGGCCGGTCGATCTTGTTCGCGCACAGCCGCTCGAGGAACGCGAGCGCGCCCGGTCCGAGCACTTCGAGCTTCGAGAACGACGACTGGTCGAAGAGCGCGATCCCCTCGCGCGCTGCGCGTGCCTCCACCGCGATCGCGGGCGACCAGTTCGCGCCCGCCCAGCCGCGCGGGCGCAGCGACTCGTCGCCACCGGCCGCATTCGACTCGTACCAGTTGACGCGCTCCCAGCCGCCCTTCTCTCCAAAGGACGCGTCCAGCGCGATATGCCGTTGATATGCCGGTGATAGACGAAGCGGCCGACCCGCCTTGCGCTCCTCACCCGGGTACTTGATGTCGTAGTACTGCGAGAGCGCCTCGTACGAGCGGGCGAGCGTGTACTCGCGGCTGCGGTATTGGCGCCCGAAGCGCCGCCAGTCGAGCGGCCACACGTCCCACTCGGGACGGCCGTCGACGATCCACTCGCTCATCGTCTTCCCCACACCGCCCGCTCCGGCGAGGCCGTGCGCGCAACCGCCGGCAGCGATCCAGAAGCCGGGAACGTCCGTCTCGCCGAGCAGGAAGTCTGCGTCGGGCGTGAACGCCTCCGGCCCGTTGAAGAACATCTTCACCTCGGCGTTCTCCATCGCCGGCACGCGGTGGATCGCATTCGCGAACAGCTCCTCCATCCGCTCCCACTCCTGCGGGAGGAGCTTCGCCTCGAAGCCGTCGGGGATGCCGTCGAGCGCCCAGGGCGCCGGCTTGCGCTCGTACCCGCCCATGACGAGGCCGCCGACCTCGGTGCGGAAGTAGATGAGGTTGTCCGGGTCGCGCAGCGTCGGCAGCGGATCCAGCGCCGGCTCGAACGGCTCGGTGACGAGGTACTGGTGGCCGAACGGGATGATCGGCACGTCGACGCCGACGAGCGCGGCGACCTGGCGCGCGTACATGCCGGCGGCGTTGACGACGACCTCGCACTCGATGCGGCCCTTGTCGGTCACGACCGCGCACACGCGACCGTCGCGCGTCTCGATGCCGGTGACGCGCGTGCGCACCTCGATCTGCGCGCCGAGGCGCCGCGCGCCGTCGGCGAGCGCAAAGGTGAGTTGCGACGGATCGAGGTAGCCGTCGTCGGGGATGAACGCGGCGGCGAGCACGCCGTCGGTCGACATCGGCGGGAACAGCGCCTGCCCCTCCTCCGCGGAGACGATCTCCATCGGCAGGCCGAACGTCTTCGCCCACGACGCCTGGCGGCGGATCTCCTCGAGCCGCGGCTGCGAGGACGCGAGCCGCAGGCCGCCGAGTTGGTGCCAGCCGGGGTCGTTGCCGGTCAGCTCCTTCAGCTCGGCGTACAGGCCGACCGAGTACTGCATCATCCGCGTCAGCGAGATCGACGAGCGCAGCTGGCCGACGAGCCCCGCCGAGTGCCACGTCGATCCATGCGTGAGCTGGAACTGCTCGAGGAGGACGGAATCCGTCCAACCCTCCTTCGCCAGGTGGTAGAGACACGAGCAGCCGATGACGCCGCCGCCGATGACGACGGCGCGGGCGCGTTCAGGGATCATGATGCGACCTTATGGCGTTGGACGACGTTCTGCAGGCGGTCCCGGAGCTACGCAATGCGCAGATCGTCGAGCCGCTGATTGGCGGGCTCACGAACACGAACTACAAGGTGACGAGCGCGTCCGGCTGCTACGTCGTCCGAATCTCGGGGAAGGACACGAGCCTCCTCGCGATCGACCGCGAGAACGAGTTGCACAACACGGTCGCTGCGGCGGAGACCGGCGTCGGCGCGCCCTTCGTCGCGTCGCTCCCGGAGCACGATGCGCTCGTCCTCGGCTTCCTCGAGGGCGAGGTCATGGACGCCGAGAAACTCCGCCGCGGAGATCGCCTCTCCGCCGTCGCCAACGCTTGCCGCCGACTGCATGCGGGCCGCCGTTTCCTGCAGGACTTCGACATGTTCTCGATCCAGCCCCGCTACCTCGAGATCGTCCGCGAGCGCGGCCTCCGCCTCCCCGACCGCTACGAGGAGTTCGAGCCGCAAGTCCGGGCCATCGAGACCGCGATGCGCGTGCGCCCCGAGCCAAGGGTCCCGTGCAACAACGATCTGCTCGCGGAGAACTTCATCGACGTCGGCGGCGAGATGCGGCTCATCGACTACGAGTACTCGGGCAACAACGAGCCCTCGTTCGAGCTCGGCAACGTGTGGAGCGAATCGAACCTGTCGCTCGACCAGCTCGAGGACCTCGTCGCGCACTATTACGGCGCGCCGCTGCGCAACAAGGTCGCGCGCGCGCGGCTGTGGGGCCTCATGTCGAAGTACGGCTGGACG
>DATKQT010000035.1:0-88251 GCA_035532535.1 Gaiellaceae bacterium
CTAGATCCTCGACGGACTCGTCGTCTTCTCGACCAGCTGCGTGCCTTCCGTCGGAGCGGAGCCGTCACGGTGGTGCCTCGACGGCAGATGGAGCCAATGCCGTTGCACGGGCAGTGTGGCTGCCCCGAGGACGAGTCCGCCGGCGATGACAGCGGCGAGAACATACGCGCGCGCCTTCGCACCCTCCGACTCACGCCGGGTGGCAGGCACGATGTCCGCGGCCGTCGAGCGAACGGCGCGGCGAAGGTAAACGAGCACGTGGACCGCAACGATGACCGTCCACACGAACGCAGCTGGGCCATGGAGCCGACGGGCGATCTCCAACGCCCGTCCGTGCGTGACGCCCATCGCCACACCGCTGCCGAACAGCACGATGGTCATAAGCACGAGAAGCGGCGCCAGCATCCGCATCACGAGCTCGGGCGCGCCTTTCATCCGATACGCCTGGTTACGCGTGTAATAACGCGCGAAGCGCCAGCCCGTCCCTGCGATCTTCAACGCGATCGGCGGCAGAAGGACGAGGCCTACAAAGACGTGCAGCGAGAGGAAGTGCTGGAGTCCCAGCAGAAGCGTCGCGAGCTCGATCACCGAGAGCGCAAGCAGCACCAAGCCCGCCGCGGAGACGAGGCGCTCGTTCCCGTCCGGATTGAACCGTCGGCGTCGGGTGCTCGGGAGATCGAGTCGAGTCATGGCCTGTCGGTCGCGGGAAGTGTGAACAGGCCGACTGAGAATCTGCTGAGGAACCACAGCAGACCACCGCAATGCGCGGTCGAGCGTCTAGCAGTGCCGCGAATCCCGGTCCAACAGATCGGTAAGCACGCCGACGGGTGTCTCGGCGGCCTGGATCGTGAACGAGCCGGCTCGCATCGCCCGCAGCTCTGTCATCGCCGACCGGCCGGGCGACAGGCAGAAGAAGCCGCGGGTCACCGACCAGTACGGGCTGAAGCGGACACGCAGAAAGTACGTCCCCGGCCGCGCGACGTAGCCCTCGATGCGACTCGACTGAAGCGTCGTCACCGCAGCCCGAGCCGGACCCGTGAGCAGCGGCGTCGCGTGGGGCAGCTCGTAGATCGTCGCGTCCGATACACGCAGGACCCTCTTCAGGTTGGAGCGCGGAGATCGCAGCAGCCGTGCTTCTCGCTGCGCGTCGATGGCCTCGAGGGGAAGGTGCGGCAGCACGACGAAGCGGACGCCGTGCTGCCTCAACCAATCGCGGTAACCGGCCTCTGTCAACCTCTGCGCATAGAGGATGGCGTCGTCGGCGATGTCGAGCTGCCGGTACCAGCCACGCGCGAGCGCGAAGCCCGCAGCCGGGAGGTAGTACGCCTCCCAGTGGTTCGCGGTCGGCACCACCTCCACTCGAAACGCCGCGGCCGAATGCGCACGGAGGAACCGAATCACCGGAGCCCAGAACGTCCGCATCGCGCCGAGGCTGGACGACCGGTCGGGAATCATCGACAGGTACGGCCCGACATTCCCGGCAAGAGCGGCCAGGATCGCAATCGTCGCGAGCGCGCGCGGGCGAAAGTCGGCCAACGCGGCGGCGACGAGCATGAGCGGGACGACGAAGACACCGGCCCGCACGAGGTTGTGACCGACGGGCGACGGAACGATGTCGGTGACGATGCTCGCTGCCGCCCAGACGAGGAAGATGCTCGCGATATGCCAGCCTCCGCGACCCCGCAGCGCGAGCGCGACGCCGAGCCCACTAACGGCGAGGCCGGCGAGAAGCCTCCAGGTCCCGTAGGGGTACATGAGTCCAGGCGACGGCAGCAAGACGAGGAGCGCGAACTGCGCGCCTGCCGCGAGCGCGACCGCTGCCGCGAGGATGATCGCCTGACGGCTCAGCCGTCGACGGCGCAGGAAAAGCGCCAGTAGGGCGAGCCCGAGGAAGAGAAACGCGAGCGGACTGAAGCCGAGCGTCAAGAGCGTGCAGCCGACAGCCGTCCAGACGCGGCGCCGCTGCAATGCCCAAATGGTCCCGAGCAACGCCGCGAGGCCGAGATCGTACGGATAGGCGGCGGTGAACGCCTGACCCGCGAGCAACACCGCGAAAGCACGCGCCGGCCAACGGCCGACCGCCTCCCACTCGCGATGCGCGATCGATGCGAAGATCGCCGCCGCGAAAACGACGCCCGCGATGCCGAGCACGACGTTGCCGAGCACGGCGGCGAGGAGGTAGTACAGAAGGCTGTAGGACGACAGCGGATACTGACCAGCGAACCACAGGTTGTCCCAGACGAGAATCCCGTGTTGAACGAGCGCCGTTCGATAGAGATGCGCAGCCAGGTCACCGCCGCGTGGCAGGGCGAGCACCATGAACGCCGACATCGCCGCTGCGACCACGCCGCACAGGGCGACCTCATGCAACTGCTCGTCGGCGAGCCGGGCCCGCATCACCGGATTCTCCCTGCCGCGCATCACCGCGTGCGCCGGACCGCTAGAGGTGGAACGCCGGCCGCATGCTCCGGGTCGACCTGTCGTTCGCATGCCCGAGGTACGTCGAGATCCCGAGCATTTGCTCCGTGGTCTTCAGAAGCGAGTAGTGGTCAAAGGCGGCATGCGCTCTCGTTCCGGGTGGTGTTGCCGGGCTCACGACGATGGTGGCGACCCGGTTGGAGCTGCCGTCGCCCTCGTCGAATGTGACGAAGAGGGCGGTCGTAGCCGACGTATAGGCGGAGCTCGTGACGATGCGCGTCACCCAACGCTTCAACCACGCATCGCCTGCGGCAACGGAGCAGTCGTGCATGTCGTCGCACAGGTTCGGCGTCACGAAAGAGAACGACGGCAGCCGGTCGAGACGAAGGCCGGACAGCGGTATGTCCCACCTCTTGCACACACGCCGGATATCGGTGTAATACGCAGCCGGGTTGTGCTTCACGGCGTACTCGCCCGAGCTCACCAGGGCGCACGAGGTCGGCATGCTCTCGTCGAAGCTGCGCCACGTCATGCCGGCCGCGGCGACCTGGCTAAAGATGCTCGCGTGCGCAAGCGGGTGCGCAGCGGGCGGATTGTCGTCTGCGATCCCCCAATCGCTCCCCGAGGTTGCGGCGAGATAGTTGGGAAGCGACGGGTGGGTGATCGCGGAATAGTTGGTTGCGAGACCACACCCCTTCGCCAGCTGGTTCACGTACCGCGCCGAAGGATTGCCGACGATCCGGTCGTAGGATGCGTTCTCCATCCAGATCCACACGACGTGCGTCCACCTCGCAGGCGGCCGCGCGAGCGTGCCGCACGGCCGCGTTCCGGAGTGCCCGCTCCCGGTCACCGCCGAGAGCGCCGCGAGGCCGGCGGCCAGCTTCACCATCAAGCGCGCGCGACAGGAACCGACAGCCGATCGGCGATCGAGAGCCAGTCGACGTAACGCCGAACGCCGTCCGCGAAATTGGTGCTCGCCGTCCACCCGAGGTCGGCCGCGGCGCGAGCGCCCGAGACGCGTCCGAGCCGGACATCCGCAGGCCGCTCAGGCCCGTGCACGACTGGAACGTCGCCGACGACCGTCCGCACGGTGTCGGCGATCTGCCGGACGCTGGTCTCCTCGTCGCCGACGAGGTTGTAGACGCGCCCGGAGGACGCTTGCTCCAAGGCGACGACGACCCCTTCGGCGAGGTCTTCGACGTACACGAACTGCCGGGTCTGGTGTCCGTCGCCGGCGATCGTGAGCGCGTCTCCCTGCTGCGCCCGCGCAACGAACGAGGGGATGACCGCGGCAGGGCGTGCGCGCGGTCCGTACGGGATCCCGAAGCGCAGGATCGTGGACTCGACACCGTAGAGCTCCCGGTAGGCGTTGCAATACATCTCGCCTGCGAGCTTCGTGGCCGTGTAGACGTGTGCGGGATGAGCGAGGGGCGCGTCCTCGTCGAGGTCGCCGTCGACGGGCGCGTTGCCGTACACCCAAACTGTGCTGGCGTAGACGACGTGGCCGATGTTCTCGTGCCGTGCCGCTTCGAGAACCATCTGCGTCCCGTGCACGTTGACGGCGCCCGCACGTACAGGGTCGGCGAAGACGTCATTGACGTCAGCGACTGCGGCAAGGTGGATGATCGCGTCCACGTCGCGCGCCGCGCCCAGCACGGTCTCCGGATGAGTCAGATCGCCGACCACGGCGGTGACCCATGGATGGTGCGGTGACGGCGTCGTGTCGAGGATCACCGGCTCGTGCTCGCGCGCGAGGAGCCGATCGACGACGTGGGACCCGATGAATCCGCTCCCACCGGTGACGAGGACTCTCATTTCGAAACCGCTTCGAGTACCGGCCGCACCGCCGGGTTGTAGTACAGCGGCGCGCACCAATGGTGTTCGGCAACCCAGTCGCTGTTGGGTAGATCGACCTGGTGACCGAGGAGGCGATGACAAGGCTCGTCATAGACCTTCCCGGTCGAACGTTCGATCGGGTCGAACACGACATACTTGTAAAAGCCCGACACCATTCCCGCCGGAAACTCGACGCGGGCCGCATGCTTCGGATCGAGCTCCCGCCGTGCGACGTCATTCTTCCAGGCAACGATCTCTTCCAGACGCTCGACACCTACGACCCCGAGGGCAGCGGTGAACTCGCTCATGCGGTAGTTCATGCCCGGCTGCGCATAGTCGGGCTTCGCGTAGTTGCGGAAGGCGCGCGCATACTCGATCAACTCGGGGTGTTTCGACACGAGCATGCCACCCTCGCCGGTGGAGATCGTCTTCGTCGGAGCGAACGACCAGATGCCCGCGTCGCCCCACGTTCCGGCGCGGCGCCCATTCCACGATCCTCCGTGCGCGTGTGCGCAGTCCTCGATGAGCAGGATGTCGTGGTCGCGGCAGTATCCGGCGATGCGGTCGGAGTCGAACGCGAGATGACCCCCGATGTGCACCAGCACGACCGCTGCCGGTGAGTGCCGGTCGGCCTTGGCCTCGAAGTCGTCGAACGACATGCACAGGTCGTGACGGTTGCAGTCGACGAACTCGACGTTCGCCCCCGCCGCGAGGAGCGCGAGGGGGGTCGCCATGAACGTGTTCGACGGGCACAGGACGGTGCGCCCGCGAAGCTCGAAGAACTCGAACGCGGCGAGTGCGGCCCCCGTCCAGCTCGAGGTCGCCACCGCGGCCACCCCGTTCAGCGAAGCCCAAGCGTCCTCGAAGGCCTGAGTGAGAGGCCCGTCCGACCAGACTTCGGCGTCCAGAGCCTGCTCCCAGAGCGCAAAGAGGCGCGCGCGGTCGCGATGGTCGAATCCGATGGCGAATTTGTCGATGTTCATGGGCTTGAAGCCTGCCCTCGAGTTCCACGCCTGGCGGCGACGGTCACCCATGAGCATCTCATCAGATTCACCGGATGGCCGGAAGGGTGGTGTCGATCCGCGAAGCGCGCTACCCTCGACCCATGGAGTCCGAGACGCCTCGCGCGGAGGCGCTGTCCCGAGCCGAGCTGCTGCGCGCATCTCCGCCGATGTTCGAGTCGCGGCTTCTCGACCGCTTCACACGCGTGCACCCAGCGGTACCTCCGCTGCTGTTTCTGCCCGCGATCGCCGTCTGCGCGACCCTCGCGTTTCTTCAGGACAATCCGCTCGAAGCCGGCCCAGGGCTCGTCGCCGGCTACGGGCTCTGGACGTTCAGCGAGTACTGGATCCATCGCATTGTCTTCCACTTCGAGCCCGAGCAAGGCGCCGCGGCGCGATTCCACTGGATGATCCACGGCGCACATCATGATCATCCGAACGACCCGCGTCGGCTCGTGATGCCGCCGGTCGTCTCCGTGCCCCTGGCCTCGGCCTTCTTCGGACTGTTCGTCCTCGCCTTTTCGCTGCCGCTCGCCTGGTCGATCGCGGCGGGCTTCTTCGCCGGATACCTGGCTTACGACATGCTCCACTTCGCGCTTCACCACGCGAGAGCGCGCGGCCCGATCACCCGGAGGTTGCGCGAGCTGCACATGCGCCACCATTTCGAGGACGATCGCCGCGGATTCGCCGTCAGCGCACCCTGGTGGGACATCGTGTTCGGCACGGCCTCACCGCGCTCCCGCCGACAGGCGCGCGGAGCCTCGATCACTCCGTAAGGACGCCTACGGCTCCGACGAGCAGCAGTGCGCCGGCCAGCACGGCGGTCACGCCGGCGACGAGCGCGCCGGTGTGTCGATCGAGCCGAGCCCGAACGGAAGCGAGCGGCTGTTCCGCGCTCGGGCCGGCCAGATAGCGCACAGCGGCGATCGCCGCGAGCGGCAAGATGAAGGCGGCGTTGAAGATGACGATCAGAGCAAGCTGCCGTGGGAGGCTCTGGTCGGAGCCGACGACGGCGGCGACGACGGCGAAGTACGGGAACGCTGTCGGGAGCTCGATCGACGTGATCGCTGCTCCGAGCGCAAAACTCGATCGCGCGGTGCGGCGTTCGTGCGCGAGCACCCGGCGGGCAACTCGGTCGCGGCGAAGCCAGAGGACGACCGCAGCCGCGAGTGCGACGCCGCCGAGGGCGAGCTCGATCAGGTGGGTCTCCCGGCGCCCTGGACGCGCAACGATCGAGAGGAGTGCGTGGCCGGGGCCGAGCACGAGCACGATTCCACCGGCGAGGTAGACGGTGAAGACTCCGAGGGTGAAGTGCAGCAGACGCCGTGACGCATCGACCCCGGTGACGAGATAGAGCGCCGGCGCGATAGTCGACGGATTGAGCGAATCGGCGATCCCGACGGAGACGGCGAGAGCGATGAGTGCGAGCACGCGACGAGCTTGGCAGACCGTGCCGTCGGAGCACGCAGTCGCCGCTAGAGTCGCCGCCGTGACAGGACCGTGCGCGTTCTGATTCTGACGGCGAGCGTCGGCGAGGGGCACGATCTTCCCGCCCGCATGCTCGCTGCCCAGCTACTGGCCGAAAGCCCGACCGTCGAGGTGGTGGTCGAGGACGGCCTGGAACCGATGGGAAAGCTGGTGAAGGCGATCAGCGCCGACGCGGGACGGGTTGTGTTCTTCCGCTTCCAGTGGGTCTGGGATCTCGGCTTCTGGTTCTTCGCGCAGACCCGTCCGACGCGCTGGCTCAGCCAGACCCTCCTGACGCGAATCGGCGGCAACGGGCTTGTCAAGCTGATCGAGGACGTCCGGCCGGACGTGATCGCGAGCACGTACCCGAACACGACCGAGGTGCTCGGCCGGCTGCGCCGCCGCGGGCGACTCAACATACCGGTCTGCTCGGCCATCACCGACCTCGCCGCGCTCGACTATTGGGCTGGTCCCGGGGTCGACGTCCATCTCATCACCCACCCGGAGTCGATCGACGAGGTGCGTCGGGTTGCGGGGCCGCATGCCCGCGTCAGCTGCGTCCACGGCTTCACCGCGCCAGACTTTCGCGTGCCGCTCGACGCGGCAGTGGCGCGCGCCCGCCTCGATCTGCCCGCCGAGGGGAAGGTCGTCCTCGTATCGGGCGGCGGCTGGGGTGTCGGCGATGTAGGCGGCGCAGTCGACGAGGCGCTACGGCTGGAGGAGGTCTCACAAGTCGTCTGCCTCTGCGGTCGGAACGATTCGCTCCGAGCGACGCTCGAGAAGCGCTTCGGAACGACCCGACGCGTCAGGATCGAGGGCTTCACCGATCGAATGCCGGAGTGGATGGCGGCCGCCGACGTTCTCGTCCACTCCACGGGAGGCTTGACGGTCCTCGAGGCTCTCATGCGCGGCCTCCCCGCCATCTCGTACGGCTGGGGCCGCGGCCACGTTCGCGTCAACAACGCCGCGTACCGCCGGTTCGGCCTCGCCGACGTCGTTCCCACGAAAGATGAGCTGCTGCCGGCCATCCGCCGCGCGCTCGATCGCGGTCGCACGTCCATCGACGGCTTCCAGTCCTTGCCGTCCGCCGCGTCCATCGTCCTGGCTGCTGCGGAAGGGCCTAGCTCGGACCGCTGAGCGGGACCCACCGCAGGCCGATCCCGTCCGCGGCTTCGAGTATGCGCGGCAAGGCCGCCACTGTCTTTCGCCATGAGCCGGGCGCGCTGTAGTGGTCGGCGTCGTGCAAGAGAACGATGTCGCCGGCGGCGAGCCCGCGGACAACGTTTCGCGCGATCGTCGCGGGCGTCGCGCGACGCGTCCAGTCCCTCCCCCACTTCGACCAGAGAACCGGCTGCCATCCACGCCGCCGCACAAGCTCGAGCGCGCCGGCGCTGAACACACCGTAGGGCGGCCGGTAGCAGCGCGGCGTCTGCCCGGTCGCACCCACGATCACATCCAGCCCCCGCTCCAGGTCGCGCTCGAGGCTGCCCACGGTCCGGCGGAGCAACAGACGGTGCTCGTACCCGTGCAAGCCGACCTCGTGCCCTTGGGCGGCGATCTCGGCGGCCAGCTCCGGGTGCCGGTCGACCTGTTCCCCGACGAGGAAGAACGTGGCGCGCGCACCGGCAGCGCGCAGCAGCTCGAGGACAGCCGGAGTCCCCTCCAGGTGCGGTCCGTCGTCGAAGGTGAGCGCGACGCCCTGTGCGTGCGCCGGCAGTGTCCGCTGAAGACGTAAAGCGTCGGCGAGCGGAGCGAATACAGGTGCCGGAGCGGGAACGAGCCACATGGCGGCGGTCGCGAGACTCCCTGTCACTCCGCGCACGCGATCATCGTCCCAGGTCATCGCCCAGCACCGCCAGAGGCGAGCTCGCTGACCGCCCGTGTCCGCGCGAGGAGCGTCGTTCCGACCCCGGCAACGAGAAGCCCGGCGACGATCGGAGCGCCGGCGAGCGGAACCGAGGTCCAGTGCTCGCGCAGGAAGAGCGGCTCCATCAGAATCGGGAGGAACGTCTGCACCGCGGTCGTCAACGGCACGACGACCGTGGCCGGCCGCCGTTGAAAGGCGGTCATGCCGGTCAGGGTCGCGGCGATGCCCATGCCCAATCCGACAGCCGCCCAGGTGACCGCGCCGACGAAGTAGCGCGAGCCGATGTCATCGCTCATCAGCTTCGTCGCGACGTTCGTCGCTGCGAAGCCGGTACCCGATGCGACCATGACGAGGAGAGCCGAGTCGAAACGGGTCCCCCTGACCGCGAATGGCACGAGCGCCGGGATCGAGAGGGCCGCCACCACGACGGCGACAGCCAGGATGCCGCGGTGGGACTCGGTATGCGCGGGCGCGCCGGCCGCAACGAACGCGACGCCGGCGACGATCGAGACGACGCCGATCCATTCGTGGATGCCAACCCGCTCGCCGAGCTTCCGCGATCCGATCCAGAGCAGGAGGAGCAGCCCGACCGCGAGCGCAGGCTGAACGACGATAAACGGCGCCGTCGCAAGTGCGAGAACCTGCGGCCCGATGCCGACGATCCCGAGGATCCAGCCGATCAACCAACGCGGCCGGCGAAGCAGGCGGACGAGAAGGGAGAAGCGGAGGCTCAGCGACTTCGGCGTCGCCCGCGCCTCCAGCGCCTGCAGGGCCAGCCCGACGTTGAACAATGCCGAGGCGAAGAGTGCACTCGCCAGACCGAGCAGTAACACGGCGGCACCGTAGCCCCGGGGGCGTGCGAGATGCCGCCGTCATGTGCTCTGGGACGCCTGCTGAACCTCGCTCTGCGCGCAGCGTCGATCTCGACGATGTGCGTTGCTGCAGCAGGATCCGGGGGAGCGAAGGCAGCCCCGACTGCTACATGGGCGCGGACCTGAGACCGGCGGCAGCGAGGGCGGTGCCCGCGAGCATGAAGGTGGCGACAACCGCGAGTTGGGCGGCGCCGACGAATGAGGGAGCGTGCGCGGTCACCGAACCGAACCACACTGCGGCGGCCACCGTCATCACGAGCATCGTTGCGCTGACGACGAGCGCGAGGTAGGAGTGCGCGCGCATCGGCGGAAGGCGCCGCGCAGCGACGACGGCAGCGTGCGTCCACGCGAAGAGTGAGAAGAGAGCGAACGCGATGAACACCAAGACTGCAATGACGTTGTGGCCGAGCGCGAGCGCGGCGAGCGCGGCGGCGGCGACAATGGTCGCGGCCGACGCAATGAGGACCGGCCGGCGCACGGCTCCCCGACCGTCGCTGCGTACATCACGGAGGAAGGCGGGCAGTGCAAGCGCCACACCGGCGAGAACGGCGGCGCTGCCGACCGCCGCCGCGACCTGGACGGCGTCGAACGCGGCTGTGGGGATGCCGCGGTCGCCGCCGGGTACGACGACCTGCCAGTGCTCGGAGGTCTTCTGAAACGCCATCCCGCCGATGACGAACAGCGACCAGGCCCAGAGCACGCGCAGCGGTGGCGGCCCGGAGCCGCGGAGTCGTTCACCGAAACCGGCACGCAGAACGTTCGCGCGCACGCGCCAGTTGAGCGGCTCCGCCTCGAGCAGCGCGAGGAACTCCTCGCCGTATCGCGCACGCCACCGCCGCGGGTATGCACGCAGCAGGATCCTCACGTCGACGCCGCAAGCCGCGTCGTGCCGACCTTGACGACCCGGTGAAGCGCGCGGAGCGAGTCGGCGAGCTCGGCCGTTCCCGCCGCGGTCAGGCGGTAGGGCCGTCGGCGCTCATCGGCGTCGAGCGGCTCGATCAGGCCGCCTTGCTCGAGCCGCGTAATCGCCCCGTACAGGGTGCCGGGGCCGAGGCGGACACCGGCGAACTGGTCAATGTCGAGGAGAAGCGCGTGACCGTGCTTCGGCCCGGAGGAGAGGCTTGTGAGAATGAGCAGTCCGGGATCGTTCATCACGCTCCACAATACTACGTGACACGTAGTACTGCAACCTCCATGATCCGACCACAGGAGCGAGGCCTGGCCATGGCTCCACGGCAGGACCCCCTCCCGCGTACGAAGCCGGTTCGGGAGCGCTATCCGCGGTATGCCGCGGCCTCGTCGCGCACGAGTCGCACGAGGTTGCCGAGCGCGATGTTGACGTCGAGGATGTGCAGGCCGAGTGACGGGTCGCTCAGCTCTGCCAGGAGCGGCCGCTGGTCGGGGCTTCCCGGCGTGTGCCTGACCTGCAGCCATGTCGCTGTGCCCGACGTTTCGCAGACAGCTGTGTATTCACCTGGGAACGACACCCACGGTGTGCTCACCTGCGGCGCGGCGCCTGCACCGACGAACTGCAGGAAGAGTGACGGAACGTACGGGTCGAGTTGGGCCTGTCCGCCGGCTGGGGCGGCTGGGTTCACGCAGGCGATCGCGACGTTCGGCGACAACGTGTGCGGTGCAAGCAGGCTGACGCCGGCGTCCGACGTCGTACGACCGAATTGGCTGTTCTTCGGTGGTTTGCTCGCGAACGTCGAGTAGGCGATGACGCATCGGGTCTGCGTGCTCGAGCTGCACAGCGGAAGGTGCTTGAAGTCGCCACCGACGGTGCGACCCTTCGCGACGGTGACGTTGCCGCCGAGCAAGAGCGCGGAGACGACGTGGCGGCGAAGCGCCGGGTCGTTGTCGACCTGATCCCTGAGCATCTTGATCAAGATCGACGCTCCCTGCGAGTGTCCGATGAAGACGATCCCCCGGCCGTGGTTGTAATGCGCGAGGTAGGTACGGAACGCCGAGAGCACGCTGTCGTATGCGATCAATGCATCCGCCAGCGTTATGCGGCCAGGACGATTCAGCGCGCTCAGGGTGATCTGGCGGTAGACCGGCGCGTAGACACGGCAGACCTGGGAGAACCGCGAGGCCTGCGCGATCGCAACCTCCGCCTGCCGGACCCCGAGCGCGAGGTCGGAGTTGATTGCCGACTCGTCACTGACCGTGGGATACACGTAGAAACAGTCGACTTTCGGATCGCGCGTGACGGCGGCAGGTTCCACCTGGATCGAGCCGTTGCGCGCGATCGCGGTGGATGCCAGGCCCGCGGTACAGGGATCGTCCGCCATCCCGGGCCGGCAGAGCCAGGTGGTCCCGTATCGGTCGAGCGGCGGGCCGGAGGGCTTGGAACTCGTCGTCGTCGTCGTGCGTGTCGCCCCGCCGCACCCGCTAAGGACAGTGGCGGAGGCAAGTCCGGCGAGCATGAGCACCGCGTTTCTAGACGTCGCGTCTCCAGAGCAGAACCGCGGCCGCGGCGATCGTCGCGGCGGTGTACCCGGTGAAGAGCGCCAGGCCAGTCCACGGCCCGAGGGTGTGGTCGGGAGCGCCGAACTGCATGATCGCCTGCCCGGCATTGCTGGGGAGATATGGCGAGATCGCGTCGTCCCAACTAGAGGGGAGCAACGTCAGCACCGGCGGGATCACGAACAGGATCGCCGCGAACGCCGCGATACCGCCGGCCGTATTTCGAACGATCGCGCCGACCCCGAGGCCGAAGAGTCCGGCGAGAGTGAGATACAGCGCCCCGCCGACGACTACGCGGGCGACGCCGGGGTCGGAGAACGAGAGCGAAATGTCGCGACCGAACAACGTGTGGCCGGCAAGGATCGACTGCGCGGAGAAGAAGGCGATTAGCGCCGCAGGAATGCTGACGATCAGCGTGAGCATGCCGTACACGCCGACTTTCGCCCACAGGACCGGCAGCCGTTTCGGGACGGCGGTGAACGTCGCGCGGATCATCCCGGTCGAGTACTCGCCTGTGATCATGAGAACGCCGAGCACCCCGATCGCCAACTGCGCCACGCCGACGCCGATCAGGGTCGGCTCCAAGGGGTTGAAGGCCAGCTTGTCCTGGAGGCTCATCGTCGACCAGCGAACTGCGTTGATCACCGCAGGGATGATCGCGAAGACGATGGTCGCTCCGATGCCGACGACGAAGGTGTACACCGTCGAGCGAAGCGAGCGGAACTTCGTCCACTCGGACAGCACCACACGCGCCTGGGTGACGTGACCCACGAAGGCCGGCGGACACGCTGGGATTGCGGCGGCGTTCATGCGCAGTGACACTTGAAGGTAGCGACAACGGGTCATCGGCCGCCTCAAGCAGGCGCGAGCTCGTGCCTTCATGTCGTCACCGGACCTCTTGACGAACTCACAGTCTGGACTCACCCCGCTCTCACGTCTGGCAGCGAGCCTTCTGGCATGACGACGACACACACCCAGCCCCACATCGAGCGCCTTCTTCTGCAGATCCGCGGCCGCGTCCGCGAAATGGAGCGCCTACGCGCGCACGGTGTGCGTGGCCCCGCACTCTCCGAGCGTGAGCAGGAGCTCGCGCGGGTTCGCGGCGAGCTCGCCCAAGCCGTGTCTCACCGCAACCCCCGAGTCGCCTCGAAGGCGGCGTAGAAGCACATCAGCGGACGGATGCGACTGCGCGCGATCCCGGACTCACCCGATTCACAGCGAATCCGTAGCGAATCCTCAGGAGCCGATTCGAAGGTTTGTTCGTTGCTCCTACGAATGGCTGCCGATCCATACAACTGGGATGCCCGCGTCGACGCCTGGGAAGAGGTGGCGGCAACCGACACGTTTACCGCACTTCGCGATCGAGTCGTGCGCGAAGCCGCGCCGCGCCGCGGCGATCGCGTGCTCGACCTCGGCGCCGGCACGGGCCTCGTTACGTTGGCCCTCGCGCCGCTGGCCAACGTTACCGCGCTCGACATCTCGCGTCATATGCTCGAACGCCTCGACGCACGCATGGCGGCAGACGGCGTGGCTAACGTCGACCTCGTGGCCGGAGACATGCGCTCACTCCCGTTCGACGACGAAACCTTCGACGTCGTCGTGTCGAATTACGCCTTCCACCACCTTGACGATCCTGGGAAGGAGCTCTCGCTCTCGGAGGCACGGCGGGTCCTCGTGCCCGGCGGCAGGCTGGTCATCTGCGACATGATGTTCGCGCTTTCGCTCCGGCCGCGAGATCGGCGGCTGATCCTGCGCAAGGTGCGTGCGATCGCGGCGCGCGGGCCCGCCGGCCTCCTGCGCATCCTCCGCAATGCGGGACGTGTGGCAACCAGACGCTGGGAGCGGCCGGCGACGCCCGAGACGTGGGAGAAGCTACTCACCGACCGTCACTTCGCCGACATCCGCATCGAGCTGCTGCAGGAGGAAGCAGGCCTCGCAACAGCCTCACGACCAGTCGTGTCGGAACGGCGAAACGACTCCTTGAAAAGGACCGTGACAAGTCCCGGCGCGCGGCGGCAGAGCGCGAGAGATCGCGACCGTCGGCCGCCGGATACCGCCTCGCAGACGGCCTGACCTTCGGGAGGCAACGGCTTCGTTTGCGGGCCGCCCGCCTTATGCCACCCGGTTGCCGAGCGCTGGCTCGGGTCGCCGGATACGAGCCGCCATCGTCATGTCAAACCCACCCGGAGCGACCGAGGCGTACTTCAGCGCCGCCGGCCGACCCAAGTTCCCGGTGTGGCTCATTGGGGCCGAGCACCTCCCTCCGTACACGAGTGAGCAACCCCAACTCAGGGTCGTCGAGCGGGCCACGCTCGCCTTCCTCGGCCACTACTCCTCGACCGCCCCCTCGCGGCGTTCCCCGTGGCTGCGCGGCTGCCGGGCGTCACACGAATCGTCTCGCGGCCCTAGCGATCTCACAGGTTTCTCCCAGCCGAGCGTGTCAGCCTCCGTGACAACATGCAAAATGAGCGGGAGGGCGGCAGGCCCACGCGCGGTCTCGTCCTCGACGAAGAGAGCGTCTCCAAACGCCCTCGCCGTGAGCGGACGAGAACGTCGATCCCTCGCCGCCGCCGGCGCAGATGGCCTTGGGTGCTCGCCGCGTTGCTGATCCTGCTCTCGCCGGCGTTCTACTCATACAGCGCGACGATGCTGCAGCCGTCGAGCCTTCCACTCGGCGTCCGCAGCGTCGAGTGGCTCCGGACCCACCACATGAACTGGCTCGTCGACGAAGCGGAGAGCGTCTACTACGGACTGAAAGCGCCGAAGAAGGGCGGCCCACAGCTGAAAGCGCTGCCTCCCGTGGGGCTCGCCGCCCCCCGCCTCCACCGTACGACCGGCCGCGCTCCCTGGCCACCGCGGATCAAGCCCGTCTTCCCGCATCCGCTGCGCGGCGAAGGCGTGTGGAGGCCTACCGGTCCGCCGATCGACGGCGGTCCGCCGGTCCTCGTGACGACGTTCCGGACCGAGCTCGACTATCCCCGCATCGTCGCCTACGTCGCCTGGTTCGACCGGACCCGGACAGCGCTCGCCTGGTATCCGGGCCGATACGAGCCGCCGAGCGCGCCCGTACGTGGTCCGTTCTCCATCCCCTACGACCAGCGCTGGCGACTCCTCGCAACCTTCAACGGCGGATTCACGTACATCGACGGCCACAACGGATCCTCCGTCAACGGCCACACGAACGAGCCGCTCGCGGACGGCCTCGCCACGCTCGTTGGCTACCGAAACGGACGCGTCGACATCCTGCGCTGGAACGGCGGCCCGAACGCACCCGCGAGCTACGCGTGGGCACGCCAGAGCCTGCCGCCCATCGTCTGGAACGGTAGACTGAATCCGGCGCTGAACAACAGCTCGGAGTGGGGTTTCACGCTCGGGAACGCCGTCCGCGTATGGAGGACCGGCGTCGGCATCGATCGACGAGGGAACCTCATCTACGCGGCTGCAAACGACCAGACCGTGACCACCCTCGCCCGCATCCTGCAGCGCGCAGGAGCAGTGCGCGCAATGCAGTTCGACATCAACCCGGAATGGCCGACGCTCATCACGTACGCCCATCACCACGGGCTCGCGCCGACCGAGGTCGTGCCCAATCCGATGCAGCCGCCGACGCGCTACCTCGTTCCGGACGACAGAGACTTCGTCGCCGTCTACCGGCGGCTACCCGGTCCGATTAACGTCCCGTTCAAATGATGTTGCCACCGCGATCACCGCCGCACGAAAACTCGGCCGGGCGGACATGACCGCGTTCCCTCTGCCGGTGCGCCGGTTCAGCGTGTCCCGGCGGGAGGCCGCGCTCGCCGGCCTCGTCGCGCTCGCGATCGCCGCAGGGATCCTGCTCTTCGGTCCTCCGCCCGGGGATGCGCCCGCACACCTGTACCGCACCCTGCTCGTCCGGCGCGGCGACTTCGTCTGGGACAACCTCTGGTTCGAGGGCGTCTACCCGCTCGCCGACTACAGCGTCCTCTACTACCTGCCGGCGGCGCTTGTCGGCAACCTCGCGCTCGTGCTCGTCTCAGCCACGCTCTCGGCGTGGCTCTTCGCGCGTATCCTCCTCGAGCGCTGGGGGGAGCAGGCGAAATGGCCTGCGCGCATTGGGGGCGTTCTCTGCGCCGCGCCGGCGTTCACCGGGCTCTTCGCGTATTCGCTCGGCCTCGTCGCCATGCTCGGAGCGATCCGGGCGCTGCAGCGCGGGCGCGTCGGGGTATACGGCTTGCTCGCCGCGCTGACGCTCGGCTTCAGCCCGCTCGCGTTCCTCTTCCTGCTGCTCCTGCTGGCGGCGTCGTTCTGCGCGCACCCGCGGGTGAACCGTCACAACCTCGTCGTCGGGGCGATCGGGGTCGGGCTCGCCGGGTTCGAGGTCTACCTGCTGAAGCTCTTCCCGTCTCCCGGCGTCTACCCGTTCAACCACTACGACTTCGCGAGCCTGCTCGCGCTCTGCCTGTGCGGCGCTCTGCTCGCGCGGCGCGCGCCGGGCGGCCGCGTGATCGTCGCCTTCTTCCTGCTCTGGGCCGCCGCCGCGATTTTCGCCTTCTCGAAGGCCTCGCCGATCGGCGACAACATCACGCGCCTGCGCTCACTCGTGCTGCCGCTCATGCTGCTGACCGGGATCCTCACGCGCTTCCGCCCGCGCTGGCTCGCCGTGCTCGCGATCTCCGGCGCACTCGGCTACAACCTCGTGCCCTATTTCATGCTGATCCCGTACAGGCTCGACACGCGTCCGCAGCACCGCGCCTTCTGGCAGCCCGCGCTCACATTCCTCGATCGGAACGAGGTACCGAGTTACCGCGTCGAAGTCGTGGAAACAGCCGGGAACTGGGAGTCGTACTGGTTTCCACGCGACGGCTTCGCGCTCGTGCGTGGGTGGTACCGCCAACTGGACCTCGCGCGCAACCCGGTGCTCTTCAACTCGAGCTCGAGTGGCGCCGCGTACATCAGGTGGTTGCGCAGCGTCGGCGTGCGCTATGTCGTCGTCCCGCATACGACGCTCGACCCACGGGTCGGCACAAGCGAGCTGCGTCTCGTCGAGCACGCCGGGCCGCAGCTGCGGCCCGTGCTCGCCGCCCCTACGCTCACGGTCTATGAGGTCCGGAATGCGACGCCGATCCTCACAGGCCCCGGCCCCGCTCGACTGACCACTCTCGGAGCGTCGACGATCGCCGGCTCAGTCGGGACGGCCGGCTCGTATCGCCTGCGCGTCCAGCCGACTCCGTATCTGCAGGTGCGGGCGGGAAACGTCTGTGTCAAGCCCGCGTCAGGCGGAGAGTCGACCCTCGTCGTGCACACCGCGGGGAGGTTCGAGCTCGCGGTCCCTGAGAATCCCCTAGACCTCATCGACGAGTCCGCGCTCGCGACCTGCGCTCAGCACACGCCGCGGTCGCCTTAAACCCCTTCGGTTGCGGTGACTCCAACTCGCCGTGATGCGACCGCGGCACGACGACCCCGGGCCCGGCCCGCGATCGGCGCGCTCGGCCGCCGTCAGGTGAGGCACAGGCTGGATATCGATGCGTCATGTCTACCAGCTCCCCCGTCTGGGGGTTCGGAGGAGCCTGGAGCGGCCCGATGTTCGCAGCATGAAGCTCCTCGTCGCACTTGCGGCAGTCGCCGCCGCCCTGACTGTCGCCTCGACCGCCGGGGCAGCCCCGGCATCGCCCAACTCGTGGGCGAGCCAGGCCAACCAGGTGTGCTCGGCCTGGATCGCGAAGGCGAAGAAGGAGTTCGGCTCGCCGGTCACGGCTGCCCAGCTCTACTCGTTCGCGCACAAGGCGAAGACGCTGGAGAGCCAGGAGCTCGCGGCGCTCCAGAAGATCCAGGGCCGGACAGCCACCGGAACGGCTGCGCTCACCGCTGTCCAGGTCGACATCGCCGAGATCGGCTCCGCCATCAAGGCGTGGGACCAGGGCAAGCCTGCCCAGTTCGTCACGATCCTCAAGCGCTACCTGAACGACGGTCGGCCCAAATCGGCGTTCGCAATCGCCGGCGCCGGCCAGTGCGGCTGACGACCTAAGCACCCTCGCGGAGCGAAAGAAAGGCGCGGCACGCGCCTCTCACTGTTGACGTTCCTGCCAACAGAGGAGGCTCAGGTGCACCGGTTCCCCCGACCGTCCCCCGCGCTGCTCGTCTCGCTGATCGCGCTGTTCTTCGCCCTCGGCGGCACCGCGTTCGCCGTCGGCGAGAAGGTGGCGCCGCAGGGGCGCTGCCAGACGGGCGCCGTTCGCGGCATCGCTGTCGTCAACGCCGGACAAGCGGGATTGGATCTCTCCGGCCTGCCGAACACATACAACGACAACCCGAGCTACTTCGGCTATCGCTGGAGCTGCACGGGCGGGGACATCTCCATTCGCAAGCCGTACGGCTTCAACGGCGTCGAGGTCCAGTTCAGCGGGAACCCGGCGAACATCGCCATCTTGCAATCGACGAACTTGGGAATCGCGAACGCCGGATCTGTGACCGAGGGGGCGGACGGCGGCTTCTACATCACGATGGGCGGATCCAACACCGGGGTGCCCGGCCCCTGGCAGGCCCAGTGGAACGTGCCGTTCGTAATCGTCCTGTTGTAGCCGCATAGACTCGCGCGGTGCTCGACGCCGCCGGCACCGCCGCACGAGTGCTCGGCCCGCACGACGTCGCGATCGTGCTCGGCTCGGGCTGGACCGACGCGGTCTCGGACTTCGAACAGACCGGCGACGACGTTCCAGTCACAACGTTGCCCGGGTTCGCGCAGCCGACCGTCGCCGGCCACGGCGCCGTCGTGCGCTCGCTCCGCGCCGGCGACGTGCGCGTGCTCGCGTTCACCGGCCGCTCGCACTACTACGAGTCGCGCGATGTCGCCCTCGTCGCGCATGCGGTGCGCACCGCGGCCGCCGCGGGGTGTCGCACCGTCGTCTTGACGAGCGCGAGCGGTGGCATGCGCGACGACCTCGCACCCGGCGATCTCGTGATCGTCTCCGATCACATCAACCTCACGGGGGCGTCGCCGCTCGTCGGCGGCACGTTCCTCGACCTCACCGACCTCTACTCGGGCCGCCTGCGAGCGCTCTGCCGCAACATCGACCCGAGCCTCGCCGAAGGCGTCTACGCCGGCTACTGGGGACCGAACTACGAGACCCCCGCCGAGATCCGCGCGTACCGGGCGATGGGCGCCGACATCGTCGGCATGTCGACGGTGCTCGAGGCGATCGCCGCACATGCGGAAGGCATGGAAGTGCTCGCCGTCTCGCTCATCACGAATCGCGCCGCAGGGCTCGGCGGGCGCCTCGACCACGCGGACGTGCTCTCGACCGCAGCCGCATCCGCCGACCGGATGCGCGCCTTGCTCACGGCGCTGCTCCCGCGGCTCTAGGGTCGCAGCGGCGGCGCCGCGAGCAGGCCGAGCCGCTGCGCCGTGGCGATCGCCTCCACGCGCGTGTGCGCGTGGAGTTCACGCAACAGCCCGCGCAGGTGGTTCCGTACCGTTTCGGTCGAGAGTCTGAGCTCCAGGGCGATCTCGGCGGTCGACCGGCCCGATGCGATCAGTTCGAGGATCTCGCGCTGCCGCGGCGTCAGCTGAGGCGGCGGATCGAGCAACGCATGCGTCGTCGGCCGGCGGACGTCGAACGCGAGAATGAGCACGCCGACGACCTCGTCGCCCTCGATCAAGGGCAGGTGCTGGGCACGAACGCCTCGCACCTCGCCGTTCGCGTCCGTGAAGACGGTCTCGAAGTCCGTCGGCTGGCGCTGCTCGACCGCTCGGCGGAAGTGCGCCTCGACGGACTCTCGCGCCTGGGGCGGGACGGGATCCGTATACGGCCGGCCGCGCATGTCCGCGATCGACTTGTCCAGCACGCTTTCCGCGCTCGCGTTCATGTGCAGGAACCGGCCGTCGACGTCGTGCAGGCTGGCGGGTACCGAGAGGCGGTCGACGAGCGAGAAGTCGAGCTTCATCACGGGCCTGCGCGCTGGATCAACGCGTTGAGCGTCTTCGGCCCGAACACGCCGTCTTCGGTGAGCCCGGCAGCGTGCTGGAACGACGCGACCGCGGTCTTCGTGGCGGGGCCGTACTGGCCGTCGATCGTTCCCACCGAGTAGCCAAGCGCCTTCAGCGCGCGCTGCAGCGCGCGCACCTGCGTCCCGGTATCGCCCGGCTTGAGCGTCGTTGTCGGCAGCGCACTCGACACGGTGGGCGTCGCAGCTGTCGTCGTCGGCGTCGTAATGCTCACACCCGTGATCGGAGGCGTCGCCTTCGGAGTGCTGCCGCTGAACACGCCACCCGCGGCGAGCCCAGCGATGAGGAGGACGACGGCGGCGCCTCCGACGACCGCGATGCGCGTCCAGGGAAGCTCGGGCCGCGGCCGGCGCGCCGGAACCGGCTGCAGCAGCCAGTCGTCCTCGGCGCTCGGCGGATCGCTCTCGAGCACGCCAGGCTCACGCGGCGGCTCGACGTCGGCGAACCAGTCGTCGTTCTCGCCACCGTCTTCCGGGCGTCGTCCGGCCATGCCACCCGCAACGCTAGCGTTTCAGACAGGCGAGGAGCGTCCGCGCCGGAGCGTGGACGCAGACTCCGCGCCGGACGTAGATCTCGGACGCGTTGCCCGCGACAGCGATCGCCGCCGCCGGGCTCACGCCGGCCAGGGAGCGCACCCCCTGGTTCTCCGGTTTCGATCCGCAGCCGCGCGTGATGCCTACGCCGATCGCGAGCGCCTGCACCGCATCCTCGGCCCCGGCGGAGCGAACCGTGTACGCGTGACCGAGGTAGTAGAGCGTCGTGGAGCACGATCCCCCCGAGCCCCCGCTCAGCACCACCGGCGCGACGAGCACTCCGGCGATGACGAGCGCGGTCATTCCGCCGATCACCAGTCGCAGCCGCCTGTTCACGTGACCATCATCGCCGTCGTACTCTTCCCCCATGGCCACATGCGCCGTCTGCGGCCAGGACAACCCGGGCGTCGCCCGCTTCTGCTTCGCCTGCGGAACGGCGCTCGCCGAAGCCGGGGACGAGGAACGGCGGGTCGTCAGCGTCGTCTTCGTCGACCTCGTCGGCTTCACCGGCCAGGCGGAGCAGCTCGATCCCGAGGACGTCCGCGCCCTCCTCTCCCCCTACCACCACGCCGTCCGCGAGGAGCTGGAGTCGTTCGGGGGCGTCGTGGAGAAGTTCATCGGGGACGCCGTCATGGCGGTATTCGGCGCACCGACGGCATTCGGGGACGACGCGGAGCGCGCGGTGCGCGCGGCGCTGGCCGTCCGAGAACGGGTCTCGAGCGTCCGCGTCGCGGTGAACACCGGCGAGGCGCTCGTCACCCTCGGTGCGCGCCCGTCCCACGGCGAGGCGATGGTCGCGGGCGACGTCGTGAACACCGCGGCGCGGCTCCAGCAGGCGGCGCCTGTGGACGGCGTCCTCGTCGGTGAGGTCACGTATCAGGCGACGCGGGCCGCCATCGAGTACGTGCCGGCCGACCCGGTGTCGGCGAAAGGCAAGGCAGAGCCGTTGCGCGCATGGCTCGCCGTCCGCGCCCCTTCGGACGAGCGCGACCTCTCGAGCACGTTCGTCGGCCGCGAGCACGAGCTCGCGCTCCTGCGGGATGTGTGGGACCGCGTCACCAAGCAGCGGACGCCGCACCTCGTCACCGTCCTCGGTGACGCGGGCCTCGGCAAGACGCGCCTGGCTGCCGAGTTCGCGGACACCGTGCAAGAGCTCGGCGGCTTTTCGGTGCGCGGCCGGACGCTTCCCTACCGCGAGAGCAGCGCCTACGGGGCGTTCGCGAGCCAGCTGAAGCAGCTCTGCGGCATCTTCGAAAGCGACCCGCCTGCGGCGGCGCTCGAGAAGCTCCGCGCCACAGTCGGGACGATGCTCGACCCAAGCGCGGCCGACGAGGTCACCGGGCACCTCGCCATTCTCATCGGGCTCGCCACCCCAGAGGCCTCGGTCGCCGACCGCGAAACGCTCTTCTTCTCCATCCGCGTCTTCATCGAGGCGGTCGCGCGCGACCGGCCGACGCTGCTCGTCTTCGAGGACCTGCATTGGGCAGATACGAGCCTGCTCGACCTCGTCGAGCTCCTGGCCGCACGCCTGCGCGATCTTCCGATCCTGCTCCTCGTCCTCGCGCGGCCCGAGCTGCTCGACGCGCGGCCGAACTGGGGCGGAGGGCTTCCGGCGTACAGCACGGTCCCGCTTCAGCCGCTCCCCGAGGCGGACGCGCGCCGGCTCGCCCGCGAACGGCTCAGCGCGCACTCGGCCGGCTCACGCGCCGACGAGCTCGCGCTGGCGGCCGCCGGCAATCCGCTGTTCATCGAACAGCTCGCCGCCACGGTCTCGGAATCGACCGTCGGCGCAGAGCAGGCGCTGCCGACCACGATCAGAGCGCTCGTCGCGGCCCGGCTCGACGCACTCCCGGCGGCCGAGCGTGCACTCGTGCTCGACGCGGCCGTCGGCGGCAAGGTCTTCTGGCGAGGCGCGCTCGAACGAATGGGGACCGAGCAGCGGGAGCTCACCGACCTCCTCGCCGCGCTCGAACGCCGCGACCTGATCCGCCGCGAGACGGTGTCGGCGATCGAGGGCGAGCAGCAGTTCATGTTCACGCACGTCCTCATCCGCGACGTGGCGTACGACCTGCTCCCGCGGGCACGCCGGCGCGAGCGGCACGAGCACTTCGCGCGCTTCCTCGAGGAATCGACGGCAGAGGTCGGGGAAGCGGGTGCCGCGCTTGCGCGGCACTGGCGCGATGCCGGCGACCACGAGCGCGCGCTCGACTACTTCGTCAAAGCCGCCGAGCAGGCCGAGCGCGGCTGGGCGAAGGACCGGGCGGTGACGTTCTACCGCGAGGCGCTCGCTCTCGTGGCCGACGCCGACGGCAAGCGGCTCATTCAGCAGCGGCTCGCAGTAGCGGTGCAGGCGTACCTGCACGTCGACGACGCGCAGATGCTTGGGCTCGGCCCGGCTTAAGACGGAAAGTCGGCGGGCGTGACGTCGCCGGCGATCTCGTAGATACCGTCGACGCGGTGCTGGCCGAGCTTCGCGCCGTGCATGCGGACGACCTCCTCGCTCGGGGCGGCGTAGACGCAGTACGTCTGGACGCGGCCCTCCTCGTCCACGATCACATGGCTGTGCTCCCACGTGATCTCAGGGAAATCTCCCTCGATGAGGACACGCGAGCGACGTCCGACGAACGGCATCTGATCCTCGGCGACGTCGAAGCTGCGAACGATCAGGTACCTGGGCACAGGCCCCGATCATAGACCGTTCTTACCGCCGTCTCACGTCCGGAGGCACACTGTTCCTGAGCAATGCTGGTCCTGGTGACAGACGACGACCGCGCCGTGCGCGAGTCCCTCGAGCGGGCGCTCCAGCTCGCGGGCTACGAGGTCGAGCTCGCCTCCGACGGCGACACGGCGATCGCCGCGATCGAGCGCCGGACCCCGGACGCCGTCGTCCTCGACGTCATGATGCCGGGCCTCGACGGCCTCGACGTCACGCGCCGGCTGCGCCGCGAAGGCAATCGCATCCCGATCCTTCTGCTCACCGCCCGAGACGCCGTCGGCGAACGCGTGGACGGCCTCGACGCGGGTGCGGACGACTACCTGCCGAAGCCGTTCGAGCTCGAGGAGTTGCTCGCCCGGTTGCGCGCACTGCTGCGCCGCGCACTCGACAAGGAGCCGGTCGACGTCCTCCGCTTCGCCGACCTCACCTTCGACCGGGGCTCGATGGACGCCCGCCGCGCCGGGCGCAGGTTCGAGCTGACCACGACCGAGGCGCACCTGCTCGAGCTGCTCATGCGCAACCCGCGCCAGGTGCTGCCGCGATCACTCATCTACGAGCGCGTCTGGGGCTACGACTTCAGCCACTCCTCGAACGCGCTCGACGTGTACGTCGGCTACCTCCGTCGCAAGCTCGAGGCCGACGGTGAGGCGCGCCTGATCCATACGGTGCGCGGCACGGGCTACGTCCTCCGCGAGCAATGAGCCTCCGCCTCCGTCTCACGCTCGTCGCGGCGAGCGTCGTCGCGATCGTCGTCGCGGCTGCGTCGATGACGACCTACTTCGTCATGCGCCACGAGCTCTACTCGCAGGTGGACAGCGAGCTCGCGCAGCACGCGCAGGATCCGCGCGAGGCGTTCCGCGGGCCGAGCCCGTTCGGAGGCGACGTCGTCACGCTCGTCAACTCCAACGGCCAACTGGCTGCTGGCGGGATCATCCCGCTCAGCGCGAGCATGCGCGCCGTTGCGGCTGGGACGCACGACGGCTTCTACCGCGACACGACCATCTCGAGCTATCACGTGCGCCAGATCGTCGAGCCGCTCACCACAGGCGGCGCCGTGGTCGTCTCGCGCGCAGTCGCCTACATCGACCATGACCTGAGCCGCCTCCGGCTCATCCTCATCCTGGTGTCGCTCGGCGGCATCGCTGCCGCCACGCTCGCCGGCGCGCTCGTGTCGCGCGCGACGCTGGCTCCGGTGCGCCGCCTCACCGGTGCGGCGGAGCGCATCGCGGAGACCGGCGACCCGAGCGAGCGCGTGCCCGAGTCCGGCCGCGGCGAGCTCGCTCGACTCGGCACCTCCTTCAACACGATGCTCGCTGCCCTCGAGGACGCGATCGACACGCAGCGACGTTTCGTCGCCGATGCGTCGCACGAGCTCCGCACGCCGCTGACGAGCTTGCAGACGAACATCGAGGTCCTGAAGCAGCAAGAGCGGCTCGACCCTTTGGCGCGACAGCGGCTCTTCGACGACCTGCAGCGGGAGGCGCACGAGATGCGCGACCTCATCGGCGGGTTGCTCGAGCTCGCGCGCGGCGACGACTCACGACTGGAGAAGACGACGTTCCGCTTCGACGAGCTCGTCGAGAGCGTCGTCGAGCGCGCGCGCAGCCGCTTCCCCGACCTCACGTTCGAGGCCACTGTCGAGCCGACCACCCTCACCGGCTCGAGCGACCGGCTCGAGCGCGCGGTGTGGAACCTGCTCGAGAACGCGGGCAAGTGGAGCGCGCCCGGATCGAGCGTCGACGTGACGCTGAGCGGCGGCGAGCTGCGCGTCCGCGACCACGGGCCGGGCATCGCAGCGGAGGACCGTGAGCACGTGTTCGACCGCTTCTACCGCTCCGCCGCCGCCCGCTCGCTCCCCGGCTCCGGTCTAGGGCTCGCGATCGTCCGCGAGGTGGCCGAGGCGCACGGCGGCACCGTCGTCGCCGAAGACGCGCCCGACGGCGGCGCGATTCTCACCCTTCGCTTGCAGAACTCTTAGGCCGCTTTCATCTCGCAGTGGTGAGATGAGATCACCCTCCTTCGACCGGTTCCTCCATGTCCGGCGCCTCCTCCTTCCCTTCCCCTGCTGAGGAGGCGCCGGGCGCAACCGGCTATACCCGCCGCAGCAGCGTCAGCGAGCTGTCCTGCACGACGACCTCGGCGCGCGCGCCCACGGAACCCTCCGGCGCGGTGTCGCCGGTCGCGATCGCGACCTCCCAGCGTGCGCCGAACCGCCGCGTCGGGAGCGTGAAGGTCACCGGGTCGAAGTCCGCATTGAAGAGCAACAGGAAGGAGTCGTCCACGACCTCCTCTCCGTGCGCGGTGCGCGAGGGGATCTCGTCGCCGTTCAGAAACACGCCGAGGGTGCGCCCCGGTTCCTGCTGCCAGTCGCGCTGAGTCATCCTGCGCCCGTCCGGGCGAAACCACCACACGTCCGGCAGGCCCGAGCCGCGCGTCTCCGTCCCGGACAGGAAGGTCTCGCGGCGGAACACGGGATGATCTCGGCGCAGCCGGATCAGGTCGCGGACGAACGCGAGCAAATCCGCGTCCGCGTGCTCCCAGTCGAACCACGAGATCTCGTTGTCCTGGCACCACGCGTTGTTGTTTCCGTGCTGCGTGCGTCCGATCTCGTCGCCGCCGAGCAGCATCGGTATCCCCTGCGAGAGCAGCAGCGTTGCGACGAAGTTGCGCTGCTGCCGCGCGCGCACCGCGCTGATCTTCGTATCGTCCGTCTCGCCCTCGATGCCGTGGTTCCAGGAGCGGTTGTCGTCCGTGCCGTCGCGGCCGCCCTCGCCGTTCGCGTCGTTGTGCTTCTGGTTGTACGAGACGAGGTCGCGCAGCGTGAAGCCGTCGTGCGCCGTGACGAAGTTGATCGATGCGAACGGCTCGCGCCCGTCGGCCTGATAGAGGTCGCTCGAGCCGGTGAATCGCGAGGCGAACCCGCCGAGGTTGCCGCTCCCGCGCCAGAAGTCGCGCATCGTGTCGCGGTACGGGCCGTTCCACTCCGCCCACAGCACCGGGAAGTTGCCCACCTGATAGCCGCCGGGTCCGACGTCCCACGGCTCTGCGATCAGCTTCGCCTGCGAGATGACCGGATCCTGGTGGATGGTGTCGAAGAACGTCGACAAACGGTCGACCTCGTAGAACTCGCGCGCGAGCGCGGAGGCGAGATCGAACCGGAACCCGTCGACGTGGCACTCGATCACGAAGTAGCGGAGCGAGTCCATGATCAGTCGCAGCACCGACGGGTGCACCGGGTTGAGCGAGTTGCCCGTGCCGGTGAAGTCCTGGTAGAAGCGCGGAGCGTCCGGCATGAGCCGGTAGTACGACTCGTTGTCGACGCCCTTGAACGCGAGCATCGGGCCAAGGTGATTCCCCTCGGCCGTGTGGTTGTAGACGACGTCGAGGATCACCTCGATGCCGGCGCGGTGCAGCGCCTTGACCATCCCCTTGAACTCGAGCAGCTGTTCCCCGCGCGACCCCGTCGCCGCGTACAGCGCGTGCGGGGCCAGATACCCGATGGACGAGTAGCCCCAGTAGTTCGTCAGCCCTTCGTCGTGCAGGAACTGCTCGTCGGCGATGTGGTGGATCGGCAGCAGCTCGACCGCGGTGACGCCGAGCTCGCGCAGGTAGGCGATCGCTCCCTCCGACGCGAGACCGGCATACGTCCCGCGCAGGTCGTCGCGGACGTTCGGAAGAAGACGCGTGAGTCCCTTCACGTGCGCCTCGTAGATAACCGTGTCGTGCCACGGCGTTGCCGGTGGGGCGTCGTCCTCCCAGTTGAACGACGTGTCGACGACGACGCACTTCGGGATCGCCTGCGCGTCGTCCTCGTCGTCGAGCTCGAGGTCCGCGTCCGGATCGGGACCGGGACCGTACGGGAGCACGTTCGCGCGCTCCCACCGGATCGGCCCCTCGATCGACTTCGCGTACGGATCGATCAGGAGCTTGTACGGGTTGAAGCGGCGGCCCGACGCCGGATCGTAGGCGCCGTGCACGCGATACCCGTACAACTGCCCCGGGCGGACGTCCGGGAGGTAACAGTGCCAGTTGAAGGCCGTCCGCTCGACAACGTCGATGCGCGTCTCCTGGCCGGCAGCGTCGAACAGGCACAGCTCGACGCTCTCCGCGTTCTCGGAGAAGAGCGAGAAGTTCGTTCCCGCGCCGTCCCAAGTCGCCCCGAGCGGGAACGGCGTACCCGGCCAGACGAGCATTACCTACCGACCGCGTAGCCCTGCATCCCGCGCGGGTTGGCGCCCGCAACCACCTGGCCGTCGGGATCGCGCCCGACCATGCTCACCCGGCCGAGTGACCACGGATCCGACTCCTCGACGTCGTGGCCGCGGGCTCGGAGGCCGTCGAGCGTCTCCCGGCCCGCCCGCGATTCGACCGCGACGTGCCGCGGCCGCGTCTCACGCGGGTAGAACGAACTCGGGAAGGCCTCCGTGTGATGGTTCGGAGCGTCGATCGCGGCTTGCAGGTTCATGCCGAAGTGCACGTGCGCGAGGAATGCGTGCAGCGTCCACTGATCCTGCTGGTCACCGCCCGGCGTGCCGAGCGCGAGGACGGGCTCGCCGTCGCGGAGCGCGAGCGTCGGCGACAGTGTCGTGCGCGGCCGCTTCCTTGGCTCCAGCGAGTTGGGCAAGCCCTCCTCGAGCCAGAACATCTGCGCGCGCGTGCCGAGGCAGAAGCCGAGCTCGGGGATGACCGGCGCGCCCCACAGCCAGCCCCCGCTCGGCGTAGCCGAGACCATGTTTCCCCACCGGTCGACGACGTCGATGTGCACGGTGTCGCCGCGCGTCGGCTCGCCGACGCCGGGGGCGAGCGCGCCGACGACCGGCGCAGGCAGACGCGGATGGTCGCCACCCGGACGCAGCTCGGGGGAGGATTCGTCGCCCACGAGCTCCCGCCGCTCCGCGGCGTACTCTCGCGAGAGCAGCATCTCCATGGGCACGTCGACGAAGTCGGGGTCGCCGTACCACGCTTCGCGGTCCGCGAACGCGAGCTTCGCGCACTCGGTGACGACGTGGATGTACTCGGCGCTTGCGTGGCCCATGCCGGCCAGGTCGAAGCCCTCGAGCAGGCGGAGCTGCTGGAGGAACACCGGCGCCTGGCTCCACGGGCCCGCCTTGAGCACCGTAAGGCCGTGGTAGTCGACCGCGAGCGGTTGCTCGATCGTCGGCCGCCACTCGCTCAAATCGTCCGCGGCCAGCAATCCTCGATGCCTGACACCGGAGCTGTCCATCCATTCGCGTTCCTGGAACGCGACGATCGCCTCGGCGACGAAGCCGCGGTACCAGTCGTCGAGGGGGTCGCGCGACGCGGCCAGCCGTTTGTACGTTTCCGCGAGCCGCTGGTTGCGGTGCAGCGTGCCGGGCTCGAGCGCCGACAGATAGACGTTCGCCGACGTCGTCCACTCGTCCCGGAAGAGCGACTCGACGTTGCCGATCGCGTTCGCGATCCGCGGCAGCACGGGATAGCCGTTCTCGGCGTAGTCGATCGCGAAGCGCATGACCTCCGCGAGCGGCATCGTCCCGAAGTCGCGCAGCATCGTGAGCCAGCCGCCGAATGCGCCCGGGACGACAGCCGACAGCGGCCCGGTGCCGGGAACGAGCTCGAGGCCGAGCTCCTCGCGATAGTGCGCGATCGTCGCCGCGCGCGGAGCCGTTCCCTGCGCGCACAAGACGACCGGCTCGCCGCTCGAGACGGGCCACAGGATCGCGGGGAGATCGCCGCCGGGGCCGTTCAGGTGCGGCTCGACGACCTGCAGCGTGAATCCTGCTGCGACAGCGGCGTCGAAGGCGTTGCCGCCGCGCTCGAGCACGGCCATGCCGGCGGACGACGCAAGCCAGTGCGTCGACGCGACCATGCCGAAGGTGCCACGGAGCTCGGGGCGCGTGGTGAACACGCCCGCGGACGATAGACGAGCGTCGGCCGTTACTCAGGCACGAACCACACGGCGCCGAGCGGCGGCAGCGTCAGGAGCGCCGAGAACGGCTGGTCGTGCCAGCCCACCGGCTCGGCCTCGACGCCGCCGAGATTGCCGACGCCGGACCCGCCGTAGAACGGCGAGTCGGAGTTGAGCAGCTCACGCCACCTGCAGCAGAGCGGCATGCCGACGCGATAGTCGTAGCGCGGGACGGGGGACAGGTTGAGCACGCAGACGAGCGGCCGGTCACCGGCGTCGTCCAGCCGCGCAAACGCAAGCACGTTGTTCGACGCGTCGTTGGCCTCGAGCCAGCGGAAGCCGTCCGGGGCGACATCGCGCTCGTACAGCGCAGGCGTATCGCGATACGCGCGGTTCAGGTCGCGGACGAGCGACTGCACGCCGGCGTGCTCTGCGTACTCGAGCAGATTCCAGTGCAACGACCCTTCGGCGTTCCACTCCTCCCACTCGCCCAGCTCGCCGCCCATGAAGAGGAGCTTCTTGCCGGGGTGCGCCCACATGTACGCGTACAGCGAGCGCAGATTGGCAAACTTCTGCCACCGGTCTCCGGGCATCTTGTCGAGCAGCGACCGCTTGCCGTGCACGACCTCGTCATGCGACAGCGGGAGGATGAAGTTCTCGCTGAACGCGTACAGGAGCGAGAACGTCAACGTGTGGTGGTTGAAGCTGCGATAGACGGGGTCCTTCTGGAAGTACACGAGCGTGTCGTGCATCCAGCCCATGTTCCACTTGAAGCCGAAGCCGAGCCCGCCCAGGTACGTCGGCCGCGACACGCCGGGCCATGCAGTCGACTCCTCGGCGGCCGAAATGACGCCGGGCACGCGCCCGAACATCGTTTCGTTCATCTCCTTCAGGAACGCGACCGCGTCCAGATCCTCGCGGCCGCCGTACTCGTTCGGGATCCACTCCCCGGCCTTGCGCGAGTAGTCGAGATAGAGCATCGACGCGACGGCGTCGACGCGGATCCCGTCGGCGTGATGCTCGCGCAGCCAGTAGAGCGCGTTCGCGAGCAGGAAGTTCTTCACCTCGCTGCGGCCGAGGTTGAAGACGAGCGTCCCCCAGTCCGGATGCGCGCCGCGCCGCGGGTCGGCGTGCTCGTACAGGTGCGTGCCGTCGAACGTGGCTAGTGCCCAGTCGTCGCGCGGGAAGTGCGCGGGCACCCAGTCGAGGATGACGCCGATGCCGCGCTCGTGCATGCGCTCGACGAAGGCGCGGAAGTCGTCGGGGTCGCCGAAACGTGACGTCGGCGCGAAGTAGCCGGTGACCTGGTAGCCCCACGACCCCGAGAACGGGTGCTCCATCACCGGGAGTAGCTCGACGTGCGTGAAGCCGAGGTCGGACACGTAGTCGGCGAGCTCGTCCGCGAGCTCGCGGTACGTGAGCGGGCGGTTGCCCTCGACCGGGTTGCGCCGCCACGAGCCGAGATGCACCTCGTAGATCGACATCGGTTGGCGCAACGGCTCCGACCCCGCGCGCTGCTCGATCCACGCGTCGTCGGACCAGACGTGCTCGGAACGGAACACGCGCGACGCGTTGCCGGGCGGGACCTCGGCGTGGAACGCGAGGGGGTCCGCTTTCAGCCGCAGGCGGCCATCCTGCGAGCGGACCTCGAACTTGTAATACGAGCCTGGCGCAACGTCGGGGACGAAAAGCTCCCAGATGCCGGACGAGCCGAGCGACCGCATCGGGTGCAGGCGGCCGTCCCAGGAGTTGAAGTCACCGACGACGGCGACGGAGCGCGCGTTCGGCGCCCAGACGGCGAACGCGGTGCCCGTGACGCCGTCGATCTCGCGCACGTGCGCGCCGAGCTTCTCGTACAGCTGCTCGTGCCGTCCCTCCATGACCAGGTGGAGGTCGAAGTCGCCGAGCGTCGGCAAGAACGCGTACGGGTCGCGCACCGTGAACGTGCTGCCGTTCGGATAGTCGACTTCGAGCTGGTAGGTGAGCGGCAGCCGCGCCTTCGGAAGCATCGCCTCCCACAGGCCGGCGGGATCCTTCAGCTCTGCATCGACGCCGGCGGGCTGAACGCGTACCGCCTGCGCTTCCGGCCGGAACACACGCACGACGACGCCGCCGTTCGCCTCATGCGCGCCGAGGATCGCATGCGGATCCGCCCCCAGTTCGATCACGCGCGGGTGGAGGTCTCCTCGATCAGACGCTGGATGCCGCGCACCGGGATACCGACCCAGTCCGGACGGTTGTCGAGCTCGTACTGGAGCTCGTACACCGCCTTCTCGAGCTCGAACACCGAGAGCAGGCGGTCGATCGCGGGCGCGCCCGCCGGCAGGAGAGCCGGGTCGACCGTCTCGAAATAGCCCTCGAGGAACCGGGCGCGCGCCTGCTCCTCCCATCCGTCCGGCGGCTCGACATCGCGCAGCAGCGAGACGGCGCTCGCCACATATGCGAACGAGCGCAGCATCCCGGCGACGTCGCGCAAGGCGGAGCGCTTGCGCCGTCGCTCTGCGAGCGAGCGCGCCGGCTCACCCTCGAAGTCGAGGATGACCCAGTCGTCGCCCGCCCACATGGTCTGGCCGAGGTGGTAGTCGCCGTGCGTACGGATGGACTGACCAGCCGCGCCGGCGTGCGTGAGTTGGCGGAGCTGGTCGCGAACCTCCTCACCGCGGCCCGCGATCGGCGACACCGCCTCTTCCTCGTCCGAGAGCGAGAGGAAGACGCGTGCGATCTCCTCGTCAACGGTCGCCGTCAGCAGGCCGAGCGCCTCGACGCTCGGAGACTCGGGGCAGAAGGCGGGATCGTTCGCCTCGGAAGCGAGCACCGTGTGCATCTCGCCGGTCACTTCCCCGAGGCGACCGAGGCGCGACAGGAACCGCTCCGGCTCCTCGGCGAGCTCGTCGAGAGCAAGCTCCCAGCCGTCGAGCCCGCCGCGCACGTACTCCTGCAGGATTCCGAGGGTGGCCGAGAGCGGCCCGCCTGCATACGCGTACCAGCCACCGAGTGCGGCGATGTTCGGGAAGCCGTGCTCGGTGAGGAAGCGCAGCATCTCCAGCTCGGGGTTGAGCCCGGGCTCGAGGCGGCGGAAGACTTTGAGGACGAGCTCGTCGTCGAAGACGACGGACGTGTTCGACTGCTCGGCGCCGACGTCGCGTGCGTCGCTCAACTCGCGGCCGAGACCGGCGAAGCCGGGAACGGGGCGAAACTCGACGATGCCTTCGGACCCCTGGAGCGTGAGACCGGAGCGCATCGCGCTGACGAGCTCGCGCGCGAGACCGAAGGTCTCCTCCTCCGGGACCAGCAGCTGGTAGATGTCGTGCGCGCCGGTGTCGTAGCGCAACTCGGCGAGTGCAAGCGCGAACTGCGGACCGGCGGCGCGCAACACGACGGAGTCCAACACCTGCGCGTGTGAGACGTCGCGCGACTTCCCGCCGTACCACCGCTGCTGCACGATGCCGTCGATGAGCGATTGCTCGTCGAAGCTCATCCCTGCTGCCTCAAGCGGAACCAGAAAAACCCCCTTGGCGCGAGCGTCAGCAGGTACGGCAGCTCCCCGATGGCCGGGAAGCTCGTCCGGCCGAACATCTCTTCCGGGACCATACCGGCATGCCGGGAGAGGTCGAGCTGGACAGGCTGGGCCGAGCGGGCGAGGTTGTGCACGCACAGGATCACGTCCTCCTCCCACCGCCGGATATGGGCGAAAATCCGTGGATTGTCGGAGCCGAGCGGCTCGTACGTGCCGAGGCCGAAGACCGGATGCTCCTTCCGTAGGGCGATGAACCGGTGCAGCCAGCGGAGGAACGAGGTCGGGGAGCGGAGCTGGGCCTCGACATTGACCGACTGGTACCCGTAGACGGGGTCCATCAACGGCTGGAGATAGAGCTGGGCCCAGTCCGCCCGCGAAAAGCCCGCATTCCGGTCACCCGTCCACTGCATCGGCGTCCGCACGCCGTCCCGGTCCCCGAGGTAGACGTTGTCCCCCATGCCGATCTCGTCCCCGTAATAGAGGACAGGCGAACCTGGAAGCGAGAAGAGGATGGCGTGCATCAGCTCGATGTCGTCCCGGCCCCCCTCGAGGAGCGGCGCCAGGCGCCGCCGGATGCCGAGGTTGAGCTTCATCCGCGGGTCCTTCGCGTACTCGGCGTACATGTAGTCGCGCTCGTCGTCGGTGACCATCTCGAGCGTCAGCTCGTCGTGGTTGCGCAGGAACAGCCCCCACTGACAGGTATCGGGAATCGGCGGCGTCTGTTGGAGGATCTCGTACATCGGCGTCGCGTCCTCGCGCCGCACCGACATGAACATGCGCGGCATCACCGGGAAATGGAACGCCATCTGGCACTCGTCACCGTCGCCGAAGTACTGCACGACGTCGGCCGGCCACTGGTTCGCCTCCGCGAGAAGGACGCGATCGGGGTAGCGCGCCTCGACCTCGGCGCGCACCCGCTTCAGGTACGCGTGCGTCTCCGGCAGGTTCTCGCCGTTCGTCCCCTCGCGCTCGAACAGATACGGAACCGCGTCGAGCCGGAACCCGTCGATCCCGAGGTCGAGCCAGAAGCGCAGCACGTTGAGCATCGCTTCCTGCACGTCGGGGTTGTCGAAGTTGAGGTCGGGCTGGTGGCTGAAGAACCGATGCCAGTAGTACTGCCCGCGCACCGGGTCGAACGTCCAGTTCGACGGCTCCGTATCGACGAAGATGATCCGCGCCTCCCGGTACGCCTCGTCGGTATCGGCCCACACGTACCAGTCGCCGCGCGGGCCGGTGGGGTCGGTGCGCGACTCCTGGAACCACGGATGGTCGGCGGAGGTGTGATTCATGACCAGGTCGGCGATCACGCGGATCCCGCGCTGGTGCGACTGCTCGACGAATTCCTTGAAGTCGTCGACCGTGCCGTAGTCGGGATGGATACCGAAGAAGTCGGCGATGTCGTAACCGCCGTCCCGCAGCGGGGACGGATACATCGGCAACAGCCAGATGCAGTCGACGCCGAGCCATTGGAGGTAGTCGAGCTTCTCGATGAGCCCGCGGAAGTCGCCGGCGCCATCGTCGTTGCCGTCGAAGAAGCCGCGGATGTGCACTTCGTAGAAGACGGCGCGCTTGAACCACAGCGGGTCGCGCTCGAACCACTGTTCGCTCATCGGACAACCTTAAGCACGTGGCTCTTCCCAGGCGGCAGCTCGACGAAGTTGCGGCCGATGTGCCACGTCCACTCGGCTCCGGCGAGGAGGTCGCCCACCTTGTAGGTCGGCGGGAGGCCGGTCGCGACCGGAAGGATGCACACCCCGCGCTGAGCCGCCGTCGGGTCGAGGTTGACGACGACGATCACGTCGTTGTCGCCCGCGCGCTTCAGATAGGCGAACAGCTGCTCGTTCTCGGTCTCGAGGAACGTGATGTTGTCGAGGCGCTGCAGCGCAGCGTTTTCCCGTCGCGCTCGGTTGAGCGTCGCGATGAGCGGCAGCAGCGGGCCGTCGAGTCGCCGCTTCTTCACCTGGTACTTCTCCGAGTCCAGGTATTCCTCGCTGCCTTCGCGCAGCGGCACGTTCTCGAAGCTCTCGAAGCCGGAGTAGATCCCGTAGGCCGGCGAGAGCGTGGCGGCGAGCACGAGCCGGGCCTCGAACGCGGGCGGCCCGCCGCGTTGCAGGTACTCGTGCAGGATGTCAGGCGTGTTCGTGAACACGTTCGGCCGGTAGATCTCCGACCAGTCGAGCAGCTGGCCCATGAACTCCAGGAGCTCCCAGCGCGTGTTCTTCCATGTGAAATACGTGTAGCTCTGTGCGAACCCGGACTTCGCGAGCGTCGTCATCATCGCGGGGCGCGTGAACGCCTCGGCGAGGAAGATCACCTCCGGATGGTCGCGCCGCACCTCGTCGATGAGCCACTCCCAGAAGGGCACCGGCTTCGTATGCGGGTTGTCGACGCGGAAGACGGTGACGCCGCGCTCGACCCAGGTGAGGACGACGTCTCGCAGCGCTGCCCAGAGCCCTTTCCAGTCCTCGCTCTCGAAGTTGACGTTGTAGATGTCCTGGTAGCGCTTCGGCGGGTTCTCGGCGTACTTCAACGTCCCGTCCGGGCGGCGGTTGAACCACTCGGGGTGCTCCTCGAGCCACGGGTGGTCGGGCGAGCACTGGATGGCGAAGTCGATCGCGATCTCGATGCCGTGCTCCCTCGCGTCGGCGACGAGCCGCTCGAACTCCTTCAGGGAGCCAAGATCGGGATGGACCGCGTCGTGCCCGCCGTCGCTGCTGCCGATCGCCCACGGGCTGCCCGGATCCTTCGGGCCTGCAGTGAGCGTGTTGTTGCGGCCTTTGCGATTCGTGCGTCCGATCGGATGGATTGGCGGCAGGTAGAGCACGTCGAAGCCGAGCTCGGCGAACTCCGGCAACAGCTTGCGCACGCCCTCGAAGCCGCCCCACGATCGTGGGAAGAGCTCGTACCACGAACCGAACCGCGCAAGCACGCGGTCGACGTCCACCTCGTACACCTCTGACGACGCCATTCCGGAGCGGTCGCCCGGCGGCGCGGCGAGCGCCTCCGCGACCGTCACGGTCGCGCGGCCGAGCAGGGCGGCGCCCTCGGCGAGCTCGCTGCTGACGTCCTCCTGGCCGCCCTCGACCTTGCGCCGCAATTCGTCCTGAAAGGAGGCGGTCCGGTCCGTCCATGCCTCGATGCGAAACGACCACGCGCCGGGACGGTCGACCGGGAAGGAGCCGGACCAGTGGTCGTTGCCGAGCGCGGCCAGCGGCGCCTCCTGCCAGCGCGAGGTCCCGGCCGGCCGGTAGCGCACGACCGCGCCGAGGACGTCGTGCCCGTCGCGAAAGATTCGCGCTGCGACCTCGACGCGCTCCCCGGCGACGCGCTTCACCGGGAAGCGCCCGCAGTCGACCTGCGGCACGACCTCGAGGATCTGGATGCGCGGCGGCGGTGTGGATGTCTTCGGCAGTGGCACAGGCGCAGGAAGTCTCCCGGATGGGAGAGGATCAATACGTGGAGCTCGGTCGCTCGTCCGGAATCCTGCTCCATCCGACCTCGCTCCCGGGCGGTCGACTGGGCGACGAGGCCTACCGCTTCGTCGACTGGCTGGCGGAGGCCGGGCAATCGTGGTGGCAGATGCTGCCGATCGGCCCGCCGGACGAATTCGGCTCGCCGTACCGGACGACGTCGGCGTTCGCGGGATCGCCGGCGCTGCTCGCCGATCCCGCGGCGCCGGTGAGCGCAGCGGAGATCGAGGAGTTCGTCGGGGCGGAGCCGTACTGGAGCGCGGAGTGGGCGCACTTCGAGGGCGCAGGCTCGCTTGCCGACCAGGTGCGGTTCGACCGCGAGTGGACGGCCCTGCGCAAATACGCACGCGAGCGCGGCGTGCGGCTGATCGGAGATGTCCCGATCTATGTCTCAGACATCGGCGCGGACATCCAGGCGTGGCCGGAGCTGTTCGCGCACGGCGAAGTCGCCGGCGCGCCGCCCGACCCGCTGAACGCGAACGGCCAGCACTGGGGCAACCCCTTGTACGACTGGCCGGCGCATCGCGCCACCGGCTTTCGCTGGTGGGTCGAGCGCTTCCGCCGCACGTTCGAGCACGTGGACATGGCGCGCATCGATCACTTCCGCGGCTTCGTCTCGTACTGGGCCATCCCCGCCGGCCTCAAGACAGCGCGCAACGGTCACTGGCGCCGCGCGCCCGGCGCCGAGCTCTTCGCCGCGATCGAAGCCGCGCTCGGCGATCTCCCTCTGATCGCGGAGGATCTCGGCGTGATCACGCCGCCGGTCTACCGCCTGCGCGACGAGCTCGGGCTCCCGGGCATCGTCGTCCTCCACTGGGCATTCGGCCGACCGCCGTCGAACTTGCACGCGCCCCCGAACCATCCGGAGAACGCGGTCGTGTACACGAGCACGCACGACACGGACACGGCGGTGGGATGGTTCGCCTCCTTGACCCGCAAACAGCAGGCGGCGACCGGGCTCGACCCGGCCGAGCCGAACTGGGGGCTGATCCGCCTCGCGATGACCTCGCGCGCGCGCCTCGCGATCGTCCCCGTCCAGGACGTGCTCGGCCTCGGCACCGAGGGACGGATGAACTACCCCGGCCGGACGTACGGGAACTGGGGCTGGCGGTACCGCCGGGGCGACCTGACTCCGGAGCTCGCGGCACGGCTGCGCGCAGCAACCGAGGGCGGTCGGCGGGTCGGGTGAAAACGAGCAGCGCCCCTCGGGCAGGGGCGCTGTCGTTCGGTGCCGTACGGAGGGCTCTGCTCGACCCTATGCCCGGCCCTCGGGTCCAGTGGGCGGCGATCGTGTAACGGTCCGGTGAAAGCGCGCCGGATGGCTAAGGTCAGGCCCGTGGAGGCGGTCGCCGAGTACGAGCGCAAGCTGGACGCTCCGGAGGGCTTCGAGCTCCCCGACCTGGGCGGGGAGCCGCTCGAGCCGCGCGTGTTCACGTCGATCTACCACGACACGGCCGACTGCTCGCTCGCGCACGCCGGGATCACGCTGCGCCGGCGCACAGAGCGGGGACGCAGCCTCTGGCAACTGAAGCTCCCGGCCGGCGACGCGAGGCTCGAGCTCGAGGAGGTTGGTGGGCCTGCCGGAGCGCCGAAGTCGATCGCGCAGCTGCTCGTCGCGCACCTGCGGCACGGACCGGTCGCACCCGTCGCCGAGCTGCGCACACGCCGGCACGGAGCGCTCGTTGCGCGCAACGGCAGTACGGCCGAGGTGACGATCGACGACGTCTCGGTCATGGACGCGCTCCGCGTCGTCGAGGAGTTCGTCGAGATCGAGGTCGAGCTGAAGCAAGGCAAGCCGAAGCAGCTCGATGGCATCGCGAGCGACCTGGAACACGCGGGCGCCCGGCTGACGGATGGCACGCCGAAGTTGTTCCGAGTGCTGCGTCTTCCGGTCGACCTCCATACGCCCACGGGTCCGCTCGATGCTCTGCGCATACGGCTGCACGCGCAGCTGCGCACCGTGCTCGCCAACGATCCCGGCACGCGGCTCGGCCGCGATCCGGAGAGCCTGCACGACATGCGCGTCGCCGTCCGCCGCTCGCGCGCGCTCTTGCGCGCCGGACAACCGCTGTACGCGAATGACGTGAGCGGTCTCGCCGAAGAGCTGCGCTGGGTGGGCGAGAAGCTCGGCGCCGTCCGCGACCTCGACGTCCTCCTCGAGCGCCTGCGTGCGGAGACCGAGGACCTGGATCCTGGCGACCGCACAGCATCTCGCGCTTTGCTGCGGACGCTCGAGCGGCGGCGCACGAGCGCGCGCACGTCGCTCCTGAAGGTGCTCGGCAGCGACCGATACTTCGCGCTGCTCGATCGCTTCGCCGCGGAGATCGATGCGCTCACGTCCAGCGGTGTCGACGTCACGCTCGACGATCTTGCGAAGCGCGAGTTGAAGAAGCTGCGCAAGGACGTCCGCGCAACGGGCGCGGAGCCGGCGAACGACGAGCTGCACGCTCTACGCAAGCGCGGCAAGCGCGTCCGCTACGCATACGAGCTCGCCGGGAAGAACGCGGTCGTCAAGCATGCCAAAGCGCTGCAGGACGTCCTCGGCGAGCATCAGGACTCTGTCGTCGCGGAGACGACGCTGCGCGACCTCTCCTCGGCGCCGGACAGGGCGATCGTCGCCGGCCGCCTGATCGAGCGCGAGCGCGCCCGGCGCGCAAACGCGCGCAATCGTTGGCGCAAGGCCTGGGACAGCCTCGCCCGCGCCGCGAAGTGACCGACGTCGTCCGCGCAGCCGGCGGCGTGATCCAGCGCGGCGGCGACGTGCTCCTCGTGCATCGTCCGAGATATGACGACTGGACCTTTCCGAAAGGGAAAGCGGAGGAGGGCGAGTCGGACGAGGACTGCGCGCTCCGTGAGGTGCACGAGGAGACCGGCCTGCGCTGTGTGCTCGAGGACGAGCTTCCCTCGACGCACTACGTCGATGCGAAGGGCAGGCCGAAGCGCGTGCGCTGGTGGCGCATGAGCGTGCAGGCGGACGACGGCTTTGCGGCGAACGAGGAGGTCGACGAACTGCGCTGGGTCGACCAGGTGACGGCCGCTGGCCTCCTCAGCTATCCGCGCGACGTGACCTTGCTCTAGGCGGCGAGCTCGGCGAGGGTGGCAAGCACCGCGCCCTCGCGGATGCCGCCGTCGCACACGTGGAGGGGAACGCCGAGCCGCTGCTGGACCTCGGAGAGGAGCACGATTCCGGCCGGGAGAATCCGGGCACGGGTTCGATGCACGCCGTACCGGCGCGCGATGGTCTGTTCGCGCTTCGTCTCGACAATGCGCAGCGCTTCCGCGAGCTCTGCCTCGCCGAGCCAGGGACCGACGAGCCGACGCGCCGCGCGCGCGCTGCCGCCGACGGCGAGAGCGACCTCGACCTGCGGCGGCACGACCGCCTCGAATGCCCGCGACGCTTCGGCCTGAGCAGCCTCGGTTCCTTCGACGCGCTCCGTCAACCGAACGGAGCCGAGGTCGACGGACCGCACCCAGCGGGGGTCCGCTCCGGGAGCTCCGACGGCTATCTCCGTCGATGCGCCCCCGACGTCGCAGACCGCGATCGCACGCGGCAAGGGGACGTCGGCGGTCGCGACCGCCCCGGCGTAGGCGAGCCGTCCCTCCTCCTCGGTCGAGAGCACGCGCACCATGTGTGCCGCAGTGCGCGTGATCGCGTCGACGAGCGCGTCGGCATTCGCGCTCTGCCGGCCCGGCGCGGTGAGGAACACGTCGAGCGTCTCTGCGCCGCCGCGGCGTGCCAGGCCGCAGAGCTTGCCGACGGCTTTCGCGGCGGCCGCAATGCTCACGTCGGAGACGACACCGGTGCGCTCGATCTCCGCGCCGAGCGAGAGCCGCACGCGCTCCTTCTCCAGCGGTACGAGGTCGCGGCCGTCCACCTGCGCCAGGAGCAGGCGAATGGTGTTCGACCCGACGTCGACGACTCCGATGCGCACAACCGTGCATGGTAGGTCCCCCGCCGGAGGACGGCTCAATCGCGCTGTGAACAGCCGGGGCCGAAGTCGCGAGAACGTTGCTATCGCGCCGCGCGGGCGAGCGAGACCCGGCGGCGGGCCCGCCGCATCATCGTTGCCTGCGCCGAGCGGATGCGCTCGTCCTTCTTCGTCCGGACGCGCTCCCACGTTCCGTCGGAGCGAAGCTCCCACGAGGAGGTGTTGTCGGTGAGCAGCGTCTCGAAGGTCGCGGCCAGCTCGGCCTGGATCGCGACGTCCTCCACCGGCGCGACGACCTCGACGCGATGGTCGAGGTTGCGCGGCATCATGTCCGCGCTCCCGAGGTAGTACGCGGTGCGGTCGCCTGCCTCGAAGAAGAAGAGGCGGCTGTGCTCCAGAAAGCGGCCGAGCACACTGCGCACGCGGATGTTGTCGCTCAGTCCGGGAATCCCCGGGCGGAGCGAGCACACACCGCGCACGAGCAGTTCGATGCGTGCGCCGGCCTCCGACGCGGCATACAGCTCGTCGATCACCTCGGTGTGCGTGAGCCCGTTCACCTTGATGCGGATGCGGGCCCTGCGACCGTCACGCGCCGCCGCCGCGACTCCGCGGATCTCGTCGATGAGGCGCTGCCGCAGCGTGAACGGTGCGACGAGCAGCTTGCGGAAATGGGCGGGACGGCCGAAACCCGTGACGTAGTTGAAGAGATCGGCGACGTCGGCGGCGATGTCCTCGTCCGCGGTGAAGAGACCAAAGTCCTCGTACGCGCGCGCGGTGACGCTGTTGTAGTTGCCTGTGCCGATGTGGACGTACCGGCGGAGCCCGCCTCCCTCGCGACGGACGACGAGCGTCATCTTCGCGTGGATCTTCAGCGACGGGAATCCATACGCGACGTGTACACCCGCCTGCTCCATCGCCCGCGACCACTCGATGTTTCGCCGCTCGTCACCGCGAGCCTTGATCTCGACGAGACACACGGTCTGCTTACCGTTCTCCGAGGCCTCGATCAACGCCGGCACGAGCGGCGACTCGTCGCTCGTCCGATACACCGTCGACTTGAGCGCGATGACGTCCGGGTCCTGGGCGCATTCGTCTGCGAATGACTGGAAGCTCGCCCCGAACGAGTCATAGGGATGGTGGACGAGCACGTCGCCTGCGCGGATGACCGCGAACTGCTCGTCGGCCTCGACGTTCGCGAGCGGCGGCCGCGCAACCGGCAACCACGGGTCGAGCTTCAGGTCGGGCCGGTCGAGTCTCGTCAGCTCGTTCGCGTCGGCGAGGTCGAGGATCCCCGTCACGGGATAGACGAGGTCGTCGGCGACTCTGAGGCCCTGCTGCAGACGCTCACGCATCGGGCGGGACATCGAGCTCGACACCTCGAGACGCGTGACCTCCCCGAAGCGCCGCCGGCGAAGCTCGAGCTCGACCGCCTCGAGCAGGTCATCGGCCTCGTCCGAGACCTCGAGATCGGCGTCGCGCGTGACCCGGAACACCGAGCGCTCGAGGATGTCCATGCCGGGGAAGAGAGACGGCAAGAAGTGTGTGAGCACCTGCTCGAGCGGAACGAAGCGGCCGGCGTCGCCGACGGAGACGAACCGGGGCAGACCCTCGGGAACCTTCACGCGCGCGAACCGCTCGTCGCCCGACTCGGGATCGCGGGCGAACACGGCGAGGCTGACGGAGAGCGCCGAGATGTACGGGAAGGGCTGGCCCGGCCCGACGGCCAGCGGCGTCAGCACCGGGTAGATCTCATGCTCGTACAGGTGCACGAGCTCCTTCAGCTCGTGGCCGCCGAGATCGTCGATCCCGGACACCACGATGCCCTCGTCGGAGAGGGCCGGACACAGCTCGTCGGACCAGATCCGTGCCTGCTCCGCGTACAGCTCGAGGACCCGCGCGCGCGACTCAGCGATCGTCTGCTGCGGCGTCCGCCCATCCGGCGAGCGCACGGCGACGCCGGCCGCCGCCTGACCCGTGAGGCCGGCGATGCGCGTCATGAAGAACTCGTCCAGCATCGAGGAGAAGATCGCGCAGAAGCGCACGCGCTCCAGGAGCGGCAGGCTCGCGTCGGAGGCGATGTCGAGCACGCGGGCGTCGTAGTCGAGGAAGGACAGCTCGCGGTTGATGAGCCGATCGCCGCCGGTCGGAGCCCGCTTCTTTCCACGCACAGCTGCCATGGGGACAGACCACACTATGCCTCTGCGCCCTCGCGGCGGGTTGCGATCCGGTTACGAGACGGCGAAGCACCCTGCCGAGCCTTCCTGCTGAATAGCGCTACCTGCGACGCCAGAGCGGCGCGACGAGCGGATCGCTGATCCGCTCGACGAGACGCACGACTCGGTCGACGACCGGGCCAAGCAAGCGGACGACCACGAACGCCGCGGCGGCGCCCACGATGACGCCGGCGAGGACGTCACTCGGGTAGTGCGCCCCGATGAAGAGCCGGCCCACAGCGATCACGATCGCCGCCAGAAGGAGAAAGGCCCCCGCCGCAGCGTCCAAAGCGATCACCGCGAACGCGATCGCGAACGAAACACTCGCGTGGTCGCTCGGGAACGACGCGTCGGTGGCACTCGACCACGGATGACTGATGACGTGCGACTCATACGGACGCGGGCGATCCCAGATGGAGTGGATGACGAAGTTCACGACATACCCGAGCGCCGCCGCGGCGAAGCCGTTGCCGGCCGCCAGCTTCCAGCGCCTGTCACCGCCTGGGCGCGAGAAGAACCACAGAGCGCCCGTCGCGACGACCATGAACGGGATGCTCGCCGCCTCGATGCCGTGGAAGAGGCTCCCTACCCAGTGGTGGTGCAGGGAAACGTCATAAATCGCCTTGTAAAGTCGCCAGTCCATGCCGACAGCTTACGCAGCAGGATGTGAGGCGTCGGTGAACTCGCGAAACTCCGCCGTGAGCAGGTAAGCCGTCTGCTCGCCGATGTCCACCGCACGGTCGCCGATGCGCTCGATCGTGCGGGCGACGACCACCATGCGCAGCCCCCATTCGCGCAACGACGGCTCGGCCATGACGTCGACGAGGCGCTCGACGAAACGGCGGTTCGCCCGATCGATCAGCTCGTCCAGCTCGACGAGGCTCTCCGCTCCGGCGAGATCACGAGCTGAAAACGAGTCGAGCGCGACCCGCACCATCTCCTCGGCGCGGTCGCCCATTTCGACGAGCACGCCGCTGAGAGCCGGATCGGGATCCGCATCGGACACAAGTTTCGACAACTTTGCGACGGTGACGCAGCCATCGCCGCTGCGCTCGAGCAGCAGATTGATGTGGAGCAGCGCCAGAAGCAACCGGAGGTCGCGGGCGACGGGAGTCTGCAGCGCGAGCAGCGCCTGGATCGAACCCTCGATGGCGAGGAACAGCTGGTCGATCTCGTCGTCGAAGGCAATCACCTCGTCGGCGAGCTCGACGTCCCGTTCCTGAAGCGCCCGGATCGCGCCACGGACGGCGCTGAGCACGCGCTGGCCCTCTTCCTGGAGCTGCGCCTCGATCCGGTCTAGGGCTTCGTCGATCGCCATCACGACACCGTACACCTGATGGGTACTGGCGTTGGAGTGTACGTCACCACTCCGTAACCGGCCCGCAACAGGCCGTTTTCCCATTCGTCTCCGACCTGGCCGTACGTTGGCCGCGAACCCAAGGAGGAGGAAATTCAATGCCGAAACTCGGCACTTCGATTCGCATCATCAGCGCCGTTGCGGCGGCCGCGTTTCTCGCGGTCATCGTCGTCGGAACGGCAAACGCAAAGGCGGTGCGCCAGTCCAGCACCATCATCTCGGGTGCCGGCAGCACGTTCGTCGCGCCACTCATCGCCCAGTGGATTTCACCGATCGGCTCCGCCTACGGCTACGAGCTGCAGTACAGCGCCGTCGGCTCGGGCGCGGGCATCACGTCGATCACCTCGCGCACGGTCGACTTCGGCGCGAGCGATGCGCCGCTGTCGCCCGACCAGTTCACGGCCTGCAACGGCTGCGAGCAGATTCCGTGGGCGCTCGGCGCCACCGCCGTCCTCTACAACCTGCCCGGCGTCAAGAGCCTGCTGCACATGACGGGGCCTGTGCTCGCAGACATCTTCTCGGGGAAGGTCACGACCTGGGACAATCCCAAGATCGCGAAGCTGAACCCAGGCGTCTCGCTCCCGAGCACGAAGATCTCGATCGCCCACCGCTCCGATAACTCCGGCACGACCTACAACTTCACCGACTACCTCTCCCACGTCAGCCCGTCGTGGAAGGCGCAGATCGGGACGGGTGTCGCGGTCAACTGGCCGGTCGGCTCGGCCGGCAAAGGAAGCTCTGGCGTCGCCGCGATCGTGTCGCAGACACCGGGCGCGATCGGATACGCCGACATCGCCTACGCACTGACCAACCACCTGAAATACTTCGCGATGAAGAATGCCGCCGGCAAGTTCACGACGCCGGGCCTGCGCGCGATGGTCTCGGCCGCCCAGAGCGATGTGCATCCCGCTGCCGACAACTCGCTCTCGATCGTCGATCCGCCCGCGAACAAGAAGTACATCAATGCGTATCCCATCTGCACCTTCACGTACGTGATCGTGCCCCTCCAGTCCAGCAAGGCCGCCCAACTGAGGAAGTTCCTCTTCTGGGCGGTCACGAAGGGCCAGACCTACGGCCCCAGGATCCTCTTCCAGCCTCTCCCGAAGCCCGTCCTCGTCGTCGACGAGAAGGCGATCGCAAAGATCCACTCGTAGGGACCGTGTGACCACGCTCGACCTCAACGAGGCCACCCGCCGCCCCTTTACGGGGCGGCGGGTGCGCTTCGGGGACGTCGCGCTGCAGGTCGTCGCGGGAACGGCCGCACTTGCCGTGACCGTCCTCGTCGGGCTGATCGTCTGGAAGGTGGTCGACGGCGCGCGGCTGTCGATCGCAACGTACGGCCTGCACTTCGTCTGGCGAGTGGCATGGAACCCGGTCGTCGGCCGTGAGGTCTATGGCGCCGGCAGCTTTTTGTTCGGCACCGCGATCACCTCGCTGTTCGCGCTCGCACTCGCCACACCGCTCGCACTCGGGATCGCGCTCTTCCTGAGCGAGCTCGCACCGCGCGGCCTGCGCGCACCGGTGACAGCACTCGTCGAGACGCTTGCCGCGATCCCGAGCGTCGTCATCGGGCTCTGGGGGATCCTCGTTCTCGGACCGGCCCTCCGAACGCACATCGAGGGCTGGCTGCACTCCGTGTTCGGCTTCATCCCTCTCTTCGGCGACCCGTCGGCCGCCGGCGCGAGCATCTTCACGGCGATCATCGTCCTGACGATCATGATCCTGCCGATCGTCTCGAGCATCAGCCGCGAGCTCTTTCTCGGCGTGCCGCACGAGCTGAAGGAGGGCGCGCTCGCCCTCGGCACCACGCGCTGGGAAATGGTGCGCGGGGTCGTCTTCCCGTATGCACGGGGCGGCATCGCAGCCGCGCTCATCCTCGGCCTCGGACGCGCGATGGGCGAGGCGATCGCCGTCACGCAAGTGATCGGCGGCGGTGTCTTCATCCACTGGAGCCTGTTCGGCCAGGGCGACACGCTTGCGAGCAAGATCGCTTCCTCGTATCAAGGTTCGACGACGAACCTCTCGACGTCCTCGCTCGTCTACCTCGGGCTGATCCTGCTCGTATTCTCGCTTCTGGCGAATGTCACGGCGCAGTGGATCGTCCGTCGCGTCGCGCGCCGTCACGGCGTCACGCGCGGAGGGCACGCGTGAGCGCACAGGGCCTCAGCGGGCCTGGGCTCCGCCTCGACCGGCTACCCCGGCGGCGGGCGGTGAACAGGCTGATGGAGTTGCTCGCCTGGCTTGCCGCGGCGATCGCGATCGCGATCCTCGGAATCGTCGTCTACTCGGTCGCGAGGAAGGGTTGGAGCGAGCTCAATCTCAATCTGATCACGAAGGCGCCGATCCCCTTCAGCCTCACGAACGCGCCGCAGGGGCTCGCGAACGCCTTCGCCGGCTCACTCGTGATCGTCGGTCTGGCGACAGCGATGGCACTCCCGGTCGGGATTCTCGTCGCCGTCTATCTCAACGAGTTCGCGCCGGCCGCCGTGCGGAACGGCGTCGGTCTGATCCTCGACGTCCTGAACGGCGTACCGGCGATCGTCGTCGGCATCTTCGTGTTCGGGCTGTTGGTTGTCGGCCACGGACAGAACGGTTTCGACGGGGCCTTCGCGCTCGCGTGCCTCATGCTCCCGCTGGTCGCTCGCGCGACGATGGAGGTGCTCGCGCTCGTGCCGAACTCGCTGCGCGAGGCAAGCCTCGGGCTCGGCATCCCCCAGTGGAGAACGACGCTCAGCATCGTCCTCCCGCAGACGGTCGGCGGCATCGTCACCGGCACAGTGCTCGCGGTCGCGCGGGTGGCCGGCGAGACGGCGCCGCTCCTGTTCACGTCGTCGCTCGTCGGCACGCAAACGAGCTGGGACCCGCACCACGCGCTGCAGTCGATTCCGGTCGCGATCTTCGAGCTTTCGGAGTCGCCCGACCCCGCAGATCACGCGCGTGCCTGGGCGGCGGCGCTGGTGCTCCTGATGTTCATCCTGTTCGCCAGCCTCGCAGGGCGCTGGCTCGCGACCCGGAGCCGCGCCAAGATGGCCACCCGTTGATGGAAGGAGCCGAGCGCATGTCGACTACGATCGAGCCGACTGTGAGAGTCGAGACGACTCGCCGCCAGCCGATGCCGCCGCGCGAGCGGCTCGAGACGATCTTCCACGTCGAAGGCCTCGACGCGCTCTATAGCGGAAAGGCGGCGATCAAGGACGTCACGATCGACGTGTACAAGAACCTCGTCACCGCCATCATCGGACCCTCCGGCTGCGGCAAGAGCACGTTCATCCGCTGCTTCAACCGGATGAACGACCTGATCCCGGGCTTCAGCCAGACGGGCACGATCCGTTACCACGGGCAGGACATCTGCGCGTCCAACATCGACCCGGTCGCGGTCCGGCGGAACATCGGCATGGTCTTCCAGCGGCCGAACCCGTTTCCGAAGTCGATCTACGACAATGTCGCGTGGGGCTGCCGCGTCCTCGGCATGAAGGACGGCCTCGACGAGCGCGTCGAACGCGCGCTCACACAGGCAGCGTTATGGGATGAGGTGAAGGACCGTCTCAAAGCAAGCGGCCTTTCGCTCTCCGGAGGCCAGCAGCAGCGCCTCTGCATTGCGCGTGCAATTGCCGTCGAGCCAGACGTCGTTTTGATGGACGAGCCGGCCGCATCGCTCGATCCGATCGCAACGCAGGCGATCGAGCAGCTCATGCACGAGCTGAAGAGCGAGTACACGTTCGTCATCGTCACGCACAACATGCAGCAGGCGGCACGCGTCGCCGACATGACGGCGTTCTTCTCCATCTCGCGTGGCGAAGAGGGCAAGCGTTTCGGCGAGCTCATCGAGTACGACGCGACTGAGAAGATCTTCACCGCGCCCTCCGATAAGCGGACGGAGGACTACGTCACCGGTCGCTTCGGCTAGGCGCGCAAGTATCGGTACGTCAGCGCCGCCAGCGCAGCACCGAGCGGCGGCGCGACGAGGTAGAGCCACAGCGCGTGCAGGTCGCCGGAGACGAGCGCCGGCGCGAGCGAGCGCGCGGGATTCATCGACGCGCCCGTGACCGGCCCGCCGAAGAGCGCGTCGAGCCCGACGGTGCCGCCGACCGCGATCGCGGCCGCCTCTCCGACCGCGCGGCTGTCGGTGGCGACCGCCATGATCACGAACATCAGAAAAAACGTGAGGACGATCTCCCACAGGAACGCCTGTCCCTGCGATCCGGCCGGAAGCGTGGCGCCGTCGTGCGCGTGGTTTCCGAGCGACCCGCGGACAAGCACCGCGGCCGCGATCGCGCCAACGAACTGCGCAAGCCAGTAACCGAGCGCACGCCTGCGGGGAAAGTGCCGCGTGAGCGCGAACGCGAGCGTGACGCCAGGATTGAAGTGTGCGCCGGAGATGTGCCCGAGGGCGTAGATCATCACCATGATCACGAGGCCGAACGTGAGCGCGACCCCGAGATGACCGAGTGCGCCGGTCTTTGCGTTGACGACGATCGCGCCGCAACCGGCGAAGACGAGCGCGAACGTCCCGATCGCCTCCGCGAGGAGCGCCCTCACTCGGGCAGCAGCTCGGCGATCAGGCGCTGCACTCTTGCGTCGATGTCGTCGCGGATCCGCCGCACCGCGTCGATCCCCTGGCCGGCAGGATCGTCGAGCTCCCAATCCTCGTACTTCTTGCCCGGGTAGATCGGGCAGGCGTCGCCGCATCCCATCGTGATGACGATGTCGGCGGCTCGCACGACTTCGTCGGTGAGCGGCTTCGGGAAGTCCTGCGTCATGTCGACGCCGATCTCGTTCATGGCCTCGAGGACCGCGGGGTTGATCGTGTCGGCCGGTTCAGAGCCGGCGGAGCGAACGTGGATGCGCCCGTGCGAGCGCAGGCTGACGAGCCCCGCCGCCATCTGGCTGCGACCGGCGTTGTGCACGCACACGAAGAGCACCTCGGGCTGCTCCTTCACGACGCCCCCCTCCGCCTGTGCGAGAGCGTGAAGCCGCTCGCGTGCGAAGCGGTGCACGAGGAGCGGCACGTACGTCGAGATCCGCGCGCCGCTGAGCAGGTCGCTCGACTCCTCGATGTATCGCGCGATCGTCTCGCTGGAAAACATGCCAGCGAACTCCTCGTGGAGCTCCTCCGCTGCGTGCCGGATCTGGTTGCGCGTGATCGGATCGAGTGTCTCGGACACTGGCCGGATCTTGTCGAACACATCGATGGCTGTCAATATCTCTCGGGTGAAGACGATCGCGACGCTGTCGTGCCCGCCGCTGCTCGAAGGCGCCATCAGCCGGAGTGAGGCCGATCGCGTGGCAGCGGCCCTCAAGGTGCTCGCCGAGCCTGCGCGCCTGCGGCTGCTCAGCCTCATCCAGGCGCAGCCCGGTGGTGAGGCGTGCGTGTGCCATCTGACCGGGCCGCTCGGCCTCACCCAGCCGACCGTCAGCCACCACCTGAAGGTGCTGCTCCAGTCTGGCCTCGTCGAGCGCGAGCAGCGTGGCAGCTGGGCGTTCTTCCGCGTGAAGGCGGAGCCGCTCGCCGCGCTGCGCGCGGTCCTCTCCTAGGCAGGGAAACGGCAGGCGATCTCGAGACCGCGGCCCGGTGGGCTGAGTGCTTCGACGGTCCCGCCGGCCGACGTCACCACGTGCTTCACGATCGCGAGGCCGAGCCCGGTGCCGCGCGACGTGCGCGCCTGGTCTGCGCGGTAGAAGCGCTCGAACAGCCGAGGAAGCTCGCTCTCGCGAACGCCGGCCCCGTCGTCGGCAACGGCCAGCACGGCCGCCGCACCGTCGCCCTCGACCGAGACGCGGCACGTGCTTCCAGGCCCCGAATAGCGAATCGCGTTCTGGACGAGGTTCTCGGCGACGACGCGGATCATCCGCGGCCGGAGCGGAAGCTCGATCTCGGCATCTCCGATGACGACGATCTCGACGCCCGCGTGCTCCGCGCGGTCGACGTAGGTGCGCGCGACCTCCTCGAGGATCGGAAGTGCCACCGTCCGGCCGAGCGAGACGACCTCGCGGCCGGTCTCGAGCTCGCCGAGGAACAGCACGTCGTCGATCAGCTCGCCTGCTTGCTGGATCTCCTGCCGGGCCTGCTCGACGAGGTCCTCGACGCGGGCGCCGGGGAGCCCCGTGCTCTCGAGGAGCACGAGAAGGCGCGCGAGCGGCGTGCGGAGCTCGTGCGAGACGGCGGCCGTGAAGCCGGCCCGAAGCTCCTGGTAGGCCGAGAGCTCCGGGAGCGCCGCCAGGAAGAGGACGAGCGGAGCGGGCTCGACGAAGAGCATCTCCTCGGCCACGCGCCGGCCGGGCGTCCCGTCACCGAGTGCGGCCGCACCCGACGGGCTGGCGGCGACGAGCCGCCGCTCGCTGTCCAGCACGATGACCGGCTCGTCGAGCGCGCCGACGAGGGCCTGGATGCGCTCTCTGTTTCCGTTCACCACCCCTTCACCAGTCCTTCACCCGCCGGTGACCCGTCGATTACGGGCTTGACTCGATAATGATGCCGATGCCCAAGGTGCTCATCGTCGAGGACGACGAGGTCATCGCCCAGGGGATGGCGCGCCATCTGAGCGCGGCCGGCTTCGACGCGGTCTGGGTCGCGAACGGGGAACAGGGCCTCGCCCGCCTCCGCTACGAGCAGCCGGACGTGTGCGTGCTCGACCTCATGCTCCCCGGCATGGACGGCTGGAAGCTCATCGAGACCGTTCGCGCCGAGGGGATCTCGACACCCGTCGTCGTCGTTTCCGCGCGCGGCACCGAGCACGACCGCGTGCACGCGCTCGAGATCGGCGCCGACGACTACCTCGTGAAACCGTTCTCGATGAAGGAGCTCGTCGCCCGCGTGCGCGCCGCCGCACGCCGAGGGATCCGCCGCGATGAGATCCCGCGCGGAGAGCCGATCGAGATCGAGGAGCTCCGCGTGGATCCGCGCGAGGTGCAGGCCTACGTCGACGGCGCGAGCGCCGAGCTGACGCCGACCGAGTTTCGCCTCCTGTACCAGCTCGCGCTCGACCAGGGTCGCGTCGCCACGCGCGACGAGCTCCTGCAGAAGCTGTGGGGACGTCGTGAGTCGCATCGCGACCGCACAGTGGACGTCTTCGTCCGCCGGTTGCGGGAGAAGATCGACCAGCGCGCGTCACGCCACACCTTCATCCAGACGCGCTACGGCGTCGGGTACAAGCTCGAAGCCGTACCCAAGTAGACACAGGAGCGTCACCAGAGGGCCCCCCACGCGCGGCGCGCTCCGACGCACCATCTGCAGCATGCGGTTCGTCGTCATCGCGCATCGATGCACGGAAACGAACGAGGCGCTCGCTGCCGCCGCCGAGGGAGTGGGCGTGGCCGCAGCCGTGCGGCCCCCGCGCGACGCGCTTCGAATCCTCGAGCCTGGAGACGTCGCGCTGGGGCGGCTCGACGTCCGCGAGGGTCTGGACGGGATCGAAAGCGGCTCTGTCGAGCTCGAGCGGCTGACCGCTGCCGGCATCACCGTGCTCAACCGGCCGTGCGCGCTCGCCGCCGCACACGACAAGCTGCTCACCGCACGCGCCCTCCGGCTCTCCGGCCTGCCGCATCCGCACACATGGCTGATCGCCGAAGGAATGCCGTCATCCGCACCCGAGCTGCCGCTCGTCCTCAAGCCGCGCTTCGGGAGCTGGGGCCGCGACGTCGTCCTCTGCCGGACAGCGGCCGACCTCGACGCCGCCCTCGAGCGCGCCGCGTTCCGCGGCTGGTTCCGCGAGCACGGCGCACTCGCGCAGGAGCTCGTCCCGCCGCTCGGGTGGGATCTCCGCATCGTCGTGGCCGGCGGCCGCATCGTCGGCGCGGCTCGGCGCGTCGCCGCCGCGGGCGAATGGCGCACGAACGTGTCGCTCGGCGGGCGCAGCGAACCGGTCTCGCCGCCGCCGCTCGCCCGCTCCCTCGCTCTCGCCGCCGCCGCCGCCGTGCGCGGCGACCTCGTCGGCATCGACCTGCTGCCGACGAACAACGGGTACGTCATCTCCGAGCTGAACGGCGCGGTCGACTTCCACTCGCACTACGCGCTCGACGTCGAGGATGTCTTCACGGAGGCCGTGCTCGAGCTCCTCCGCACCGCCCACGACCGGCGCGCGCTCGAGCTCGTCGGCGCCTAGCCCTAGCGTTCCTCGAACGGCTCCGGCTTCAGATCGGTGACGACGCCGCGCTTGCCGCCGGACTCGTAGACGACATCGACGTTCTCGTGAGGCCGATACGAGCCCGCGATGCCGAGCCACATCGACAGCCAGCGGATGAAGCCGAGCTTGCCCTCCTGGGCGACAGGCCTCGGAAAGACGAGCGACCGCCCGACCACTTCGTAATCGACGCCACGAGCCTGCCGGACGCCGTTCACGAACACCTCGAACTGATCGGGGACATGGGACGGCAGATCGACCCGCGTGCGCTCGGCCACCTCCATAGAATGCCCGCGGGTTGCGCCGGAAGCTGATGTTCTTCGCGTTCGTCGCGGTCGCCGCGCTGGTAGTGGTGGCCGGCGCTGCAGCCGCCAACGGCGGCTTCACGCCCGTACAGCCGCACTCGCCCAACGCGAAGCACGTCAATACCGCGTACTACGTGATCCTCGGCTTCACCTCGGCGATCTTCGTGCTCGTCGGAGGAGCGCTCGCCACCTTCATCGTCAAGTACCGCGGAGGCGGACGCCCGCGCACCGAGGACGGGGCGCAGGTTCACGGTCACGCGCGCCTCGAGCTCATCTGGACTGTGATTCCGGTGCTGATCCTGTGCGTCATCGCCGTCGTCGTCTTCCTCGAACTGCCGAAGATCGCCGACGCGCCCGCCGCCGCCGATCCCCTGAACGTCACAGTCGAGGGCCACCAGTTCTACTGGCAGTTCGACTATCCGAACGGGGCACGGACGATCGACACGCTGTACGTCCCGGTCGGACGTGTCGTCGAGCTGAAGGTCGTCTCGCAGGACGTCATCCACAGCTGGTGGATCCCTGCTCTCGGCGGGAAGATCCAGGCGATCCCCGGCATCACGAACCACACGTGGTTCAAGGCCGACGATCCCGGCACGTACACCGGCCAGTGCGCCGAGCTGTGCGGCCTTTACCACGCCTCGATGACCGCGAGCGTGGTCGCGACAACCGATCATGCATACCAGGTCGCCGTCACGACGACCGCGCAGGCGAATCTCGGCAAGGCCGAGTTCACCGGCACCTGCGCCACGTGCCACGGTATGACGGGGCAGGGCGGCTACGGGCCGAACCTCTCGAACAATCCGTTGCTGACGCAGAAGGCCGGACTGCTGTCGATCGTCCAGAACGGTCGCGGGAAGATGCCGGCTGTCGGCGACACGTGGACGAAGACGCAGCTGCAGGCGCTCGCGTCGTACGTGAAGGCGCACGTCTACAAGGGTGCGGCGAGTGGCGGTTAACGCCGAAGCGGTCTACCCGGTGACGTGGAAGGACGGGCGCGTGGCGAGCTGGCTCGTCACCGTCGACCACAAGCGCATCGGGATCTTGTACGTCGGCACGTCGCTCTTCTTCTTCGTGCTGGGCGGCATCCTCGCCGTGCTCATGCGCGCGCAGCTCGCCACGCCGGGCGAGAAGCTGCTGACGAAGAGCTCGTACGACGAGGTGCTGACGATGCACGGCACGACGATGATCTTCCTCGTCGTCGTCCCGATCCTCGCCGGCTTCGGGAACTACCTCGTGCCGTTGATGATCGGCGCACGTGACGTCGCGTTCCCGCGGCTCAATGCCCTCTCCTATTGGCTCTACCTGCTCGGTGGAATCGTCCTCTGGTCGAGCTGGTTCGCGACGGGCGGCACGGCGAAGGCGGGCTGGTGGTCGTACCCGACGCTCTCCGAGTCGCAGTTCAGCCCCGGGCACGGCCAGGACTACTGGATCCTGAGCATCCACATCCTGTCGCTCGCGTCGCTCCTCGGAGCCATCAACTTCATCGTGACGATCGTGAACATGCGCGCGCGTGGCATGACGTGGATGCGCATGCCGCTGTTCGTCTGGTCGATCTTCACCTACGCGATCCTGCTGCTCGTTGCGCTGCCCGCGCTCTCGGCCGCAGTGACGATGCTCCTGCTGGATCGCAACGCCGGCACGCATTTCTTCATCCCTTCGGAGGGCGGAAGCATCGTGCTGTACCAGCACATGTTCTGGTTCTTCGGGCATCCCGAGGTCTACATCATGGTGTTGCCCGTGTTCGGGATGATCTCCGAGATCATTCCGGTCTTCTCGCGCAAGCCGATCTTCGGCTACAAGGCGGTGGCGTTCGCGACGATCGGCATCGCGTTCCTGTCCCTGCTCGTGTGGGCCCACCACATGTTCACAACCGGCCTCGGCACCGGGCTCGACAGCTTCTTCATGATCTCGTCGCTGGTGATCGCCGTGCCGACCGGCATCAAGATCTTCAACTGGGTGGCGACGACGTGGCGCGGCAACCTCATCTTCGACACGCCGATGCTGTTCGCCCTCGGGTTCATCGTGCTGTTCACGATGGGCGGCCTGTCGGGGATCTTCCTCGCCGCGTTCCCGGTCGACTGGCAGTTGAACGACTCTTACTACGTCGTCGCGCATTTCCACTACGTCTTGTTCGGCGGTTCGGCATTCGGCTTCTTCGCCGGCCTCTTCTACTGGTGGCCGAAGATGTTCGGGCGGATGCTCGACGAGCGGCTCGGCAAGTGGTTCTTCTGGCTGCTGTTCGTCGGCTTCAACCTCACGTTCCTGCCGCAACACATGCTCGGGTTGCTGGGGATGCCACGCCGCGTCTACACGTACCACCACGGCGGGTTGTGGGAGGCCTACAACCTCATCTCGACGACCGGATCGGGCGTGATGACGATCGCCGTCGCGGTCTTCCTCGTGAACGTCTACCGCACGCACGTGTTGCGCATGGGCGTGCGCGCCGGCAACGATCCATGGCTCGCCGACACGCTCGAGTGGTACACGACGTCACCGCCGCCGCCGAACAACTTCGACTCGGTCCCGTACGTCACGAGCGCGCGGCCGCTTCGCGACCTGCGGCTGCGGCTCGCGGAGGAGACGTCGTGACCGGCGTGGCGCCCGGGCCGTGGCTGCGCGCGTGTGCACTCGTCGCCGCCTGCGGGGCAGTCCTCGCCGTCGTTTCCGGCGAGGCGCATCTCGGCGCGGCTCATCGAGTCATCGCGGCACTTGTCGCGCCACCGCTCGCCGCGCTGCTCGTCTGCGCGTGGCTCGCGCACCGCCGGCTCGTGCCGGCAATCCTCGCGTCGTCCGCGCTGTTCGCCGCCGCGGCCGCGCTGCCGGGTCGCGCGACGCACATCGTGTTCGCAGCACTGGCGCTCGCGACCCTTCTCGTCGTCGTCGTGCAGAGCCTGCAGGAGGACCGGGCTCCGTGGGGCGCCTGGCGCGACTACGTCACGCTGACGAAGCCGAGGATCATGAGCCTGCTGCTCGTCACCGGCTTCTGCGGCATGATCGCGGGCGCCCGCGGCTGGCCCGGCACCGAACGGGCGGTCGCCGCCACGGTCGGGCTCGCACTCGCATGCGGCGGGGCCAGCGCGCTCAACCACGTCCTCGACCGCGACATCGACCCGCTCATGGGCGAGCGCACGCGGCGGCGCCCGGTCGCGTCGGGCCGCGTGGCTCCGAGCCGCGCGCTCGAGTTCGGCCTCGCGCTCTCAGCGCTCTCGTTCGTCCTGCTCGCGGGCGCGGTGAACCTGCTCACCGCGGTGCTGGCGCTCGTCGGCAACCTCTTCTACGTCCTCGTGTACACGCGGTGGCTCAAGCGCACGACGTCGCAGAACATCGTCATCGGCGGCGCCGCCGGCGCGGTTCCGCCCCTCGTCGGCTGGGCGGCCGCGACCGGCCACCTCGGGATCGCCGCGTGGATCCTGTTTGCCATCGTCTTCGTGTGGACGCCGCCGCACTTCTGGGCGCTCGCGCTCCTGATCAAGGACAACTACGCGAACGCCAAGGTGCCGATGCTTCCCGTCGTCCGCGGGGAGCGCGAGACGGCGCGGCAGATCGTCCTCTACTCGATCGTGCTGCTCGGCGTCACGCTCCTGCCCTGGGCCGCAGGCGGGGCGGGACCGATCTACGTCGTCGCGGCGCTCGCGCTCGGGGCCGTCTTCGTGGGCCTCGCCGAGCGGCTGCGGCGGGACACGACGCCGCGCCGCGCCGCGTTGCTCTTCCACTACTCCCTCGTGTACCTCGCGCTGCTCTTCGTAGCGCTCGCCCTCGACCTCGCCTTCTGATGGACGACGAGCTCGAGCGCAGGAACCTCCGCCTCGGCTGGCTCCTCTTCGGCGTTTTCTGGCTTCTCTTCGCCGGATGCTTCGGAGTCGCGTTCCTGTACCTCCACTTCTCCTAAAGTCAAAGCGGCCCGGAGCCGATCTCCGGAGGGATGGCCTTTACCCGTGCCCTTGGGGTGACGCTCGTCGTCGCCTTTGCCGCTGGCGTCCTCGCCGGGGCGGCTCCTGCCGCGCGCCCCGTCAGAGACCACCAGATCGTGACGCCGCACTTCATCGTCAGCTACGACACGGATCCGCTCCAGCCCGACTACACGACCGAGACGCAGGCAGGCGACATCGCCGCGTACGCGGAGCGGATGTATTCGGTGTTGACCTCATGGGGTTACGCGGCACCGCCGCCCGACCTCGACGGCAAGATCGACATCTACATCACGAACCTGCTGATCCCGGCACCCGCCCAGGAGTCGCAGGCCATTCCCGAGGCCCTCACCGCGCCGAGCACCGGCTACATCGAGCTCGCGCCGGTGACTCAACTCCAGGGCTACGCCACGAGCGACGGTCTCGACCTCACAACCGAGGAGGAGCGCGCGATCGCCGGCAACCTCTTCTACCTCATGGCGTTCCGGACCTGGGTTCCGGCGACCCAGGCGGACGAATGGCTGGTCTACGGCGCCGACGAGTGGGCCGGCCTCGCGGCCATCGGCTTTCCTTCCAGCGGGCCCGTGATCGGACTCGGAAGCCCGGATATCGCGCTCAACTGTCGGGACCCGTTGGCTGCTCACCAGATGTGCGACCCGGACTCCTACGTCGAGGACGGCTACGCGCGCTGGGCGTTCTTCCAGCAGCTCGCGAATCAGTACGGCAAGACCTTCATTCTGAACGCGTTCGCCAACGCCAATCTCGGGCAGGACGCGACGACCGCGCTCTCGAACGCGATCGCGGCGGAGGGAAGCTCGCTCGCGACCCAGTTCAACGACTACGCAGAGAGCCTCATGACCGGCAACTTCGGGGTACCCGCACTGACGGCCATACGCCCGCCTGTGCAGGATGCCGTCATCGGCGGCACGATCAGCGCGACGCTCGGGACGGTCAAGGTCCCCGTCAACCATCTGTCGGCGCGCTACATGACCTTCCAGCGCGGTGATGGCGACGGCTCACACGCCTGCTACGCGGCGACACTCTCGATCAGCGTCGCGATGCCGGCCGGGACATCGGCTCAGCCGTACTACTTCTGGGACGTCCCGGGCAGCACGCCTCAGGCGTTGAACGTCAGCGGCAACACCGCCTCGATCACTGTGCCCTGGGACACCTGCGATTGGGGCGCCGTTCGTGGCTGGCTCTCGATCCCGAACGCCGGAACGGCCGTAGACGCCGCCGATTTCGTGATCACGAGCTCGGTGGCAGTCGACCTGAACACGCCGGCCGCCGCGTCGCCTCCGCCATCCCCGGCGACCATCTGGGGCACATCCGTCCCCGTCCCGACCGCCGACCTTCCCCCGAGCATCGACGTCTTCGGCCCCGAGCTCCTCCAGCTCTCGGCCAAGACGCCGACAATCCGGCTGATCGTCGACTCGAGCGGCCCCGGCACCGTGACCGCAACGCTCGGCGCGACGGTGCTCGGCAACTACTCGCTGCGGGCCGGGAACAACGACGTCCGGTTTGCAGTCCCGAAGGGCATGCTCACGTCCCTCCGGCGCTCAGCGAGCGCCTCCAACATCCTGACGCTGACGCCGATGTCGGCGAGCGGAAACGTCGCCGGCCAGGCGATTACGCGCCAGGTTGCGATCGCTGCCGCGCCGAAGCCCGCCAAGCACAAAAGCAAGAAGAAGTAGAGTCGCGCCCGTGGAGGGCATCTGGCTCGCGCGACCCGACGAGCCGCCCCGCGGTACGCACGTAGCGATCAAGGATCTCCTCGATACCGCGGGGCTCGTGACCACCTACGGCTCGGCGCTCTTTGCCGAACACGTGCCTGGACGAAGCGCGACCGCGGTCGAGCGCCTCGAGCAAGCCGGGTACGCCGTCGCGGGAAAGACGAACCTGCACGAGTTCGCGTACGGGATCTCGTCGCAGAACCCGCACTTCGGCACGGTTCCGAACCCGGAGTACCCCGGACGGCTCGCGGGCGGATCGAGCGGTGGATCGGCCGCCGCCGTCGCAGCAGGCGATGTCGAGCTTGCACTGGGAACCGACTCCGGCGGGTCGATCCGCATCCCGGCGGCGTGGTGCGGCGTCGTCGGCTTCAAACCGACATACGACCTCGTCCCCGCGGAGGGCTGCTTCCCGCTCGCGCCGAGCTACGACCACGTCGGCCCGATCGCATCCACCGTCGAGGGCTGTGCCGAGCTCATGCGCGCGCTCGTCCCGGATTGGGAGCCCGTGGACGTCGAGGCGCTGGGCGAGCTGCGCGTCGGATTCGCGTGGCTCGAGCACGCCGACCCACTTGTCCGGGAGCGGGTCGCCGAGGCCCTCGCCCTCTTCCCTCACCGCGAAGCGGTCGACCTGCCGCTGAACGAGCCAGGCGAGTACCGGCTCTTCATGCGCGAGGTCGCGGACGTCCATCGAGGTCTCTTCCCCGAGCGGGCGGACGAGTACGGGGAGAACGTCCGCGGCAAGATCGAACGCTGCATGCAGGTGACGGATGAGCAGGTCGAGACGGCTCGCCGTCTCCGAGCGGAGTATCGCGACCGCTGCGACGAGGCAACGCAGGCAATCGACCTGCTCGTGACCCCGACCATCCCCTTCGTCGCTCCACCGGCGGACGCCGACGAGCTGACGATCCGCGAGCGCGGGATCTCGCTGACGTTCCCGTTCGACTCGCTCGGCTGGCCCGGTCTCGCGCTCCCGTGCGGGCCGGCGGAGGGCGGTCTGCCGGCCTCCGTGCAGCTCGTCGGGCCTCCCGGGTCGGATTCGCTCGTGTTGGCCGCCGGAGCCTTGCTCGCATCCCCCATCTGAGGGAGTCGCACGGCTCCACGACTGCCGACACACACAGGAGACGATGCGCGCCGCCCGCCTCCTCATGCTGCTTGTCGCCCTGCTGACGATCTCCGTCGCGGCGGGCAGCGCCCGCTCGGCAGATACCGGCCCGACGGGCCTGCACGGCTTCCTCCTGCGCGCGGATGAGCCGCAGAAGACGAGCTTCCCGCGCACGCCGTCGTTCGCGTGGAACCCGGTGCCGGGGGCGCTCCACTATGAGTTCCAGCTCTCGCTCAGCGACACGTTCCGGGACAACTCGGTCGTCTACGACGACCAGCAGGCACTGACGCCGGTCGAGGCGCCGCCGGTCACGCTTCCGTGGATCACGGGCACTCCGTACGCGCTCTATGCGCGCGTACGCGCCGTGCTGCCGGATGGGTCGACGCCGTGGAGCACGAACTTCGGGTTCGACATGGTGCCGCCTCCCCCGCCGACGCCGCTGTCGAGCTACCCGGGCCTACTGCGCTGGACGCCGGTCGAAGGCGCGGCCGGCTACCAGGTATGGCTGATCGACGCGCACAAGACGGAGTTCTCCGCGACGAACACGCTCGACGAGCGCGAGTTCTACACCTTCCATCAAACCGCGAACTGGACCGGCACGGTGCGCTGGCGCATCCGCGCGCTGCGAGCCCTTGTCACGCTGAACGGCAGCGCGGCACTGAACGGCATTCCTGCGGTGACGCACGGCGCGTGGAGCCCGATCTACACGTCCACGAATCCCGCAGTCACGGGCGGCCCGATCACGCTCGTCGGCACCGTCTCGGACATCTTCTCGAACGGCAGTCCCGGCTCGCCGGCACACCGGCTGATGCCGGGCTTCCTCTGGACGGGGAACCAGACGAACGACGGAAAGACCGTCGAGCTGTACCGGATGTATGTGTTCACGGACAAGCAGTGCCTGAACCGCGTGTACACGAGCGCCGTCATCGGATCGCCCGCATATGCGCCGCGGCCGATGGGCCCGCTCGCACTCCCGGCCAGCCCAGCCGGCGTCGCGTCAGCGCGGTCCGCGTACCTGGGTGACGGGGTCGAGCCCACGTCGTACACGTACGACGGCGACACCATCACGACGAGCGAATCCGCTCCGGATGCAGGCCCGACGACTTCCGTCCCCAATGCACCAGGCGACACCACGCCGACGGCTCCGGCCGGCACCGTCCCTTCGTCGTCCTCCGCGGCGCCGGCGCCGTCGGGCGGCGGTGGCGTGACAGTGAACGGACGCACTGGCGCCCCCACCGACCTCTGGGACACGAATTGGCCGTCGAGCGGGTACTACTGGACCGTCGTCGGCGTGATCGCCGGATCGCAGGGCTCGGTATCGACGAGCGTCGCAGCCGCCGGCGCCAAGACAGGCGACTTGGTGCTCCAGCTGCAGGACACGAGCGGGCTCAATCCGGGCGACGTCATCACGATCGGCACCGGGGCAACGCAGGAGATCGCGACCATCACGGCGATCAGCGGCACCTCAGTCACGCTCGCGATCGGGCTCAAATTCGGGCACGGCTTCGGCGAGCCCGTCGTCCGCAGCAGCGGAGGCTTCGTGTATCAGGACGCCGAGCTGCCGCAGGACGTCTGCGCAGCGGGCCGCGTCATGCGTTTCGGCAAGGAGAGCGAGCCGTCGCTCGTCGCCGGTGGCCAGCTCTTCGCAACCGGCCTGTCCTCCGACGGTCGCCTCACGTCGGCACTCCACACGACCTCCTTCTACGGGCAGCCGCTCGTCTCCTGGACGCCGGCGCTCGGCGCGGAGGTCTACGAAGTGCAGTGGAGCAAGACCTCATACCCGTTCAATCCGGAGCTGGCGTCCACGGGGACGCCTGGAATGCTCACCTCGTCGACCTCGGTGGTGCTTCCGGTCGGCCCGGGAACGTGGTACTACCGCGTGCGAGGCTTCGACTACTCGCTGCCGACAGGCGCACAGCAGATGTCGTGGTCCGACCCCGTAAAGCTCGTCGTCGCCGCGCCGAAGTTCTCGATCATCGGCGGGACGACGTCGACGCCGAAGACGGCGACGGCGCCCAAGAAGACCGCCACGGCCACGGCCTCGATGAGCGGTCTGCACTCCTTCAGCGGCACCGGGTTCAGCCTGGGCGTTCCGACGGGTTGGGTGCATCAGACGCTCAAGGACAGCATCGCGACGTTCATCTACATGAACAAGTCCACGGGCACGAACGTTGTCGAGATTACGTCCTCGGGTCGCGGCGCCCGGACCATGACGCAGTGGGAGACCGACCTCAAGCTCGAGCTCGCGTCGTCGGCGGGCGTCGCCCCGACCGCGAGTCTCGTCACGCTCCCCGCCGGGAAGGCCGTGAAGCTGACCGCCAGCCACGCGGCCAACGGCGTGAAGCTCACGCAGGTCCAGTACGTCGTCGACGGCGGGGCGACCGCCTACACCTTCACCTTCACGACGACGGCAGCGCGCTATGCGGCCGATGCGCCGACGTTCGCGAAGATGATCGCCACGCTGAAGCTAACGGCGTAACAGCCGCCGACGCGGCGATTCCGGCCGGTCGGGTAGAGCGGCACCGGCGAGGAGCGCAGCCGGAACGTCGTCGGTGAGCCAGTGCGCGAGCACGGCGTCGCCAGCTGCCACCCCAGCGCCCGAGAGGCCGACAGAGCGCACGTCCGGCGCATGCGCGTCGCTGGCCAGCAGATGGGCGAGGCGTGCGTCGAGCAGTCGCTTCGCGGCGGTGCGCGGCGCTCCGCCGAGCCGGCCGTCGAGCGACGCGGCCGTCAGCTGCACGACGACGCCGCCGTCCACGAGCGGGCGGAGCCGTTCCGGGTCGTGCTGGACGTCGGCATTTCGCTCGGGATGCGCGAGCACAATGCGGAACCCCCGGAGCTGGAGGTCGAACACGACGTCGGGCAGCTGCAGCGGCCACCCGAAGTACGGGAACTCGAGGAGGAGAAGCGAGGCGTTGCCACCCAGGCCGAAGCGACGGAGATCGGCGTCGTCGAGCCGCGCCGCGTACTCGAGATCGAGCTCTCCTCCGGGCAACACCTCGACCGGGATGGCGGCCTCGCGCGCGGCGCCGCACACCTCGGCAACCAGGAGCTCCATCTCCCTCGGCGAGGTCGGATAGTCCTCCCGGACGTGGGGGGTGGCAGCGATCTGCCGGATGCCGTCGTCGTGCGCCGCGCGGAGCAGGTCGAGGCTCCCGGCGATCGTCTTCACGCCGTCGTCGACCCCGGGCAGGACGTGAGAATGCAGGTCGATCACGACTCTTCATCCTAGGTTGCGCGTCCTCGTCCTGGTCATCGTGCTCGCTCTGCCTGCGTCGGCCGCGGCAGGCATTCGCGTGAGCGGAAACCTTCTGGTGAACGACGCCGGCAAGACGGTGCGCCTGCTCGGCGTGAACCGGTCGGGCCTCGAGTACGCCTGCGTGCAGGGCTGGGGCTTTTCGGACGGGCCGGTCGACGCCGCGTCGATCTCGGCGATGAAGACGTGGGGGATCGACGCCGTCCGCGTGCCGCTGAACGAGGACTGCTGGCTCGGCATCAACGGCGTGAAGGCACAGTACGGCGGCGGCGCATACCGCTCGTTCGTGAAGGCGTTCGTCTCCAGGCTCAACGCCGCGGGCCTGACTGCGATCCTCGACCTGCACTGGAACGCGCCCGGGTCACAGCGCGCGACCGGCCAAGAGCAGATGCCCGACGCGGACCACTCGCCCGCATTCTGGAGATCGGTGGCGCGCACGTTCCGCAGCAATCGGAACGTGATCTTCGACCTGTACAACGAGCCGCACGACGTCAGCTGGCGCTGCTGGCGCGACGGATGCGGGCAATGGGCGGGCATGCAGCGACTCGTGAACGCGGTGCGGTCGGCCGGGGGCATGCAGCCGCTCATGTTGGGCGGCCTTGCCTGGTCGAACGATCTCTCCGGTTGGCTGCGTTGGCGTCCCCGCGACCCGCTGCATCAGCTGATCGCCTCCTTCCACCTCTACAACTTTGCGACGTGCAACACGGTGCCGTGCTGGAACACAACCGTGAAACCCGTCGCAGCTGTCGTCCCAGTCGTCACCGGCGAGCTGGGCGAGAACGACTGCGGGCACGGCTTCATCGACAGGTACATGCCGTGGGCCGACGCGATGGGAGTCTCCTACCTCGGCTGGACATGGGACACGTGGAACTGCAACAGCGGCCCCGCGCTGATCAGCGGCTACGACGGCACGCCGACGGCGTTCGGCGCCGGGTTCCGCGCGCACCTTGCGTCATTGCAAGGTCGCTAGCACCGCGGCCTCGTAGATCGGGTCGCGCGTGAAGCGGTCGAGCTCGTCCGAGAGGACGTCACTCGGTATCGGCGGGTCGCCAGGCGGGAACGGAGCGGGCTCTCCGTCGAGCTCGATCCCCACCAGCCGCTCGGCCTCGACGTGCTCGAGCTCGATGTCGTCACGACCGAGCCGCGAGCGCAGCCAGCCGGCGATGAGCAGCGCCTGCGCGTTCGTCCCGGTGACGCGGACGACTCCGACACCGGCGATGTCGGGCCAGAGGGACGCGAGCAGCGTTCGCCAGCGCGACGTGCGCGCCCAGGCGATGTCGGAGACCGCGTCCCGGTCGAACAGCCCTGCCAGGTTCCGATAGGGAAACGGGAGGTCGTCCCACTCGGTCGAGTCGACGATGAGGCGATCGGTGACGCCGACGAGCTGGTCGAGCTCCTGCGCGCCCCACGGCGGCTCGCCGCGCCAACGGAGAAAGACGGGCAGGTCGGAGATGAGGAGCGGCTCGACGATGCTTGCCGGCGCCTTCGCGCGGAGACCCCGCAGCCGCAACTCGATCACCTCGGAGCACACCTCGCGCTCGACGCCGGGCACCGCGTAACACTCGAGCGACACGGTCGCGTCGATGCCCTCCGAGCCCGCGTTCGGCTCCGGCAGAAGCAGAATCGTGCGCGACGGATGCCGCTCGGCCATGCCGCTCAATGCCGAGCGCGCCCGATCGACCCATCCCTCGGGGACCCACGCAATGTGCGTCATGACGCTCGTGCGCAGGCTCGGCTGGCCGTCCTCGGTTGCAGTGGCGGCACGCAGCTGCGCGATCGCGCGGTCGACGTCGGCGAGCCGGACGTCCGCGCCGGTCCAGCTCGATGCCGCTAATTCCGACGCCATGACCGGCCGTCCCGCCGCAGCAACTCCTCGGAGCTCGGCGGCCCCCACGTCCCGGCGGCGTAATTCGGGAACGCCGGCCGGTCGCGTTGCCAGGCCGCAACGATCGCATCGACGAGGAGCCATTGCTCCTCCACCTCGTCGGAACGCGTGAACAGCGTCCCGTCGCCGAGCATCGTGTCGAGAATCAGGCGCTCGTACGCCTCCGGCATCCCCGTCCGGAACGCGCCGCCGTAGAGGAAGTCCATGTGCACGGTGCGGATCGTCATGCCCTGACCGGGGACCTTCGCGCCGATCGCGAGCGACACGCCTTCATCCGGCTGCACGTGCACGAGCAGGACGTTCGGGCGCAGCCCTTCCGCCGCGGTCTCCTCGAACGGCGGATGCGGCGCACGCTTGAACTGGATGGCGATCGTGGTCTCGCGTCGCGCGAGCCGCTTGCCCATGCGCACGTAGAACGGCGTATCGGCCCACCGCCAGTTGTCGACGAAGAGCTTCGCGGCGACGAACGTCTCGGTCATCGAGTCGGATGCGACGTCCTGCTCCTCGCGGTACGCGGGAACCTCCTCGCCCTCGACGAAGCCTCGGCCGTACTGGCCGCGCACGACCGACTTCGGGCCGGGCGTGTGCAGCGCTTTCAGCACCTTCACCTTCTCGCTGTGCACGGAGTCGGACTTGAAGTCGATCGGCGGCTCCATCGCCGTGAGTGCGAGCAGCTGCAGCAGATGATTCTGGAAGATGTCGCGGATCGCGCCGGCGCTCTCGTAGTAGCCGGCGCGGCCTTCGATGCCGATCGACTCGGCGACCGTGATCTGGACGTGGTCGATGAACTGCCGGTTCCAGATCGGCTCGAACACGCCGTTGGCGAACCGCAGTGCCAGCATGTTCTGGACCGTCTCCTTGCCGAGGTAGTGGTCGATGCGGAAGATCTCGCTCTCGTCGAAGTGCGCCCAGAGCATCGTGTTCAGCTCACGGGCCGACGCGAGATCGTGGCCGAACGGCTTCTCGACGATCAGCCGCGTCCAGCCGGTCGCGCTGCGGCGCTTTCCGAGCGCCTCGACGATCGACGGGAACGCGGGCGGCGGCACGGCGAGGTAGTAGACGCGATTGCCACCGAGGTTGCACTCCCGGTCACAGCGTTCGACGAGCTCTTCGAGCTTCCCCTCGCCCCCCTCGTCGGCGAAGTCGGTCGCGGTGTAGTGCATGTTCGCCGCCAGCCCGTCCCACACGTCCTGCCTGAACGCATCGCGCGAATGCTGCTGGACTGCCTGCTTCATCTCCTCGCGCCAGGAGCCGTCGTCGCCCTCGGTTCGTGCGACGCCGATGATGGCGAAGCGGGGCGGCAGCAGTTGGCGGAAGGCGAGCGAGTACAGCGCCGGCATCAGCTTCTTGTGCGTGAGGTCGCCGGAGGCGCCGAAGATGACGAGCGCGCACGGATCCGGCGTGCGCCGGAAGGAGAGCCCCTCGAGGAGCGGGTTGTCGTGGTGCTGCGCGCTGGTCTCGCTCACTGTTCCGGGCTCTTCTCGAGGTGCCCGCCGAACGCATGACGCATTGCGGAGAGGACGCGATCGCCCCAATCCGCCTCGCCGCGCGACGCGAAGCGGTTGAAAAGCGACGCCGCCAGGACGGGCGCCGGCACGCCTTCATCGACCGCGGCTTGAACCGTCCACCGACCCTCACCCGAATCACTCACATGGCCTGCATACTCATCCAGGTTCGGCGAGGTGCTGAGCGCTTGGGCGGTGAGGTCGAGCAGCCATGACGAGATCACGGAACCGCGGCGCCAGACCTCGCTGACCGCGGCAACGTCGAGCTCGTACTTGTAGTGATCGGGGTCGCGGAGCGGTGTCGTTTCGGCGTCCTTCTCCTGCTCATGCAGACCGATGTTCGCGTGCTTGAGGACGTTGAGACCCTCGGCGTAGGCCTGCATGAGGCCGTACTCGATCCCGTTGTGGACCATCTTCACGAAGTGGCCCGCGCCTGACGGGCCGCAATGAAGCCACCCCTGCTCCTCGGGCGCCGGGTCGCCCTCGCGGCCCGGGGTGCGTGCGGCGGCTGCAACTCCCGGCGCAAGAGCCTCGAACACAGGCACGAGGCGACCGACCGCCTCGTCGTCGCCACCGATCATCATGCAGTAGCCGCGCTCGCGACCCCAGACGCCGCCGCTGACACCGACGTCCACGTAGTGAATGCTCCGCTCGCGTAGCGCGCGCGAGTGGCGGAGGTCGTCGATGTAGTACGAGTTGCCGCCGTCGATGATCGTGTCGTCCTTCGAGAGGTGCGACGCGAGCTCGCTCACGATCGAGTCCACGAGAGCCGCCGGCACCATCAACCAGACCGACCGTGGCGCGTCGAGCTGTTGCACGAGCTCCTCGAGCGACGAGGCGGTCGACTCGACGTTGGGGTCGAACGTCTCGACGTCGTGACCGGCCGCGCGCAGGCGCTCCGTCATGTTCGCGCCCATCCGGCCGAGACCGACCATCCCCAATTGCATCAGCTCTCCTCCATGTGGATGCGCGCGACACGGCGGCCGCGCTCCTTGAGCGACTCGAAGTCGCCGGCCGCCTGCGCGCGGATCAGCCGGCGGAAGCCGAACGGCTTGCCGGGAATCGCGAGCTCCTCGCCGCCGTCGTCGACGACCTGCAGGAAGAGGCCCGTGTTCGGGCCGCCCTTGTGCAGCTGCCCCGTGGAGTGGAGGTAGCGCGGGCCGTAGCCGTGCGTGACGACGCAGCCGGTGCGCGACCGGAGCTCGCCTGCGATGCGCGCGATGAGGCGGTCGTGCTCCTCCGACGGCGCGACGAATGCCTGAACGCAGGCGTAGTCGCCCGCACGCGCCTGCGAGGCGAGCTCGTCGATCGACCCCTCGGGCTCGAGCGACGGGTCGTGACCGGTCGCAAGGACGTCGTTCGTCTTGTCCTTTGCCGCCTGGACGTCGGGCTGGTCGAACGGATTGATCTCGAGCCACGTCGCAGCGACGGCGACCGCGAACTCCCAGCGGAAGAACTCGCCACCGAGCGTCGCCGCACCATCGAGATCGGGCACCACCCACTGACGGTCGGGGCCTTCCGGCGACTCGCCCGGCGCGGGCACGAGACCCTTGCCGAGCTTGCCGGTCGACTCGGCGATGAGCTGCTCCGCCCAGAGGCCGAAGCCGCCATCGGTGTCGGCGATGCAGATCTTGTCGCGCCCCTCGCTCCAGCCCGAGCCGAACCCGGCGCCGAGCGCGTAGCCGGGATTGCCCTCGTCGCTGCGGCAGCGCTCGGCCATGCGCTCCGCGCTCTCGAGCAGCGCGTCGACGTCGATCCCGACGAGCGCTGCGGGGACCATCCCGAACGGCGAGAGCGCGGAATAGCGGCCGCCGATCGTCGGCTCACCGTGAAAGACGCCGCGGAAGCTGCGCTCCTTCGCGAGTGCCTCGAGCTGCGAGCCGGGATCGGTGATCGCAACCCACTGCGCGCCGTTGCCGGTCTTCTTCCAGAAGTAGTCCGAGTGCGATCGGGTCTCGAGCGTCGAGCCCGACTTCGACGCGGATACGAAGAGCGTGCGCTCGAGATCGAGCTGCTCCTCGAGCGCGCGGATGGCCGTCGGATGCGTCGTGTCGAGCACGTGCAACGAGCGCGCGGAGTACGTGCGCCGTAGCACCTCGGGTGCAAGGCTCGAGCCTCCCATACCCAGGAGCACGACGGTGTCGAGGCCGTCATCCGTTGCCGCAGCGGCGAAGGAGCGGAGCTCCTCGACGCGTTCCCGCATGCGGCGCGGCTCGTCGAGCCAGCCGAGCCACTTCGCCTCGTCGGCTCCGGTCCAGACCGTCGGGTCGCGCTCCCAGATGCGGTCGATGAGGTCGGTGCGCTCTGTCATCTAGGCCGGGGCGAGCGCCTCGCGCTTCTCGGTCACGCCGGCGAGCAGCTCGGCGAACGAGTCGGCGAACTTCTGCACGCCCTCGAGCTCGAGCGTCTCGGTCACGTCGTCGTAGTCGACTCCGGCCGTCGCGAGGTCGTCGAGAAGCACGTGCGCCTTCTTGACACCCTTCATGACCGTGTCGCCGCGCACGTCGCCATGATCCTGGAACGCGCTGATCGTCTCCTCCGGCATCGTGTTCACCGTCTCGGGACCGATCAGCTCCTCGACGTAGAGGACGTCGCGGTACGCAGGGTTCTTCGTCGAGGTGGACGCCCACAGGCAGCGCTGCGGGTTCGCGCCCTTGCCGGCGAGGAACTCCCAGCGCGGCCCGGAGAACGTCTCCCGATAGTGCTCGTACGCGAGCTTCGCGTTCGCGACCGCAAGCTTGCCGCGGAGGGCAAGTGCGTCCTTCGAGCCGATCGCGTCGAGGCGCTTGTCGGTCTCGGTGTCGACGCGCGAAACGAAGAAGCTCGCCACGGAGTAGACGCCCTTCGGGCTGCCTCCGCCGGCGACGAGACGCTCGAGCCCGCGGAGGTACGCCTCGGCCACCTCGGCGTAGCGCTGCAGGGAGAAGATCAGCGTCACGTTGATGTTCTTCCCATGCGCGACGCAGTCCTCGATCGCGCCGAGGCCGGGCTTCGTGGCCGGGATCTTCACGTACAGGTTGGGACGGTCGAGCCAGGCGTGCAGGCGCATCGCCTCGGCGAAGGTCCCCTCACGGTCGTAGGCCAGCGTCGGGTCGACCTCCCACGAGACAAAGCCGTCGTAGCCGGTCTTCTCGTGGACGGGCGCGAGCAGGTCGAGGGCCGCTTCGACGTCGCGCGCCGAGAGCTGGAGGAAGATCTCCTTCGCATCGGCCTCCTGTTCGAGGAGCTGCTTGATCTGCTCGTCGTAACGGTGGCCGTGCGAGATCGCCTTCTGGAAGATCGTCGGGTTGGAGGTGACACCGACGACTGCGTCCTCGCGCATCATGCGCGCCAGCTCGCCCTCCTCGAGCATGTCGCGCGAGAGGTAGTCGATCCACACGGACTGGCCGCGCTTGGAGAGCTCGTCCAATTTCGAGTCAGCCATTCGCCATCGCCCTTTCCATTGCTTCGACTTTCTTCAGTCTCTCCACGTACCGGCCGGTGCCGATGAAGGTCGCCCCGAGGAAGATGCGCACGAGATCGGCGGCGAGACTCGGGCCGATCACCTCGGAGCCAAGGCACAGCACGTTCATGTCGTCGTGCTCGACGCCCTGGTGCGCGGAATATCCGTCGTGGCAGATCGCCGCGCGGATCCCGGCCATCTTGCAGGCCGCAACCGCAGCGCCGACACCGGAGCCACAGACGAGGACGGCGCGCTCGGCACGGCCGTCGAGGATCGCCTCGCCGGTCTCGCGCGCCTTGTCGGGATAGTCGATGCGTACGGCGTCGGTGTCGGTGCCGAGGTCGACGATCTCGTGGCCGTTGGCGCGGAGCGTCTCGAGGATCACGTCGCGTAGGTGGACGCCGCGATGGTCGAATGCCACTGCGACGTTCACGACACGCGTTCGCGCAGCGCGAGCGCACGCGCGACGACGTTGTCGGCGGTGAAGCCGAACTTCTCCAGCACGACGTTGCCGGGGGCGGACGCGCCGAAGTGTTCGATCGAGATCGAGTCGCCTTCGTCGCCGACCCACTGCTTCCACCCGAGCTTCACGCCCGCCTCGATCGAGACGCGCGCCTTGACGTCGGCAGGCAGGATCTCTTCGCGATAGTCCGCCGGCTGCGACTCGAAGAGTTCCCAGCACGGCATGGAGACGACCCGCGTCGGGACGTCGAGCTGCTTTGCCGCCTCAATCGCCACCGACACCTCGGAGCCTGTCGCGAGGAGGATCAGCTCGGGCGCGTCGTCGCTGTCGAGGACGACGTACGCACCGCGCGCGACGCCCTCGACGGTCGTCCCGTCCAGCGTCGGCACCTTCTGTCGCGTCAGCGCCATTCCAACGGGGCCGTCCTCACGCTCGAGCGCGACCTTCCACGCGCCGACGGTCTCGGTTGCGTCCGCGGGACGGATGAACCAGAAGTTTGGGATCGCCCGCAGCGACGCGTACTGCTCGATCGGCTGATGCGTCGGACCGTCTTCGCCGAGGCCGACGGAGTCGTGCGTCCACAGGAAGAGCGATTGCAGCTTCGACAGGGCCGCGAGGCGCACGGCGTTGCGCTGGTAGTCGCTGAAGATGAGGAACGTCGAGCTGTACGGCTTCAGCATCCCGTCATGCAGCGAGATGCCGTTGACGATCGCGCCGCTCGCGAACTCACGGATGCCGAAAGCGATGTTGCGGCCGGCATGCGTCGCGCTGAAGAGGCCGCCGCCCTTGAACTCCGTCTTCGTCGACTCGACGAGATCGGCCGCTCCGCCGACCATCGTCGGCGTGTACTGCTTGATCGCCTCCATCACCTTGGCGCCGACGTCGCGCGTCGCGAAGCCCTCGCCGGGCTCGAAATGCGGCAGCGCCTCCACCCACCCCGGCAGCGGCTTGCGGATCTGCGCCTGGTCCCAGCGCTCGCGCATGCCGGGGTACTTCGCCGACCAGGCGCTCAGCTTCTGCTGCCAAGCCCCCTCCAGTGCGATCCCGCGCTCGACCCCGTTCATGTGCGCAACGACTTCCTCTGGAACGAAGAACTTCTTGTCCGGGTCCCACCCGAGCGCCACCTTCGTCGCGCGGACTTCTTCCTCGCCGAGCGGCGATCCGTGCGCCTTTGCCGTGTCCATCGCGTGCGGCGCGGGATACGCGATGTGCGAGTGGACGATGATGAGCGACGGCTTGGAGATCTCCGCCTGCGCGTTCGCGATCGTCTTGCGCAGCTCGCCGAGATTGTTGACGTCCTGCACGTGCTGCACGTGCCAGCCCTGCGCCTCGAAGCGGGCGCCGCGGTCCTCGGTGAACGAGATCCACGTCGTGCCGTCGATCGTGATGTGGTTGTCGTCGTAGAAATAGATGAGCTTCCCGAGGCCAAGCGTTCCCGCGATCGACGCCGCCTCGTTCGAGACGCCCTCCATGAGATCGCCGTCGGAGCAGATGACGTACGTCCGGTGGTCGACGATCTCGTCGTAGGGCCGGTTGAAGAGCTCGGCGAGGAAGCGCTCGGCGATGCCGAAGCCGACGCCGTTCGCGAATCCCTGTCCCAGCGGCCCGGTCGTCGCCTCGATGCCGGGCGTGTGGTGCACCTCGGGATGGCCCGGCGTGAGCGACTCCCACTGCCGGAAGCGCTTCAGCTCCTCGAGCGAAAGGTTGTAGCCCGCGAGATGGAGCGCGGAGTATTGGAGGATGCACGCGTGGCCGGCTGAGAGGACGAACCGGTCACGGTCGGGCCACTGCGGGTTGGCCGGGTTGTGATCCATGACCTCCGTGTAGAGGAGGTAGGCGAGCGGAGCCAGCGCCATCGCGGTTCCCGGGTGCCCGGCGTTCGCCTGCTGGACGGAGTCCATGGCGAGCGTCCTCATGGTGTCGATCGAAAGCTGTTCGATGTCTGGCTTGGCCACCGGGGGGAACGATATGCGCCGCACTACCCTTGGTGCTGCATGGCCGTCGTGATCGCCTCCAACCTCCGAAAGGAGCTCGCCGGGTCGTTCCTTTTCGACGGCGTCTCCTTCAGCGTCGAGCGGCGCGACCGCGTCGCGCTCTCCGGCCCGAACGGCGCCGGGAAGACGACGCTGCTCCGCATCCTGGCCGGCGAGACCGAGAAGCACGGCGGCGAGCTCGCCTTCGAGAAGGGGACCCGGGTCGCTCTCCACGATCAGCGGCCGCCGCTCGACCAGGAGCTGACCGTGCGGGAGTACGTCCTCTCCGGGGCACGCGACCTCGTCGCGCTCGAACGCGAGCTCGAGGAGCTCGAGCAGGCGATGGCGACCGGGACGCACGACCAGGCGACGTTGAACAGGTACGCGGAGGCGCAGGCGCGCCTCGAGCACGCGGGCGGGTACGGCTGGCGCGACCGAGCAACCTCCGTACTCCGCGGCCTCGGCTTCGCCGACGCCGATCTCGACCGGCAGCTGCGCACGTTCTCGGGTGGCGAGCTGACGCGCGCCTCGCTGGCCCGCGCGCTCGGCGGCGACCCCGAGCTCCTGCTCCTGGACGAGCCGACCAACCACCTCGACGTCGCGAGCCTCGAGTGGCTGGAGCGTGAGCTGCAGTCGCTCGATGCAGCGGTGATCCTCGTCGCCCACGACCGCTGGTTCCTCGAAGCGGTGACGACTGCGACGCTCGAGCTCACGGCCGGCCGCGCCACCTTCTTCCCGGGCCCCTGGCACGTGTGGCGGCGCGAGAAGGCCGCCCGTGCGTTGCATGCGCAGAAGGAGGTCGCGCGCGCAACCGCGGACATCGCGCGGCTCGAGCGCTTCGTCGAACGCTTCCGGTACAAGAAGGACAAGGCGAAGCAGGCGCAGGCGAAGCTCACTCACATCGGCCGGCTCCAGCAGGAACGCTCGGTGGCGGCGGGCGAGGTCGCACTGTTGAGCCGACGCCAGCGAACGCTCGGCTTCGAGTTCCTCAAGCCCGCGCGCAGCGGACGAACCGTCGTCGAAGCTGACGGTGTCGAGCTGCGCATCGGCGAGCGCGTGCTTCTCCGCGACGCAACGTTCGCGCTCGAGCGCGGCGAGCACGTTGCGCTCGTGGGGCCGAACGGCTCCGGCAAGACGACGCTGCTCGAGGCGATCGTGAACGAGCGTGGCATCCGGATCGGACACGGCGTGAAGATCGGATATTTCTCGCAGCAGGAGATGGAGCTCGACACGCGGGGGTCCGTGCTGCAGTGCGTCCAGACGATGACGGGCCTATCGCGCCCCGACGCGCAGACGCTCCTCGGACGCTTCCTCTTCTCCGGCTGGACCGAGCACGAGAAGCCGGTCACCGTTCTCTCGGGCGGCGAGCGGCGGCGTCTTGCCCTGGCCGTCACGGTTGCGTCGGGCGCGAACTTCCTCGTGCTCGACGAGCCGACGAACCATCTCGACCTGGACAGCCGCGAGGCGCTCGAGGCTGCGCTCGACGCGTTCCCGGGAACCGTGCTGCTCGTGTCGCACGACCGCGCACTCCTCGACGCGATCGCCGAGCGGACGCTCGCGATCGAGGACGGCGAGCTGCACGGCTACGACGGCGGCTGGGCCGAGATGCTCCGCCGGCGCGACGAGCGGTCGGCGCGTGCCGTGGCACCCGAGCCAAAGCCCGGGAAGGCTCCGAAGGCAAAGGCGGCACCCAAGTCGCGGCCGCGGCCGGCGGAGCTCGATCGGATCGAGGCGGACATCGCGGCACGCGAGGCAGAGGTCGCGGAGCTGGAGGTGAAGCTCGCCGACAACTGGTCCGACGTCGACCTCCTGGCGGCACACAAGCTCGCGCGCGATGCGCTCACGGCGCTACTGGAGCGGTGGGAGGCGCTTTTCGAAGCACAGACTGAGCGCGCGTAAATCGTACGGCGGGTAGCACGGAATCCGCTCATACCCCGATGACTCGTACAGGCCAAGCGCTTCCGGCTGGCGGTCGCCGGTCTCGAGCACGAGACCGCGGTAGCCCAGCCGACGCGCCTCTGCCTCGAGGTCGAGGAGCACTCGCCGTCCGAGGCCGCGACCGCGCCGTTCCGGAACGACATACATGCGCTTCAACTCCGCGCGCTCGCCGTCGAAGCGCGCGATCCCGCCGCACGCGACCGCAGCACCGTCGTCCTCGCGGATCACGAGAAAGACGCCGTCGGGCTCGACGAACATTGCCGCGTCCCGCGCCGGCCCGATGTCGGCCTCGCCGCTATAGAGACCGCGCATCTCCTCCTGCTGTGCACACGCGAGCGCCTGCACATCGGGGTGGTCGAACGGCTCAGGCCCAGAACGCATCGAACGCCGCGTCGAGCGGCACTGCCGTGACCTCGGCCAAACGTCCATCGGCGAAGCGGATGACGAGCGCCTGGTCGACGTCGAGGTCGATTCCGTTGCGGGTGCCGAACGCGCGATAGACGGCGAGACCCCATTGATCGTCTGCCACCACCGTGTGCAAGCGACTGCGGTATGTCCCGTCAGTCTCCGTGCCGGTTCGCCGGAGGAACTCGACGACCGCGCGCGGGCCGCGGTACTCGCCGCTCATGACCGTGTCGCCGGGGACACGCCAGACGACGTCACGCGTGAACGCGGCGGCGATGACCTTGGGATCGCGGCCGAACGCGTCGAACAACCTTCGCGTGAGCGCAGCATTCGGGTGCTCGCTCAACTCTCGGCCCCGAGCGTCGCCACGACCGCTTCCGCGATCACCTTCAAGGGCCGCCCCGACACCTGGCTCGCCTTGCGCAGCCGGGCGAACGCGTCCTGCTCGGAAAGATGCTCCTTCTCCATCAGGAGGCCTTTTGCCCGCTCGATCACCTTGCGCGAAGCGAGCGCCTCGGCGAGCGACTCAGCTTCCTCGCGCACCGCTTGCAGCTCGTCGTGGCGGGCACGCGCGGCCGCGATCGCCGGCAGAAGATCCTGTTCGCGGAACGGCTTCACGAGATAGCCGAACACCCCCGCCTCGACGGCACGGGAGACGAGCTCATCCTGACCGTAGGCGGTGAGCATCACGATCGGGATGGGGCGCTCGTCCAGGATCCGGCGCGCGGCCTCGATCCCGTCCACGTTCGGCATCTTCACGTCCATGATCGCAAGGTCGGGCTCCTCGGATCGCGCGAGCGCGACCGCCTCTTCGCCGTCGCGCGCCTCGGCGCACACCTCGAACCCGGCGCGAACGAGCATCTCCGTGAGATCGAGACGGATGATCGTCTCGTCTTCGGCAACGAGGATCCTCATGCGGCCATCGTCGCATTGCGAAGCCGAATGCCGCTGAAGTCGAGCGTCGACGCGATCACGCGCTGCCACAGTGCCGCCAGGTCGTCGTCGACCGCGAGCTCGATGTCCGCTTTCGCGTGCCGGTCGACGAGATCGCCGAGCTCGACGAGCTCTAGCGGCTCGACCGCGGAGCGCGAGATCCAGAACCGGTCCCAACGCTCGAACGTCGGCTCGGGCAGCCGGTAGGCGAGAACTCGGGTCGTTCGCATGGGCTCGAGCCACACGGGCTCCACGATGTGCACGCGCCGGGTGCGATCCCCGCCGAGAAACGTCGCGACGTCCTGGCCGGTCGTGCCCGAATTCGCCCAGAAGGTCGCGCGGGGGCAATCGCGCGGAAACCAGTACAGCGGCAGGTGGCGCGTATCGACCGCCCATACGAGCGGCTCATCGAGGGAGTGGCTCGGACGGTGGTGCGGCTCGAAGCGCACGATCGCGGCGACCTCGCTCACGTGCCAGAGCGCGTGCGGCCCTTCACCACGGTAGGGCGGCGCCGGCTCGATCACGCGAGACATTCGCCGCCAAGCCGGGACGGACGCGTCACGGTTTCCCCCGTAGCCTGACGGCTGGTGGGGTGGGAGAGGGAGCACCCACTTCGCGCGCGTCTACCTAGAAGGGTGGTCACGCGGCAAAGCCTCGCAGCACGGCTGCCGGCTCCGGCCAGTGCATGAGGTCGGCTGCGTCGGCCGGGCTGCACCACCGGTAGTCGTCGTGCTCCCAGTCGAGCTCGGGCTCCCACTCGGCCGGTGCGTCGACGAGAAAGCACTCGACCCTGATACCGCCGTAGTCGAACGTGTTCCCGAGCGGCTGCGGCTCCGCGACCAGGCCCGTTTCCTCGCGCAGCTCGCGGACGGCCGCGGCCGAGTACGTCTCGCCCTCCTCGACGCCGCCGGCGACGCTGTGCCAGTACGCGTCGTTCTCCGGCGAGCGATGCAGCGCGAGGAAATCGTCGCCGCGGCGGACGAAGATGAGCACCTCTTGCGTCCTCGTCATCCCGGGAACACGACCTCGGCGCGCGTCCCGCCGTCGCTGCGCAGGTCGAACGAGCCCCGGAGCTCGTCGCTGACGAGCGCGCGCACGATCGAGAGGCCCGTGCCGGCACCGTGCTCGCCGGGGCCTGAACCTTCGTCGGAGATTGCGAGGACGACTTCGCCGTGACGGTGCGCCAGCTCGATGCGAACGTCGCCGGCACCGTGCTCGAGCGCGTTCTGGAGCAGCTCACTGAAGACGAGCGCGAGCGCGGTCGCCCGCTGACCGGCGAGCGACACGGCCTCCAGGCTCGCGGTGACATCGCGGCCGGCGGCGAGCCCCTGCACGAGCATGGCGCGCAGGCGGTCGATGAGATCGGCGAGCTCGACGTCCTCGTCGCGCTGCTCGGTGAGCACTTCGTGCACCGCCGCGATGGCCAGGATGCGGTTGACGGAATGCTCGAGCGCCTCGCGCGGGTCGACGCCCTCGGCACGCGACTGCAGGCGCAGGAGCGACGCGACCGTCTGCAGATTGTTCTTCACGCGGTGATGGATCTCTTGCGCGAGCACTCCGCGCATGACGGCGCGGCCGTGCTCGAGCGCCACGGCCGCGTGGTGCGCGATCGCTTCGAGCAGAGCACGATCGTCGTCGGAGAACGGCGAGTCGCGGTCGGCGACGAGCTCGCCGATCTGGCGACTACGCCAGCGCAGCGGTGTTCGCACCGCGTGGGTCCCAGCGCGGCCTTCCGGCCAAGCGATGCGTCCATCCTCGAGAACGAGAGCGGCGCCGGTCGCGGACACTGCGTCCATCGTCGTCTTGACGATCGCCTCGAGCGACTCCTCGAGATAGAGCGACTCGGACACGGCCTCTGAGATCCGTGCGAGCGCCTCCAGCTCCGCGACGCGGCGCTGCGCCTGCGCGTACAGCTGTGCGTGCACGATCGTCTGTGCGACCTGATCGGCAATCGCCTCCACAAGGCCGATCTCGGACGCGTCGTACTCGCGTGCGACGCGCGTCCGGACGTTGAGCGCGCCTGCGAGCTTCTCGCCGTGGACGAGGATCGGGACGGCGAGGATCGACTCGTACTGCGACTCGGGCAGATTGGGAAACAGCTTGAAGCGCGGGTCGAGGTGCGCCTGCGCGGGAATCATGACGGACGCGCGCTCGGCGGCTGCGCTGCCGGTGATCCCTTCACCCGGCCGCAGTCGCGGACGCCGGGTCATCTCCTCGACGCTCGTCCCATACGTCGCCCGGAGGATGAGCTCGTCGCTGCGGTCGTCGTAGAGGTAGACGAAGCAGGCATCCGCGTGCAGCGCTTCCGCGACGCGGGTGGCGATGAGGTGGAGGACCTCCTCGAGGTCGAGCGTCGAGTTCACGGCCGCCGTCGTCTCGGTCAGCAGGCGCAGGTGCCTTTCGGTCGCCTCCACGCGGCCAATCGTATGGGGCAGCTACGGTGTACCCAGTGGCCGCTGTTCAGCTCAAATGCGAGATCGACGGATGTACCGAGACGTGGAGCGTGGCATCGCCCGCGAAGATGAAGGCATCCATGGCCGAGCATCGCAAGCAGTTCCATCCCGGCTGGGTGCAGCCTGCGCCGAAGCCGATGTCGCCGTACCGGCTCGACTACTCGCGCCGCGCCCGCAGTTTCTAGCGCCTGCAGGGGCCATCCGGTGCAGGACCTGAGCCTGGAGCCGCGAACTTGGCGACCGTGCCGAATCGTCCCGACCCGGCCCTAACAAACCTTTTACTCCAACCCTGCAAAAAACCTTGCAGGCCGGGCATAGCGTCTCTTACATGAGCGCCCTCGCCATCGACCTCCGCCGCACCGCCGGCTACATCGTGTCCGACCGGCACGGGCGCCTGGTGGGCAAGGTCGAGTGCCCGATGTACGGCACGGCGCCGGACGTCCCGGATGCACTCTCGGTCCGGGCCGGCCTCTTCTCCCGCCGCCGCCGCCTCGTTCCGGCCGACACGATCGGCCAGATCGACGGCTCGAGCGGCGTGATCGAGCTCCGCGTCGATCGCGACGCCATTCGCAGTTTCCTCTAGACCGCGCGGGATCTCCTCTTAACGACCACGAGGTGCCATGAGCACCTCGCAGTCGGCCGTCAGTTGGGCTCGTCTCCGCAGAGGGCGAGCCACGGTGATTGTTGCAGATCTGGCAAAACGGCCTAGAGAACAGCCAGATACTTCTTCATCTCCCATTCGGTGAGCTGGACGCGGTACTCGTCCCATTCCTTCCGCTTCAGCTCGATGTAGCGGTCGAAGATGTGCGGGCCGAGCGCCTTGCGCGCGAGCTCGGAGCGCGAGAGCTCGTCGATCGCCTCGCCCAGCGTCTCGGGCAGAGAGACGATCCCGCGCTCACGGCGCTGCTCGGGCGTGAGGTGGTAGAGGTTCGTCTCCATCGGATCGGGCAGGTCGTAGCCCTTCTCGATCCCGTCCAGGCCCGCGTGCAGCAGGCACGCGAAGGTGAGGTACGGGTTGCAGGCCGGATCGGGACAGCGCAGCTCCGCGCGGGTCGCCTGCTCGGAGCCCGGCTTGTACAGCGGGATGCGGATGAGCGCCGAGCGGTTCCGCTGCGACCAGGCGACGTAGACAGGGGCCTCGAACCCGGGCACGAGTCGCTTGTACGAGTTGACCCATTGTGCGAACACCGCCGCGATCTCTCGCGCGTGGCGGAGCTGGCCCGCGATGAACTGCTTGCCGACGTCCGACAGGTGCCACTTGTCGTCGCCGTCGAAGAACTGGTTGCGGCCGTCGGTGAAGAGGGACTGATGTGTGTGCATGCCCGAGCCGTTTTCGCCGAACAGCGGCTTTGGCATGAAGGTCGCGTGGTAGCCGTGCTGCTTCGCGACCTCCTTCACCACGAGCCGATAGGTGAGCATGTAGTCCGCCATGTCGAGCGCGTTCGCGAAGCGGATGTCGATCTCGTGCTGCGAAGGCCCGACCTCGTGGTGGTGGTACTCGACCGGGATTCCCATCTTCTCGAGCGCACGGATCGTGTCGCGCCGAACCGACGTCGCGGCGTCCATCGTCGTCTGGGCGAAGTAGCCGCCCTCGTCGAGCGTCTCCGTGCCCTTCTCGTCCTTGAAGAGGAAGTACTCGGCCTCGGGGCCCACGTTGAAGGTGTCGAAGCCCATCGCCCGCATCCGGTCGAGCGCAAGCCGAAGCACGTGGCGGGGGTCGCCGTCGTAGCGCTTCCCGTCGGGGGTGACGATGTCGCAGATCATCCGTCCCGCCCGTCCGTCGGGCAGGACCCGGAACGTCTCGGGGTCGGGAATCGCGACCATGTCCGACTCCTCGATGGCGTTGAAGCCGGTGATCGACGAGCCGTCGAAGCCCATGCCGTCGTCGAGCGCGCCTTCGACTTCGCCGACGGTGATCGAGAAGCTCTTCAAGTGGCCCTCGAGGTCGGTGAACCAGAGGAGCATGTCCTCCACGCCGGCCTTCTTGATCTCCTGGAGGACGCGCTTCCGCGCTTCAGGATCGGACGTCGCCCGGTTCTTGCTCTCGACCTGCGCCATCGATACTCCTCCTCGCTCGCTCGACCGAAAGGAGTCTACGCAGGTGAGCTCCAGGCGGTCTCCTGCACGAGGGCGCGCTCCTTCAGCGGCTCCCACCAGGCGCGCTGCGCGGCGTACCACTGCACCGTCTCGCGCATTCCGTCCTCGAACGCGATGTCCGGTTTCCAGCCCAGCTCACGCCGCAGCTTCGACGAGTCGAGGAGATACCGCCGGTCGTGGCCTGGGCGGTCCGGGACGATCGACTTCAGCGACGCCGGCTTGCCCGTGAGCTCGAGCACGGCGTCGGCGATCTCCTCGATCGTCTTCTCCACTCCGCTGCCGACGTTGTAGGTCTCGCCCACACGGCCGCGGTCGAGCACGAGCTCGATCGCGCGGCAGTGGTCGCGCACGTGCAGCCACTCGCGCTTGTTCGTCGTCGACGCGTACAGGGGCAGCTCGATGTCGTCGAGCGCGTTTGTCACGAAGACCGGAATCACCTTCTCGGGGAATTGGTAAGGCCCGTAGTTGTTCGAGCAGTTCGTGATCGTCACCGGCAGCCCGTACGTCTCGTGGTAGGCGCGCACCGCGTGATCGGCGCCAGCCTTCGACGCGTTGTAGGGCGTGCGCGGCCGGTACGGCGAGTCCTCGGTGAAGACCTCGTCACTGTCGAGCGGGAGATCGCCGTACACCTCGCACGTGGAGACGTGGTGGAACCGCTCGACGCCGGCCCGCCGGGACGCCTCGAGGAGCGACTGGGTGCCCAGAACGTTCGTCCTGAAAAATCTGCCCGGGTCGACCACCGCGAGGCTGTTGTGCGACTCGGCCGCGAAGTTGAGGACGACCTCGATCCCTTCCGCCTCGAGCAGCCGCTGGCAGCCGTCGAGGTCGCCGATGTCGCCCTCCGCGAAGACGATCCGGTCCTCGACGTCGGCGAGCGATCGCCGGTCCCCGGCGTAGGTGAGCAGGTCGAGCACGACGACCTGGTCGTCCGGCCTGCGCTCGAGCCAGTACCGGACGAAATTCGAGCCGATGAACCCGGCTCCGCCTGTGACGAGGAGTCTCATCGGGGCATGACTTTAGCCCGGCGCGCCGAAACCCGATTTACAAACATGACTTTGCTAGCTTCGCCGTCCAGCCGGATGCCTCTTCGCGCGCTCACGATCGCGGTCGCCTCGGCGTTGCTTCTCGCAGCGCCGGCCGCCGCGTCCCCGACAGGGGGGCGGGACCTCCCGCCCGTCTGCGCCACGTCGTGCGTGGCGGCGAAGGCGGGCACCGGCGCGCTGTTCGTGTTCAGCGGCCACGGCTGGGGGCACGGCATCGGCATGAGCCAGTACGGCGCCTGGGGCTACGCGCTGCACGGCTACGGGTATGAGCAGATCCTCTCGCACTACTACCCCGGCACGACGCTCGGCACGACGCCGGCGACGATCATCCGCGTCCTCCTCGCCGATGGGAAGAAGGCGCTGAAGCTTTCGTGCGCGGTGCCGTTCACCGTCACGGACGCGAACGGCGTCACCGACACGCTGCCGGCAGGCCCGATCTCTCTCGGCCCGAAACTCGTCGTGAACGGCCGGCCGCTGATGCCGCCGCTGACGTTCGACGCCGGCGCAGGCGGATGGATGACACTCGGCCGCCCCTACCGCGGCCAGATCCAGGTGGACGTCGTAAACGGCCGGCTTCGTGCGATCAACGTCGTCGCACTGGAGGACTATCTGTACGGCGTCGTCCCCGCCGAGATGCCCTCGACCTGGTCGCCGCCCGCGCTCCAGGCGCAGGCTGTCGCGTCGCGCTCCTATGCGCTCGCAACGCGCAAGATCGCCGCGCCCTTCGACGTGTACGGGGACACTCGCAGCCAGATGTACCTCGGCGTCTCCCACGAGACCCCGGCAACGACCGCGGCGGTCGACGCAACCACGGGGCAGATCGTGATGTTCAACGGCAAGGTGGCATCGACGTTCTTCTTCTCGAGCTCGGGCGGCGAGACCGAGTCGATCTCGGACGGCTGGGGAGTCGCACCCGTGCCGTACCTCGTCGCGGTCCCCGATCCGTATGACGTGCTTTCGCCGTACCACGACTGGACGGTGCCGATCAGCGCGCACACCTTCGCGCAGGCGCTGAAGGTGAAGGGGTCGATCCTCGACCTCCAGACGACGACGGATCCCACCGGGCGCGTCAGTCGCCTCTCGGTGATCACGCTGCCGTCACTCGGCCTCGGCGCCGCGACCGGTCCGTCCTTCAGCGGAGGCGCAGTCACCAGCGCACTCGGGCTACGCTCGACCTGGTTCAGCGTGTCGATGATGTCCCTCCAGCAGCCGGCACCCGCAGCCCCGATCCCCTTCGGGACGTCAATCACCCTCACGGGGCTCGTCCGCGGCATCACCGGCGTGTCGCTCGAGGAGCGCATCTACGGCGGCAAGTGGGGGCTCGTCGGGCCGGTGACACCGGCAGCCGACGGATCGCTCCTCCTCCCCGAAGCTCCGACGGTCACGACCGACTACCGCCTCGCGATCCCGACCACGGCTGTCGGATACGTCCGCGTGCGCGTCGCGCCGCTCGTGCAGCCGGCCGATCCGACACCAGGCCAGGTGAGCGGAACCGTGCAGCCCGCCCTCCCCGGAGCGCCGGTCGAGGTGGACGTCCAGAACCCCGACTTGACGTGGACGGCCCTCGTCACAGGCACCGTCAATGCCGACGGCACCTTCGTGCTCCCCGTCGACATTCCGGCAGGAACGACGTACCGCATCGTGATCACCCCCGGGCAGGGATTCGCGCCCGGCATGTCGGTGCCCCAGGTCTCAGCCGGGTAATGCCGAGAATCTTGCTGCTGCTCGTCGCCGCGGCGCTCGCGGTGGCGGCGCCTGCCGCTGCGTTCACGCCGACGAACCCGCTCGCGCCGCGCCAGTGGTATCTCCAGGACGACCACGCGTTCGATGCGTGGCCGGCGCCCCCGACGAACCTCGCACCGGTGAAGGTGGCGATCGTCGACTCCGGCGTCGACTGCAGCCTCCCCGACTTCGCCGGACGGCTCTTCGCAGAGAAGAGCTTCGTCGGCGGCAGCCCGTGCGTCGACACCGAAGGCCACGGCACTTTCGTCGCCGGCGAGATCGCAGCGAACCTCGGCACGCAGGGAATCGTCGGGATCGCGTACACGGCGCAGCTCCTCATCGCGAAGGTGGTGTCGCCGGACGGAACCATTCCGCTCACCGCCGAAGCGGACGCGATCCGCTGGTCGGTCGACAACGGCGCGCGCGTGATCAACCTCAGTCTCGGCGGCCTCCGAGACCTTCGCAACCCCTCCCAGGACACGTACTCGGCGCTGGAACAGCAGGCCGTCGAGTACGCGTATTCGAAAGGCGCCGTGCTCGTCGCTGCGGTCGGCAATGGCGACGAGGCTCCGTCCCAGCCGTGGCCGTACGCGAGCTACCCGGCGGCGCTCCCGCACGTCGTCGGCGTAAGCGCGCTCACACGATCGGGGAATGTCCCCGACTTCTCGAACCGCGACCCGGTGTTCAACGACCTCTCCGCTCCAGGAGCGTCGATCTTCTCGACGTTCCCCGCGGCGCTCACCGCGCTCCGCACCGGCTGCCCCGACCAGGGGTACTCCGACTGCGGGACCGACGACTACCGGAACGCCGAAGGCACGTCGTTCGCGGCGCCGCAGGTCTCGGCGGCCGCGGCCGTGCTGTTTGCGGTCGATCCCCTGCTCACGAACAGCCAGGTGAGCTTCTTGCTCGAGCGATCTGCGGACGACGTCAACGCAACGAATGGCTGCCCGCGCTGCGGGCTGCTGCGCGACTCGCTCAGCGGCTGGGGACGCCTGGACGTGGCCAAGGCGGTGGAAGCGCTGGCAGGCCCGCTCCCTCCGCCGGATCGGTACGAGAGCAATGACGATGCAGGCTCTCAGGCGTGGACGGTGTGGGGGAAGAATGACCGTCTCCAGGCAACCGTCGACTACTGGGACGACCCCGTCGACGTCTACCGCATCGCGCTTCAGCGGAATGAGCTCCTTCGGGCGCAGCTCGCCTCCGGCGCGGGCCTCGCGCTCGAGCTGTGGCAGCCGCAGACGGTCCATGTCGACCGTCCCGCATCGCAAAAGCTGCTCATCGAGGAGTCGACGACGAATCGCCTGGGATTCCGCGCGCCGAAGCGCGGGATGTACTACCTCGAGGTCAAGGAAGCGTCGCCGGCGTTCGCGCCGTACACGCTGACGCTCGCGAAGACGGCTACTGGTTCTCCAGGAGCTCCTCGGCGCTGACGCCGCGCAGGACGCGCGCCGGGCTACCGACCACGAGCATGCGCGGCGCGACGTCCTTCGTGACCACGGCGCCGGCGCCGACGAACGCATCTTCCCCGATGACGATCCCGGGGCAAAGGATGGCGCCGCCTCCAACGCGGGCGCCACGCCGAACGGTCGGGCCTTTGATGAGCTCGTGCCGGCGTTCGGTCCGGCCCATGAAGTTGTCGTTCGTCGTGACGACGCACGGAGCGATGAAGACGTTGTCCTCGAGCGTCGAGTACGCGGTGATGTAGGCGTTCGCCTGGATCTTCGTCAGCGCGCCGATGGTCGTGTCGTTTTCGACGAGCACGCCGCGGCCGACGACGACGTCGTCGCCGACGTCGACGCGCTCGCGCACGCACGCCTGGTCGCCGACGATCACCCGCGCGCCGATGCGCGTCCCGGCGAACACGATCGCACCCGTGGACACGATCGTCCCGTCGCCGATCACCGTCGGAGGAAGCGGCTCACGTTTCGCCGTCGAACGGGGCGAGAGAGATGGCTGCTTTCCGACGACGGCGTTCTCCATGACCTTCACACCCTCACCAAGGACGGTCCCCGGGTAGACGATCGCAGAGGGATGAACCTCAGCCACGGAGGGATTCCGTGAGCCGGTCGAGCGCGCGGACCACGCGCGCTCCGTCCTCGGCCACCTTGCGTCGATCGCCCTCGCCGCGGACGAGGCGGATGAACTCCTGGCACTCGAGCTTGAGCGGCTCGTCGGTCGGGATCTTCGGGATGGAGATGTCGCCGGAGCGCGTCTGCCACTCGCCGTAGCTGTCCGTTCGCTTCCACGGCGCCTTCTCGTAGATCGTCACCTTGCGCTCGAGCTCCATGTCGTCGAAGACGACCATCTTCTCGCGGCCGACGACCGTGATGCGCCGCATCTTGTGCGGGTCGAGCCACGACAGGTGCATATGCGCGATCTTCCCGCTCGGAAAGCGCAGGTAGCAGAAGACGACGTCCTCGACACCCTCGGTGAGGAAATCGCGGCCGTGCGCGACGCAGATCTCCGGCTCCTCGTCGAGGAGATAGAGCATCACGGACAAGTCGTGTACGCCGAGCGACCAGAGGGCGTTCTCGTTCGTTCGCACGATGCCGAGGTTCTGGCGGTTGCCGTAGACGCAGAGCACGTCGCCGAGCTCGCCGTCGTCGATCAGCTGCTTCAGCTTGCGGATGCCCGGGTGATAGAGCAGCAGATGGCCGGGCATGAGCACGAGATCCCGCTCGGCCGCGAGCTCGACGAGCTCGTCGATCTCGGCCGCTCGCATCGCCGGCGGCTTCTCGACGAGCACGTGCTTGCCTGCAGCGAGAGCGGCGCAGGCCAGGGCGTAGTGCGTCGGAACCGGCGTGGCGATGACGATCGCCTCGACGCCGTCGTCGGCAAGCAAGTCCTCGAAGCTCGCGTGCATCCGTGCGCTCGGGTAGCGGGTTGCGTAGCGCTCGCGCAGCTCGGGGTCGAGGTCGCAGAGCGCCGAGAGGACACCGAGATCGTCGAAGTTCCGGGCGAGGTTCGGCCCCCAGTAGCCGAGACCTATAACTGCGATCACAGCTTGAAGACCTTGTCCGACACGGTGCCCTTGACGCCCGTGGCGTTCCGCAGGTCGACGACGAGCGACGCACTGTCGACGAGCTTGTCGTAGTCGATGCTCGAGTGCGCCGTCACGATCGCGATGCAGTCGTAGCTCTTCGGGTCGAGCGGCACCGAGCTCAATCCGTCGAAGTCGGGCACGTGTGGGTCGTGATAGGCGACGTCGGCGCCGGCATTCCGGAGCAACGCGAGGAGCTTCTCCGCGGGCGACTCGCGCACATCGCCGATGTCGGCCTTGTAGGCGACGCCGACGAGCAGGATCTTCGAGCCTTTGAGCGATTTCTGGGCGCCGTGGTTCAGCGCCTGGGAGATAACGGAACGGCAGAAGTACGGCATGTTGTTGTTGATCTCGCCGGCGAGCTCGATGAACCGCGTGTTGAAGTCGAACTCGCGCGCCTTCCAGGCGAGGTAGTACGGGTCGAGCGGGATGCAGTGCCCACCGAGCCCCGGGCCGGGCTGAAACGGCATGAAGCCGAACGGCTTCGTCGCGGCCGCGTCGATGACCTCCCACACGTCGATGTCCATCCGGTCGCACAGCTGTGCGAGCTCGTTGACGAGCGCGATGTTCACCGACCGGAAGATGTTCTCGAGCAGCTTCGTCAGCTCGGCGGCCTCCGCCGTCGAGACCTCGTGCACGTTGTCGAGCGCGCTTCGGTACAGATCGGCAGCCGCCTTCGTCGACGCCGCGTCGAGACCCCCGACGACCTTCGGCGTGGACTTCGTCGTCCAGTCGGTGCGGCCCGGATCGACACGCTCCGGCGCAAATGCGAGATGGAAGTCCGTGCATGCCTTCAACCCGCTCCCTTCCTCCAGCAGCGGCTTCAGCTTCTCTCGCGTCGTGCCGGGATACGTCGTCGACTCGAGCACGACCAGGTGGCCCTTCTTGAGGTGCGGCGCGACGGCGCGCGCGGCGCTCTCGATGTAGGCGAGGTCGGGCACGCGCTGGGGCGACAGCGGGGTCGGCACCGCGATGATGACGGCGTCGCAGTCGGCAACCACCGCGAAATCGGTCGTCGCTGCGATGAGCCCGGCGTCGACGAGCCGCTTCAAGGCATCGGACGGAACATCCTCGATATGGCTCTGGCCGCGATTGATGCCGTCCACCACGGACTGCTGGATATCCACGAGGACGACGTGCTTGCCGGCCTCGGCGAACGTCTGTGCGTGGGGCATGCCGACGTAGCCGGCGCCGATGATGGCGATGTCGGGATTCACGCCGCGGCAAGGCTAGCTGCGACCCGCGGCGCCGCCGCCCCGTCCCCGTACAGCTGCGGGCGCTCGTCGGGCATGCGCGCCTCTGCCACCGCCGCGGCGAGCCGGACCGGGTCGTCATCGACGAGAACGTTCGCGCCGACCTCGACCGTGTCGATCCACTCGGTCGACGGCCGAGCGGTCACGCAGGGGACGCCGTACCAGTAGGCCTCCTTCTGCAGGCCGCCCGAGTCGGTGACGATCACGCGCGCCTGCGAGCACAGCGCCGCCATGTCGAGGTAGCCGAGCGGATCGATGACGCGGACGTTGGCAGGCACCCCCTCGAGGTGGGCGCGGGTGCGCGGGTGCGCGGGGAAGACGACCGGCTCGCCCGTCCGGCCGAGACCCTCGACGATGCGCCGGAGGCGCTCCGGCCGGACATTCGCCTCCCGATGGATCGTCGCCGCGAGATACGTCGCGGGGTTGAGCCCGAGCCGGTCGAGAATCTTCGACCGCTCCCGCGCGACCGGCGCCAGGCGGAAGCTGGCGTCCGCCATCACGTCGCCGACGACCTCGATCGCCCCGTGGACTCCCTCGTCGACGAGTGTCGCCCGGGAGCGGTCGTCCGGGCACAGGAGGAGCGCGCCGATGCGGTCGACCGCGATCCGGTTGCGCTCCTCCGGCATGGACAGGTCGCCGCTGCGGAGCCCCGCCTCGATGTGCGCGACCGGCACGGGGCCGGCGGACTCTGCGCCCGCGAGCGTCGAGTTCGTGTCGCCGTACACGAGCACCCAGTCCGGCCGCTCGTGCTCGACTGCCGCAACGATCCCGGGCCGCATCGCCGCCGGGTCGGAGCTGTGCAGGTCGAGCCGGTACGCGGGCTCGGACAGCCCGAGCTCCTCGAAGAAGACCTCGGAGAGCGCGCGGTCGTAGTGCTGCCCGGTGTGCAGGACGACCTCGTCGATCTCCGCGCCGCGCAGGGCGACCGACACCGGGCCGGACTTGATGAACTGCGGACGGTTGCCCACGACCGAGAAAACCTTCACGGCTACGAGGCTACAATGGCCGCCGCTTCGGGCCGTTAGCTCAGCTGGTAGAGCAGGGGACTCTTAATCCCAAGGTCGCAGGTTCGATCCCTGCACGGCCCATCGAACCGCATAACACCAGCGCCTCCGCCTTGACGGTCGCGAGTGCAGACCCGAGCATCGAAGCGTGGAGATTCCGACCGAGCCGATCGGGAGCATTCCCCGGCCGCCGCAGCTGATCGAGGCGATGCGCGGCGCCGCCGAGGGGCGGGTCTCCGAGCAGGAGCTGGAGGCACTGCGCGAGGAAGCGCTCGCGCAGACGATCGCCGAGCTCGAGGCGACCGGCTCGCCGGTGATCACGGACGGCGAGCAGCTCAAGCCCAGCTTCGTCACCTACCCGATCCACGGACTCACGTCGCTGAGCGCCGACGGCGTTGTCATCCCCTTCGCGGACGGCCACACACGGCAGCTCCCCGCATTGACGGCGGGGCCGTTTCGCTACCAGATCCACGCGGACGCATATCTCGAGCACGCACAGCGCTACGCAGCGCGACCGATCAAGCAGGCGGTGATCTCCGCATCCGCGCTCAGCCTGCTCTACCCGGCGGAGGGCATCGACGGCTACTCCCGCGACGCGTTCATCGCCGACCTGCTCGACGAGGCCGAGGCAGATATCCGACGCTCGCTCGAGAAGGGCGCAGACAGCGTGCAAATCGACTTCACCGAGGGCCGGCTCTCGCTCAAGCTCGATCCGTCCGGAGGGCTTCTGCGCCAGTTCCTCGACCTGAACAACGCTGTCCTGGAGCGATTCACGGCCGAGGAGCAACGGCGGATCGGCGTGCACAGCTGCCCCGGCGGAGATCACGACTCGACCCACAGCGCGGACGTCGACTACGCCAGCCTCCTGCCGGGCCTGCTCGGGCTCGCTGCGGGCCGCTTCTACCTCGAGCTCGCGGGCGAGGCCGACCGGCCCGCAGTGCTCGAGACCATCCGCACCCACCTGAAGCCCGGCCAGCGGATCTTCGTCGGGGTGACCGACCCGATCGACCCCGCGATCGAGACGGCCGAACAGGTCCGCGACCGCATCCTCGAAGCAGCGGAGTCGATCCCGCTCGACCAGCTCGGAACGACAGACGACTGCGGCTTCGCCCCCTTTGCCGACGACACGTCCACGGCA
>DATKQT010000036.1:0-83016 GCA_035532535.1 Gaiellaceae bacterium
CGCCTGCGAGAAAGCCTCGCTCCGCCGCCTCCGCCACCAGCTCGACATGTGACCTTCCCAGCAACGCCCGCGCACTGTCGACACCGGCGAGCGCAAGTAGGAACATCGCCTCGCGCAACTGCGGGGACGCGCTTTGGAAGAGATCCTCGGCGAAGAAGCGGTAGAGATCGTCGGGCGGAAGACCCGCCGCCACGTTTGCGCCGCCTCGCATCGCCGCGAGCCCGATCACGGCCGGCCACCCGCGGGCTTCGACGACGATCTCCTCGCCGTCGCCGCCGAGCACCGCTCGCGCCTCCTCGTCCGTGAACGCAAGCGCGTCCATCTCGACCACCGTCGCCTCCCCGTAGACGACGCTCCGCGCCGGCAGCCAGCTTGGCCGCTCTCGGCTCGTGATGACCAACCGGGACTTCGTCAGCCCCACGAGCTCCTCGAAGAACGCCTCCGCGTCCGCCGAGCCAAGCGCATGGTGGTAGTCGTCGACGACGAGCACCCAATCCGCGCCGGGCGCGCCGCCGCTCACCGCCTTCGCCAGGCCGCGGGCGTCGTGGCCGCGCGCGGCGAGGATCCGCACACGCTCGAGCATGTCGGTGCGAGGAGGATCGCCCATCGCCGCGAGGACCTCGGCCAGCCCGACCGAGAACCCGGCGACGTCGATCATCGCCGGTCCGCCGGTGTACCAGCCGACCCGCTCCTGCTCGCCCGTCCACTCGCGCGCAAGGGTCGTCTTCCCGTACCCCGCCGGCGCGAGGAGCAGGATGATCCGAGCCCCAGCGTCATCCAGGAGCCTGGTCAACCGTGGACGCTTGATGATGACCTGCGTCCTCGGCGAGGTTGTGACTGTGCCCTCGTGCATTCCGCCTGCCGGGCTGCCGCACGCCGGGGGTTTTCTCCCTGGCCTCTCCTCCTTGCCTGCCGATTGTGGACGACTTCGGGCCCCGTGAACAGGGGGCCCGCGCCCGGCCGCAAAGGGCCGGGCGCGGTCGCCGTTAGCCCCCGACGCCGGCCGGAACCGGCGCGAGCTCGCGGGCGAGGGGATCCTGGCCCGTGAGCGTCCTGAAGGCGGCGGGAATCTGCCGCCGCCGGGGCACGCCGAGCTTCAGGCGGAGCGCGTCGCAATGCGCCTTCGCCGTCCGCGGCGAGATGCCGAGCCTGCGCCCGACCTCGTCGTTCGAGCATCCGAGCGCAATCAAGCCGACGACCTGGAGCTGCCTCTGCGTCAAGGCGGGAGGCGTGCCTGTGAGGGTCGTGCTCATGGCGCGGCACGCTACGCCGCCCGAGGCGGCGCCGGTATCGGTCGATGGGAGTATTGGCGCGGGCTAGACCCGGGCGGCGCGGAACCCGCCACGCACGAAGCTCGCCTCGTGGCCGCGCGCGTTCGCCTCGTCCAGCTCGTCCTGGCCGAGCGCGCCGATGCGCAGGAGCAGGTCGAACTCGTCACGCAAGTGTGTCCGCATCATCTCCGGCCCGTCCGTCGCGATGGTGAACCGGACGCCGTTCTCCACGAACATGCGAAAGACCGTGCGCACCGCATCCTCGTCCGCAAGAGCCTTCGTCAGCAGGTTGGACGTCGGACAGATCTCGAGCACGACCTCCGACTCGCGTAGCTCGCGCATCAGCTCGGCGTCGCCGGCAGCGAGGATGCCATGGCCGATCCGGTCGGGGCGCAGCACCTCGAGCACCTCTCCGATCTCCTGCCGCCCGAAGTCGCCGCCCTCTTCGCCCACGTGGATGGTGACGCCGAGGCCGGCGCTGCGCGCCTCCTCGATCATCGGCTGCACGCTGCGGTACTCGTACCGCGCATGCCCCGGACGTGGGCCGGCGATGTCGACGCCGACGATCCCGCGCGACGACCACCCGATCGCCTTCTCGACGATGACTTCGTTCTGCCGCTGCGTGAACGTCCGGTCCATCATCAGGATCAGCCCGGCGCGAACCTGCGGATACTCGAGACTCGCACGGTCGAGCCCGCGGATGGCGGCGAGGATGATGTGGTCGAGGTCGCGCTCGCCGCCGCGGTTTCGCTTCATCGGGTTGAAGCGCACCTCGAGCGTCGTGATCCCCTGCGACCGGTACGCGCCGCCGATCGCCTGGTGCACCGACGTCTCCACCGCGATCGGGCTCGACTGGATCAACTCCGTCCAGTGGTAGATCTGGTCGAGCGCGTCGAGGTCGGGCACGCCGCGCGGGTCGCTAACCGTCACGAGCCGGTCGAAGTCCCAGTAGTCCTTCACCGGCAGCGCGATGCCCTGCTCGTGCGCGAGCGTCCAGAGGATGTCGGACGAGACCGAACCGCCCAGGTGCGTGTGCAGCTCTGCCAGACCGTCCATCGTCCGAGCATAATCCGACGGATGCTGGCCACGCCTCCGTGCCCGGTCCACGTTGTCGGGAAGCGCGTCGTCAATGCTTCCGGCCGCACCGTTTACACGGATCCGGACTATCAGGCCGTCACGCATGAGATCCGGTGCAGCGGCCGCGCCGTCTGGATCATGTTCCACGGCGGCGCCGCGTCGAGCCAGGAGGCGTACGTCCTCGTCCGCTCGGCCGACGGCGGACGGACGTTCCACCGCTACGCGGTGCCCGCGCTCACTGGTTACGGTGCGACTCTCCGCTCCGACGGCGTCTCCGGCTCGACCGTGACGATCAGCGCCAAGGGACGCACGGCGACCGTTCACACGTAGCCGACGACCGCCCAGCGTCTCCCGGCGAAGCGCGCCGCGAGCAGGACGAGCCGGGCGGCGATGAGCACGTCGAGCCCCGCCCACACGCCGATGATGCCCCAGTGCAGCTCGAGCGCGAGCGCGGCGATCGCGATGTACACGGCGCTCGCCGCGAGCATCGACCACATGAGGTACGCCGTGTCGCTCGCGCCGATGAGGATGCCGTCGAGCGCGCAGACCGCGCCGCCGAGCGGCTGCATCAGGGCGAAGAGCGGCCACAGCTTCGCCGCCTGCGCAAGCACGGCGTGGTCGCTCGTGAACGCGCGCGGGATGACGTGCCCGAGCGGCAGCAGCACGAGTCCGAAGACGCCGCCGACGACGACCGACCAGGCGATCATCCGCAACGCGGCCGCGTGCGCGCCCGCAGCGTCCCCGGCTCCAAGCATCCGGCCGACGATCACCTGCCCCGCGATCGCGATCGCGTCGAGGAGCAGCGCGAGAAAGATGAAGAGCTCGAACGCGATCTGGTGCGCCCCGAGCTCCGCGTCACCCATCCGCGCGAGCACCGACGCCGCGACGAGGAACGACGCGTACAGCGCGGTCGTGCGCACGAAGATCTGGCGTCCGACGCGAACCATCGGCCGCATCTCCTCCAGGCTCGGACGGCGCGATGCGGCGCGCGGGCGGAGGAGCTCGCGCGCGAACGCGATACCCATTCCCGCCTGCGCGATCGCCGTTCCTGCCGCCGACCCGGCGATTCCCCAGTGCAGCCCGTACACGAACACGAGCTCGAGAACGATGTTGACGAGGTTCGCCGCCACGACGATCTCGAGCGGGCGGCGTAAGTTGGACACGCCGCGCAGGTAGCCCTGTCCGCCGAGCGCGATGAGCGCGGCAGGCAGTCCGATCGCCGCGATGCGGAAATACACGAGCGCGTCGTGGCCCGACTGCCCGTGCCCGCCGAGTGCGCGCAACAGAGGCGCCCCGGCCGCCTCGCACAGCACGAGCAGCGTGACGCCGATCGCGAGCGACACCCAGAGCGCCTGCGCCGCGAGGCGCGCGGCCCGGTCGTGCTGTCCCGCTCCGGTCGCGCGGGCGACGACCGCGGTCGTCCCGTACGTGAGGAAGTTGAAGATCGTGAACATTCCCGCGAGCACGGTGCCTGCGAGCCCGAGCGCGGCGATCTGCGGACGGCCCAGGTGGCCGACGATGGCCGTGTCGGCGAGGACGTACAGCGGCTCCGCAGCGAGCGCGCCGAGGGCCGGCAGCGCCAGCCGCAGGATCTCCCGGTCGTGAGGCGAGCGGAGGCGCACTGCCTGCCGACGATAATGCTCACGTGAAGGTAGGCATCGTCGTTCCGTACTCGTGGTCGTTCTGGGGAGCCGTCGTCGAGCACGCAGAGCTCCAGTCCGAGGCGCTGCGCCGCCAGGGCTGCGAGGTCAAGACGATCATGGGCAACGATCCGCCCGGCCAGTTCACGCGCGCGCTGCACCCGCGCCACGGCCGCGACGGCCCGCCGCCGCCCGACGTGATCCCGATCGGCCGCTCGGTGATCGTCCCCGCGAACGGATCGCTTCCGAACGTCATCCTCAGCCCGCGATCGATCCTCCGCGTCCGCCAGGTGCTCGAGCGCGAGCGCTTCGACGTGCTCCACCTGCACGAGCCGATGACGCCGATTCCCTGCATCGCCGCGCTCGCCCTGTCCCGCGGCCCCATGGTCGCGACCTTCCATGCCAGCGGCGATCTGGGCTGGATGCACCTCGCCAAGCCCACGTGGGGCTTCCTCGCCGACCGGCTCGACCGTCGCATCGCCGTCTCCGAGATGGCGCGCGCGTCCGCGCAGCGCTGGCTGCCCGGCGAGTACGAGATCGTCCCGAACGGCGTCCTCATCCCGCCCGCTGCCGATCCGCAGGGCCGCGCGCACCGCATCGTCTTCGCCGGCCGCCACGAGCAGCGCAAGGGCCTGCACGTGCTCCTGAGCGCCTGGCCGGACATCCGCGCGCGCACGGGGGCGGACCTGCACGTCGTCGGCGCCGACCCGCTCCGCGTGCGGCTGCTCATGCGGCGCCTGCGCATCCCGGACGACGGCATCGAGGTGCTCGGCTTTCTCGATCAGGATCGCTTCACCGCCGAGCTGACAGGAGCGAAAGCGCTCGTTGCACCCTCGCTCGGCGGCGAGAGCTTCGGGATGGTGCTGACGCGCGCGCTCGCCTGCGCGACGCCGGTCGTCGCATCCGACATCTCCGGGTACCGTGACGTGATGACGCCGGAGACGTCGGTGGCGTTCCCGCCCGGGAACGAGCACGCGCTCGCGGACGCGGTCGTGTCGCTTCTTGCCGACGAGCCGCGCCGCGCCGGCATGGGCGCCGCGGGACGCGAGCTCATGCAGCAGCGCTACGCGTGGGACGCGATCGCGGCCAGGCTCGTCGGCATCTACGAGTCCGCCGCGGCGTGAGCCGCATTCGCCCGCCGAAGTCGCTCTGGGCACGAGTCGCGCTCACCCTCGTCTTCATGGGCGCGGTGTTCGCGCTCTTCTGGTGGCGCGGCCCGAGCTTCCGCGCGATCGGTGACGCGTTCACCGCCGTCGTGTGGGAGTGGATCGTCGTGGCGATCGCGTTCAACCTGCTCTCCGTGGTCGTGCGTGCGCTTGCGTGGACGACGGTCATCCGCTCGGCAATGCCGGCGCCGCATCCGAAGCCGCTGACGGTCTTCTCCGCGTTCTCGGTCGGCCTCTTTGCGAACGCAGTGCTCCCAGGGCGCATCGGCGAGCTCGCGCGGGTTGCCGTCCTCACGCGCAAGCTGCCGCGCCGGAAGGGGCTGTGGGCCACGCTCGTCGGCACGGTGCTTGCGCATCGCGTGTTCGACATCGTCCCGGTGCTGCTGCTCATCATCTACGTGCTCATCACCGCGAAGGTGCCGGCGTGGGCGATCACCATCCTGGCCGCGGTCGTCGGCATCGGCGTCGGGTTGTTCACGTTCACCCTCGTGAGCGCGCGCACCGACCACGGCCTCCGCAACGACGGAGTGGGTGCGGTGCGGCGCGTCGTCGCGATGGCGCGGCAGGGCCTCGGCGTGATGCGCTCGCCGCTCGGGATGGCGCTCGCGATCTCGTTCCAGATCTCCGGCTGGGTCTGCCAGTTGTTCGCCGTGTACACGGCGATGCGCGCGTTCCACATCCACGCGCCGCTTCCGGCCGCGGGCGTCGTCCTGCTCGTGATGAACGTCGTCACACTCTTCCCGTTCTGGCCGGGCAACATCGGCGCCGTCCAACTCGCGATCGCGGCGCCGCTGTCGGCGAGCTACGGCGTCGCGTACGCGCGCGGCGTTGCGTACGGGTTCGGCCTGCAGGCGATCGAGGCCTCGGTCGGCATTGGGGTCGGCCTGATCTTCCTCGCGCGCGAGGGGCTCTCGGTCGCGATGCTGAAGGTCATGCCGTCGGCCGCGCAGGCGGAGCTGCCGAACGCGGGAGAGGAGAGCGACGATCGTGCCGAGCGCGAGCGCGCTCGCGTGTCCGGCTAGCCTCAAGGGCGTCCTCTCCGCGCGCGAGGCGGCAGCTGCGCTCGCGCGCGGGCTCGGCGATTGCGATCAGCTTCCGCTGGCCGACGGGGGAGAAGGGACGGCGGACGTCGTGCCGGGAGTCGTCGAGGCGGCGTCGGTCATCCCCTTCGATCCGGTCCGCCTCAATCCGTTCACCTCGAGCCGCCCGTTCGGCGAGCTGCTCGCGTCGTTGCGCGTCGACCGGCTGATCGTCGGCCTCGGCGGCACCGCGAACATGGACGCCGGCGCCGGCCTGCTCGAGGTGCTCGACACGCTCCCGCCCACGATCGTCCTGTGCGACGTCGCGACGACGCTGTACGACGCGCCGCGGTTGTTCGGGCCGCAGAAGGGCGCGACGCGGGAGCAGGTCGTCGAGCTCGAATCCCGCTTTCGCGCGGACGCGCGGCTCGCGCCGTATGCGCACCTTGCCGGCTCGGGCGCAGGCGGCGGCCTGGGTGCTGCGCTCGCCTCCCTCGGAGCCGAGCTCGTTCCGGGCGCGGCCACCGTGCTCGACCTCGTCGGATTCGATCCGACGGCGTACACGCTCGTCGTCACGGGGGAGGGGCGCGTCGACGCGACGACCGCCGAGGGCAAGGTCCCGTTCGAAGTAGCACGCCGCTGCCGTGCCGCCGGCGTTCGCTGCGTCGTCTTCGGCGGCATCGTCACCGAGCGGCTCCCGGGCGTCGAGACGGTCGAATTGTCGGGCGACCCCGCGCGCGCCGCCGCCGATCTGGAGGAACTAGGGGCGCGCATACGCTGACGGCGGGGGAGTCCGGCAGAGCAGACGGACGCGCGGGAGACCCGCGCGTCCTGAGGGTCGGCATCGCAAGCGACGACTAAGGCCGCGCCTGCTCGACGCGGCGGGCTAGCTCCTCGACCTTGCCCTCGGCGGCGTCGAGGCGCGCGCGGCAGAACGCGTACAGCTCCTCGCCCCGCTCCCACAGCTTGATCGCTTCGTCGAGCGACGCCTGGCCCTGCTCGAGGCGCGCGACGATCTGCTCCAGCTCGGCCTGCGCCTCCTCGAAGGTCGGCTCAGCCATGCGTGTCCTCGACGCGGGCGCCGAACCCGCCCTCGGCGAGCGCGACCTCGACGCGCGCGCCCGGGGCGACGTCGGCCGCCGACCGGACGACCTTCGACTCCGTCCGGACGATCGCGTAGCCTCGCTCGAGTGTTTGCAGCGGTGACAACACGCGCAGCTTACCGGCAACCGACTCGAGCGCCGCCCGCTTGCGCTCGACCGCGAGCGCGGGTGCCCGGTGCAGCCGTTCCCGGGCCTGTTCGATTCGACGGGACTCCCGCTCGAGTGCGAGGCGAGGTGCAGCCCGCAGCCGTTCGAGCATGTGCGCGAGCGACTGCCCGTCGCGCGTGAGCGTGAGCTTGACGGTGCGTGCGAGCGACGCACGCGCGCGGTCGAGCCCGGCCAGCACAACCGAGAGCTCGGGGACGACGAGCCGCCCCGCGGCGGTGGGTGTGGACGCGCGAACGTCCGCAGCGAGATCGCACAGCGGCGTGTCCTGCTCGTGGCCGACGGCGGAGACGACCGGCACGCGGCACTCGGCGACGGCGCGCACGAGTCGCTCGTCGCTGAACGGCAGCAGGTCCTCGAAGCTGCCGCCGCCGCGCGTGAGGACGATCACGTCGACGTCGTCGTGCTCGCACAGCGCGCGGAGCGCATCGACGATCTCGAGCGCAGCGCGCGGGCCCTGCACGTACGTCTCCGCGAGGAGGACATTCGCGGGCGGAAAGCGGCTCTGGATGGTGGTGAGCACGTCGCGCTTCGCGGCGGCGTCGTTCCCGGTGACGAGCCCGATGCGCCGCGGCAGGAACGGCAGCGGCCGCTTTCGCTCGGCGGCGAACAGGCCCTCTGCGGCGAGCTTCGTCTTCAGCCGCTCGAGCGCGGCGAGATGCGCACCGATGCCGAAGCGCTCGATCGTCAGCGCACGGAGGCGGAAGTCGCCGCGCTTCTCGAACAGCTCCGGCCGCCCGTACACGTGCACGCGCTCGCCGTCCGCGAGCTCGAGGCGAAGCCCGTCGAACTGGCCGCGCGGCATCGTCACGCCGAGGCACGAACCGTCGGCCGGATCCTTCAGCGTGAAGAAGACGCTCGCCCAGCGGTCGTGCCGCCGGAGCTCGGTGATCTCGCCCTCCACCCAGACCGTGGGCAGCCGGCCGAGCCACTGCGCGACGCCACGGTTGAACGCCGCAACGGAGTACACCGTCTTGTCGTCATACGGAAGGGCGTCGACCTTCGCCACGCCCGCAGCGTATCGCCGCGAGTGTTACAGCAAGATCTCTGCGGCCGTCGCGTGCTCGCAACCCTGGCCGACGAGCTCGACCGCAACGTGCAGGTCGGCCTCGCTCGCGGCGAGCCGCTCGGCGACGTGGAGCGGGTAGCCGGCCTCGATGAGCACGTGGAGCCGCCAGCTCTCGACCTTCGAGCGCTCGCTCGTCTCAGGCTCCAGTATTTCGGTCGTCTCGCTCATGACACCGTGGGTTCGTGCTTGCTTCGACGAACCCTGCCCGGGTTTGTTGGGAGCCCGTCGAAGAGTTAACGGTGTCTTTACGGGCTCTGGACGGCGGCGGTCGCGTCGATGCGCCGTAACAATTCCTGCAGACGCGCGTCGAGAACGGCACGCTCGGCGTCGGCGTCCGAGCCCAGCTCCTCGAGCCGGCGGCGGACGTCCTGCTCCAGCTCGCCGATGCGGCCGTCGAGCGCCGACATCCATTCGTCGCGCTGGCGCTCGAGCGACTTCGCGGCGTCGGCCAGCCTGCGCTCCAGCCGCTGGGCTCCCGCGTCGCCGACGTGCGCGAGGCGCTCGGCGAGGACGACCTCGGCCTCGCGTGCGAACGTCTCGACCGCACGGTCGAGCTCGCGGGCGAGTCGCCGCGCCGCATCCTCGCGGCTCGACTTCACGAGCCCCGCGAACTGCTGCGTCGCCTCGTCTGCATAGGCCGACGTCGCGCGCTCGATCGTGCGCGCAACCTGCTCGATCTGCCGGCGCTGCACGTCTTCGAATCCGGAGCGGATGCGTTGCGCGGCTTCGACCTCCTCGCGCTCGATCCGCTCCATCAGCTCCTTCTCGCGGCGTCGCATCCGCTCCTCGAGTTCGTGCAGCGCGCGGCGGCGCTCCGCCGCTTCTCCCTCCACCTCGCTGCGTGCGGCGAGGAGGAGATCCTCGAGCGACTTGTCCAGGTCGGCGCGCAGGCGGGTGACCGCCTCGCGCTGCGCCTCGCTCTCCGCCGAGAGGCGCTCGCCGTCGGCTTGGAGGCGCGCGCCGGCATCATCGAGGAGAAGCTTCTGACGCTCCGCCAGCTCGACGAGCCGCTCCTTCGTCGAGTCCGCCGCCCGGTCGAGGTCGCGCTTCCAGTCCGCAAGTCGCTGCGACACCTGGGCCTGGGTCTCGGTCAGCGCGCCCGTCATGGACGCGATGAGCTCGCGCTCGCGGTCGCCGAACGCGGTCCGGCGCTCCTCGGCGATGCGGCGCTCCTCGTCGGCGAGCCGTGAGATCGAGTCGGCGCGGGCGCGCGCGAGCGTCCGCTCGAGCTCCTCGGCGCGGTCGGCGGCCTCCTGGTCGACGACCTCTTGCAGTCGTTTCTGCGCAGCGGTGATGTGCGCCTCCGTGTCCGTCGCGCGCGCGAGCGCCCAGGCGACGACGAGCGAAGCCCCGCACGCGAGAGCGGCACCGGTCAGGCCTCCCGCAGCGACTGCGAGCTCGCGCGGATGGCTGTGCCGGAGCGCGAACGTCACCCAGCCGCCGGCCGCGCCGCCCAGGATGAGCAGGCTGAGGAGGACGAGGACGACGCGGCCGAAGAGCCGGAGCGCGGCGCCCGCGAGCGCCAGGGCCGCGCCGCCGATCGCGACGGCGAACCCGATGTCGAATCCGGTCGTCAGGGACATCGCGGCATTTTAGTGATGTACCCGGCAACGTTCGCCGGTCCCCGGCAACGCAACCGGGCACATCACTAGTAATGCCAGCGCGTGAGCAGCAGAGCGCCCGCAAGGAGCGGCATCGAGGCCGCGAGCAGCTTCAACCCGACTTCCGCCGCTCGTGCCTGTGCGGGATCGCCGGTGTTCCGCCGCGCGAAGCGGACGTCGACCGACAGCCGCTGCTGGGCCATGCTCGTGACGAAGGCGAAGCCGGCCATCGCGACCGCCTCGCCGCGGATCGTGCGCGCCGAGGCGAAATAGCCGGTAAGGGCCGGGAACGATCCCCATGCGGCCGCGAACCAGAACGGCGTGTGCAGCGCTCCGCCGAAGAGCTCGAGGTTGTAGACCACGACGATCGCAGCGCCGAACGCGATGAATGCGAGCAGCCACCACGTCGTGTAGATCGCGACGTGGATTCCGATCACGCACGCTCCCGCGATCGACCACGCCGCGAGGAGCACGAGGACACGGTCGGGGATGCGCGTGCGCAACGGCCGGCTCTTCATCTCGTCGAGCGCGTGGGCGCCGATACCCATCGCGAGCAGGAACGCGAGCACCGTCCAGCCGAGCACGCCCCAGCTCATGCGCGGCGCGATGGCGGCGCCGAGCGCGGCGTACGAGAGATGCCACAGGGTGTACGGCGGGTGCAGGAGCGTGACGTAGTCGCGCCACCCGCCGGAGCGAAGCGCGTAGAAGGCGGGGCGAACATCGGCGCTCACGCGCGAACGCCCCACACCACGACGCCGCCGCCGAGACTGAGGCGACGCGCGCGCACGTCCGCGATGCCGGCCTCGCGCCACAGATCCTCGAGCGACACGCGCGCGTGAAAGCCGCGAATGCTCGGCCCGAGAAAGCCTCCGACCTCCCGCCAGCCGGGCGAGACGATCGCCCCCGCGAGCGGCAGGCCGATGCGCACGTACAGCTCCCACAGCGGACGCCACACCCCGCGTGGGACGTCGAACTCGAGCATCGCGACGGTGCCCCCTGGCCGGACGACGCGTGCGAGCTCGCGCATGGTCGCCGGCGGATGGTCGACGTAGCGCAGCAGGTACGTGAAGGTGAGCGCGTCGAACTCGCCGTCGGCGAACGGCAGCGACTCCGCTCGTCCCTCGCGCAGCTCGATCCGGCCGCCGAGCCCGGCCCGCTCAACGCGCGCTCTGCCGGCCGCGAGCATCTCCGGGCTCTGGTCGACGCCGACCACCGTCCGCTCCGGAACCGTCCGGGCGAGCTCGATCGCGACCGCGGCCGTACCCGTCGCGACGTCGAGCACCTTCACCGCCGAGCTGGGAACGCGCGAGACGAGGAACCGCCGCCAGCGCGGATCCTGTCCGAACGAGAGCAGCCGCGCGTAGCGGTCGTACGTGGGGCCGAGCGGTGCAAAGAGCTCACGCGCGGTTGCTTCGGCCACACTGCGCATCATGGCATCGGTCGACGAGCTGGAGCGGATCGCCTCCGCAGCGGCGCGGCCCGGCGAGCAGGTCACCGGGATCCTCGCGGCCGAACTGCTCGACGGCGCGCGCGTCTACCTGTGCGCGTACGAGTCGGGCGGCTGGCTCGCGCTCGACGACGAAGGCATGCCCATCACGTCGCGGCAGCTCGTCCACGACGCCGTCTCGCTCGTCGCGCTGTGCGAGGTGGCGGAGGAGACGGCCGGTGGCGGACACCTGGACGAGCTGCGCGCGCGGCTCGCGGAGCTGCGGGCGACGGAGGCGCCCGAGGGCATCGAAGCGGCCGAGGAAGCTGCGACGGCGCTTGCCGACACTCTGCGCCCGCCGCCGCGTCTCGCCACCACGGAGTACCTCGACGCGCTCGGGGTGGCATCCCGCCGGCTCGAGCAGACGCTCGGCGACGAGACCGGCTCGCCCTTCGCGAACGCGCTCCAGCAGGCGCTTCCCGCGGTGGAGGAGCTGGCCGAGCAGGTGATCGCGCGGCACCTGACACCGCTCACCTAGAGTGAAGTGGATGGAAGGCGGCTTTCCCTTCGGCGGCGATCCAGAGGACCTCATGCGCAGCCTGCGCGAGTTCGCGGAGCAGCAGGCTGAGCACGTGCAGGAGGCCCAGCGCGAGCAGTTCGCGACCCTCACGCTCAACACCGCGGTCGAGCTGACCTCGTCGGCGCTCGCGCAGGTGCAGACGCAGGGCACGGTCGACGAACAGGCGATGGCGCTCCGCGACGCGATGCGCGTGCTCTTCCCCGAGGCGGTTGCGCTCGTGAGCGCCGCGCGCCAGGGCTTCATGCGCGAGCGCTAGTAACAACTTGTTACTTGACAGAGCGCTCGTCCGTCTGCTCCCGGCCGTGCCGAAGCCGGTGGTTCAGCATTTCTCGTCGCGCTACATCGCCGGCTCCACGCTCCCCGATGCCGTCGGCGTCGTCCGCCGGCTCAACCCCGAGGGGTTGCTCGCCACGATCGACGTGCTCGGAGAGGAGATCACCCGCGCCGACGAGGCGCGCGCGATCGCGCGGGCATACCTCGACGTCTTCGATGCGATCGAGCGCGAGCAGCTGGACGCGAACGTCAGCGTCAAGCTCACCGCACTCGGGCTGAAGCTCTCGCACGACCTGTGCAGGGAGAACGTCCTCGAAGTCCTCGCCCAGGGCCGCTTCGTGCGCATCGACATGGAGGACTCGACGACGACAGACGCCACACTGCGCCTCTACCGCGAGCTGCGCGAGGCCGGGCACGACAACGTGGGCATAGTCCTGCAGGCGTACCTCCGGCGGACGCTCGACGACGTTGGAACGCTCGCCGACCTGAAGCCGAACGTCCGGCTGTGCAAAGGGATCTACGTCGAGCCGCCGTCGCTCGCGTACAGCGGCGCCGACTCGGTGCGCACGAGCTTCGTGCAGTGCCTCGACGCGCTCCTCGCAGGCGGCGCGTACGTGGCGGCCGCGACGCACGACGAGCGGCTGATCGGCGAGGCCCTGCGCAGAGACGTGCCCGAGTTCCAGATGCTGCTCGGCGTGCGCGAGGAGCGCGCGCGGGAGCTCGTCGCAGACGGCCGCCGCGTGCGCATCTACGTGCCGTTCGGCGAGCAGTGGTACGCGTACTCGCTCCGCCGGCTGCAGGAGAACCCGGCGATGGCGACGACGATCGCGCGCGCGGCGGTCGGCCGCGCGCTTCGTCTCTAGACCCGCACGGCGTACAGCAGAAACGAGCCCGGGATGCCGCGGTCGTGCCGCCGGCCCGTTGCATCGAGCGGGTACTCCTCGAGCGCCTCGACGCGAAAGCCGGCGCGCACGAGCGCGCTCACGAGGCGGCCGAGCCGCACGATCCCGTCGTCGAAGTAGTCGGCATGCCAGCGCAGCAGACCGTCGACGCACAGAGAGACGGGATGGTCGTCGAAGACGAGAAGCTCGCCGCGGCGGCGGACTGCGGCCCCGAGGCCAGCCGCCCAGCTGTCGACGTCGGTGAGGCGTCCGAGCACGCCTTCCGGCGAGTACACGAGGTCGAAGCGCGCGCGCCGGAGATTCGCCGGCAGCGCCTGCGGGTCCGCGGCGATCCAGAGGATCGACGGCCAGCGCTCGCGCGCCGCGTCGAGGAGCGCCTCGTCGAGATCGATCGCGGTCACGACCGCTCCCTGCTGCGCAAGCTCGGCGCTGCCCTCGCCCGAACCGCAGTGCAGATGGAGCACGCTCTTCTTCGTCAGGTCGCCGAGCGTCTGCTTCACGATCGGCGGCAGCGACGTGCGCCCGTCGCCGCGGCGCCGGTGCACCTCGTCGAACATACGCCGGTTGACGTCCGTGGGCTCCATGTCAGGCGGGGAGAGAGAAACCGCCGTCGACGACGAGGGTCTGGCCGCACACCATCGCCGCGTCGCCCGAGCAGAGGAAGGACACAGCCGCGGCGACGTCGTCGGGCTCCACGAGCCGGCCGGCCGGCGTGCGGTCGACGGTCGCGAGCATCTCCTCCTTGTTCGGGAAGAACTCGAGCGCCTCGGTGTCGACGACACCGGCGGAGACCGCGTTGACGCGGATTCCACGCGGCGCGAGCTCGACCGCGAGGTAGCGCATCACCGATTCGAGCGCCGCTTTGGACGTCCCGATCAGGATGTAGTTGTCGAGCACGCGCTCCGAGCCGAGGCTGGAGATAGCGACGATCGCCGAGCCGGCTTCCATCATGGGCGCGGTCGCACGCGTGAGCGCGAGCATCGAGCGTGCGTTCGCGTTCACCGTCCAGTCCCAGTGCTTGTCCGTTGTCTCGAGCGCCGGACGGCTGACGCCGGTGGCGGCGTTGTGGACGACGACGCGGTACGGCCCTGCGGCGGCGAGCTTCGCGATCGTCGACTCCGAGGCGACGTTCCCGCGGACGAGATCGACCTCGACGCCCGCCTTGCCGAGCTCCGCCGCCGCGGCTTCGGCTGCGGTGTCGTTGCGCATGTAGCCGAGGACGACGCGGCCCGCGCCGTCGCGCACGAGGCGGTGCGCGATCGCGAGCCCGATCCCCCGCGTGCCCCCGGTGACGAGCACCGAGGATCCATCGAGGCTCATTGCGGGGTGACGCGTTCCGAAAGCGGCGCCGAGCTCGGCAGCTCGTCCCAGCCGGGTCGCGAGCGCGGCTCGCGCCCGCCCTCCTCGGCCTTCGAGGACGCGTATCCGAGCCGGTCGAGCAGCTCCATCTTCTCCTCCGCGTACCGCCGCACGGCGTGCCCCTCGTCCAGGTCGCGGACGAGCTCGCGCACGCGCGCGCGAAGCTGGTAGGCGAAGTGGGGCGTCGCAGGCCCGACGAGGGCGTCAACGTCGGCGATGGTCGGATCGGTCATGGCCAGAACCCTAACGGAGGTTAGGGTCGAGATCATGCGCCGAGTCGCCCCGGTGGACCTCATGCTCCTCGGGACGGTGCTCCTGTGGGCGCTGAACGTCACCGTCACGCGCTACGTCCTGACGCACGGCTGGCAGCCGCTCGCGTACGGGACGATCCGGTACGGCGCCGCGACGGCGCTCTTCTGGATCTTCACGTACCGGCGGGAGCGGTCGTTCCGGATCGCAAGGAAGGACTTCCGGCTGGTGGGCATCGCGGCGCTGGCGCTCTTCCTCAACCAGCTGTGCTTCGTCTATGCGTTGAAGCTCTCGCAGGCTTCGACGGTCGCGCTTCTGCTCGGCGCGACACCTGTCTTCATCGGGCTCATCACGCTGACGCTCCGGCTCGAGATCCTGTCGAACGCGTTCTGGCTCGGAGCCATCACGACGCTCGGCGGCATCGTGCTCATCGCGGCCGCAAGCGGCGGGAACCTCTCAGCCGGCCTCGGCGGCGACCTGCTCGCCGTCGGGCTCGCGTTCACGTGGAGCTGTTACACGGTCGCGATCGCGCCGATGATGCGGCGCTACTCGCCCTTCCGCATCAGTGCGATCGTGCTCGCGGCCGGCTGGCTTCCGCTCGCGCTCGTCAGCATCCCGCAGGTGGCGCACCAGCAGTTCCACTTCGGCTGGAAGGTCTGGCTCGGATTCGGCTACGCCGTCATCGGGCCGCTCTTCCTCACGAACATTCTCTGGTTCACCGCAATCGACCGCGTCGGCCCGTCGCGCGCCTCGCTGTTCGGGAACCTGCAGCCGTTCTTCGCGGTGTTCTTCGCGCTCGTCCTGCTGTCGGAAACCCTCCATCCGCTCGAGATCGCTGGCGGCGTGCTGATCTTCGCCGGGATCGCGTTGGAGCGATTTTGGCACCGGCCGCCGGTTGCGCCTCCGGGCGAGCCATAATCCGGTCATGACCGAAGATTTCATGCCGCTGCTCGGCTGGGACTCCCTCGAGCTCTGGGTGGGGAACGCGAAGCAGTCCGCGTACTTCTACGAGCACGCGCTCGGGTTCACGCGCACGGCATACGCGGGCCCCGAGACCGGTGTGCGCGACCGCGCGTCGTACGTGCTCGAACAGGGGGAGATCCGCATCGTCCTCACCTCGTCGCTGCGCGAAGAGCACGAGATCACGCGGCATCACGCGAAGCACGGCGACGGGGTGCGCGACATCGCGCTGACCGTCCCGGACGCGACCGAGGCCTACCGGCAGGCAGTGCAGCGCGGCGCGCGCGGCGTCGCGGAGCCGTCGAGCGTCGAGGACGACTTCGGCACGATCGAGACGGCTGCGATCGCGACGTACGGCGACACGATCCACACGTTCGTGAATCGCGCCGACTACGCCGGCCCGTTCAAGCCGGGCTTCGTATCGGTGTCGAGCAACGGGAAGCGCGGTGCAGGACTTGGCCTGACGAACATCGATCACGTCGTCGGCAACGTCGAGCTCGGAAAGATGGACTACTGGGTCTCGTTCTACGAGACGGTGTTCGGGATGACGAACATCCTCCACTTCGGGGACGACCAGATCCAGACCGAGTACTCGGCGCTCATGTCGAAGGTGATGTCGGACGGCGAGGGGAAGATCAAGTTCCCGATCAACGAGCCTGCCGAAGGCAAGCGCAAGAGCCAGATCGAGGAGTACATCGAGTTCTACGGCGGCGCCGGCGCGCAGCACATCGCGCTCGCCACGACCGACATCGTCCGCACGGTCGAGACCCTGAAGGAGCACGGGATGATCTTCCTCGACACGCCCGACTCCTATTACGACGAGGTGGTCGAGCGCGTCGGCGAGATCGACGAGGACTACGACGACCTGCACCGCCACAAGATCCTCGCCGACCGCGACGACGACGGGTATCTGCTCCAGATCTTCACGAAGACGGCGCAGGACCGGCCGACGCTCTTCTTCGAGGTGATCGAGCGCCACGGCGCGACGAGCTTCGGCGAGGGCAACTTCAAGGCGCTCTTCGAGGCCATCGAGCGCGAGCAAGCGCTCCGCGGCAACCTCTAGCCCGCGCGCTCCGTACTCTTCGCGCCATGACTGCGCAGCGACGCACGGCGCTGCTCTCGGTGTTCGCGGCCGTGGCGCTCATCACGCTGAAGCTGACGACCGGCTTGTTGACGCACAGCCTCGGGCTCCTCTCCGAGGCGGCGCACTCGGGCACCGACCTCGTCGCGGCGCTCCTGACGTTCTTCGCCGTCGGCGTCGCGGGCCGGCCGGCGGATCCCGGCCACCAGTACGGCCACGGCAAGGCGGAGCACCTGGCAGCGCTCGGCGAGGGGGCAATCCTCGTGCTCGCGAGCGCCGCGATCGTGTGGCGCGCGATCGTGCGTCTGACCGGCGGCGCGCACGCTCCGGTTCAGGCGAAGTGGTACGCGCTCGTCGTCATCGGCGTCGTCATCGTCATCGACGTCGCCCGCACCCTCACGTCGACCCGCGTTGCCCGCCGCTATGCGAGCGCGGCGATCGCGTCGAACGCGCTCCACTTCGGGAGCGATCTCGCCGGCTCGGTCGCCGTGCTCGTCGGACTGCTCCTCGTTCGCGCCGGCTACGGCAATGCCGACTCCGTCGCGGCGCTGTTCGTCGCGGTGCTCGTGCTCGTCGCCGCCGTGCGGCTCATGCGGCGGAACGTCGATGTCCTCATGGACATCGCGCCGCTTGCGGACGAGGAGGCTGCAAGACGCGCGATCGTCGCGCTCCCGGAGGTCGACCTGCGCCGCCTCAGGATGCGCCAGTCAGCCGGCCGCCACTTCGCCGACGTCGTCATCGGTGTCTCGGCCGACGCTGCCGTCGGCCAGGGGCACGCCGCCGCGGACGCGGTCGAGCGCGCGGTGGAGGGTGCGTTGCCGGGGTCGGACGTCGTCGTCCACGTCGAGCCACTCGAAGAAGCGGCCGTGCGTGAGCGCGCGCACGCCGCTGCGCTCGCCGTTCCGCGTGTGCGCGAGGTGCACAACGTGAGCGTGCTCTCTGTCGGCGGCGGCACGGAAGTCTCGTTGCACCTGAAGCTGCCCGGCGACCTCTCGCTCGAAGAGGCACATGCGATCGCGGAGGAGGTCGAGCGGGCGATCGTCGAGGCCGTTCCCGAGGTCGCAGCAGTCCAGACGCATCTGGAGCCGCTCTCGGAGACCGCCGGCGCGGCCGAGGTGGCGGGCGACGTCGCCACCGTGCGGTCGATCGTCCGCGAGGTCACCGGCGGAGTCGAGCCGCGCAACCTGCGCTTTCTCGATACCGACGAGGGGCTCGTCGCGCACATGACGTTGCGGCTCGGTGCCGGCCAGGCGCTCGCCGACGCGCATGCGCGTGCGAGCGAGATCGAGGAGCGCATCCGGCTGAGGCTCCCGCAGATCGCAGATGTCGTCGTGCACACGGAGCCCGAGTAGTGAAGCTCTGCATGTTCTCGCCGACAGACCTTGCGCTCGAGCGCGGCTGGCCGGGTCGGATCGACGGCGACCGCGTCATCCAGCTGGCGGCGCAGACGCTGCAGTCGTTCTTCAGCGGCGGCGGGCTTGCACGCGAGCACGCCGAGTACCTGCTCGACGGCATCGTCTTCCGCGCGCCCGTGCTCCATCCGCCATCGATCCGGCTCTTCGACGAAGACGGCGAGTTCGTGTTCGCCAATCCGGCGGCGATCCTCGCGGCCGACGACGTCGTCCACGCGCCCATGGGCGCCGCGGACGTCGTCCCGGTGCGTCGCGTTGCGGCCATCATCGACGCTGACGGCGGCATCGGCGGCTTCACGCCGTTGATCGAGTGGGTCGCTCCGGAGCTCGAGGGCGCGAAGGCGCGCGACTTCGCGCTCTCGCTCGGCCCGATCGTGACGACGCCCGACGAGGAGGTGCCGCTCGGCATCGACTGGGAGCGGCTCGTCGCGCACGCGGCCGCGAACACGCGCCTCTATCCAGGCGACATCCTGGCCGTATGACGCGCGTTGCCGTCGTCGGCGCGGGCGTGATGGGCTGCGCGGCAGCGTGGGCTCTGAGCGAGCGCGGCGCCGAGGTCACGGTGCACGAGCAGTTCGAGCTCGACCACACGCATGGGTCGAGTCATGGACGCTCGCGCATCTTCCGCATCGCGTATCCCGAGCCGTACTGGATCCGGTACGCGCAGGAGGCCTACGTCGGGTGGCGCGATCTCGAGCGGCAGTCAGGGGAGGAGCTGCTCGGCCTGTACGGGCTCGTCGAGCTCGTCGCCGACGCTGCGCTGACGTCGGCGCGCGCGCTCGACGAATGCGGGGTCGAGTACCGCTTCCTCGACGCCGTCGCAGTCCGGGAGCTCGGCGCGGTGCTTCCCGACGGCTGGACGGCGCTCTTCGCTCCGGACGCCGGGATCGTGCTGGCCGACCGCGCGCGCCACGCGTTCCTCGAGGTCGCCGACGCACGCGTGGAAACCGGAAGCCGTGTGGACTCGCTCGCTGGTCTCGATGCGGACGTCGTCGTGGTGACCGCAGGCCCGTGGATCGGACGGCTGCTCCCTGATGTGCCGGTGCGCGTCACGCGCGAGACAATCGCGTACTTCCACCACGACGGCCCGCCGCCGCCGTCCGTCGTCGACCTGAACCCCGCGACCGGCGGGCACGGGATGTACTCGTTGTACGACCCGGTTCATGGGTTGAAGGCGGGCGCACACCACGCCGGCGCGTCCGCCGAACCGGGCTCCGACGGCGCGCCGGATCCCGCGATCGTCGAGCACATCTCGGCCTGGGTGCGCGAGCGGTTCCCCGGCGTCGATCCGGAGCCGGTCGAGACCGACACGTGCCTGTACACGTCGACCGCCGACCAGACGTTCGTGCTCGACCGCCGCGGAGACGTCGTCGTCGGCTCGGCCTGCTCGGGTCACGGATTCAAGTTCGCGCCTGCGGTGGGGCGGCGCTTGGCCGCCTTGGCCCTGGCCGGATAACGCATGGCTGCGTAACGCAACCTTGCGTAACGCAAGTCCGCGTAATACAGTCCCGTTCGTGCCGCACCCGACGAATCCGTTCAACTTCGGGGACATCGCCGTGGACGAGGGCTTCACGGATCGCGAGCGGGATCTCGCCGAGCTCGAGGCGGACATCCGAAACGGTCAGAACGTCGTCGTCTTCGCGCCTCGCCGGTACGGCAAAAGCTCACTCATCTGGCGCGCGGCGCAGAGCCTGACGGCGAGCGACGAGGCGCTCATCGCCCAGGTGGATCTCATGCGCGTGGCGACGAAGGAGCAGCTCGCCTCCAAGCTCTCCCAGGCGATCTACGACGGCGTCGCCACGCCGCTACTCCGGGCGCGCGACCGCGCCGCACGGATCTTCGAGAGTCTTCGCGTTCGCCCGATGGTGACCGTCGAGCCGATGACGGGCAACTTCAGCTTCAGCTTCTCCGGCGGTCACGATGCCGGTGACGTGGACGCGACGCTCGAGCGGCTGTTCGAGCTGCCGGCGGAGCTCGCTGCCGAGCGCGGCAGGCGCGTCGCGCTCGTCTTCGACGAGTTCCAGGAGGTGATCGCGCTCGACCCGCGGTTGCCCGCGCTCATGCGCGCCGTGTTCCAGACCCAACCCGACGTGGCGCACGTCTACCTGGGAAGCAAGCGGAGCATGATGCGGACGCTCTTCAACGATGTGAACGAGCCCTTCTGGAGGAGCGCGCGCCAGATGGAGCTTGGGCCGATTCCGGCCATCGAGTTCGGCGAGTTCATCTCGCACCGGTTCGAATCGACCGGCAAGCGCATCGCCGCCGGGCGCGTCGACGGGATCCTGGCCATGACGGGGTGCCACCCGTACGGAACGCAGGAGCTGTGTTATGCGCTGTGGGAGGAAACGGACGGCGAGGTCACCGACGCCGCGGTCGAGCGAGCTCTCGACCGCGTCCTCCGCGCCGAGAACGCGCACTTCACGTACGTCTGGGACACCATTCCGCGGACGCAGCGCATGGTCCTGCAGGCACTCGCGGTCGAGCCGGCGGGTCGGCCTCTCAGCGACGAGTATCGAGCGCGTCATGGACTTCCAGCTCCATCGAGCGTTCAGCGCGCGATCGGCGAGCTCGTCGACTCGGAGCTGGTCATGCGCCATGGGCGTGGCTCTTACACCATCTTCGAGCCGTTTCTCGCCGAGTGGGTCCGGCGCTTCGCGGCCTAGCCTCGGGGATATCCTCTCCGCATGCCTTTTTACCAGCGCCTCGGCGACGTTCCGCGCAAGCGGCACATCCAGTTTCGCGACAACGGCACGCTCCTCACCGAAGAGGTGATGGGGCTCGAGGGCTTCACCGGCAACGAGTCGATCCTGTACCACCTGCAGTCGCCGTGCCGGGTAGTGAAGCTCGGAGGATTCGAGCCGATCGTGCGCGAGGAGTGGGTGCCAGAGCAGCACGCGCACCGCCACTTCAAGACCTTCGACACCGAGCCCGACGGCGACGAGATCACCGGCCGCCGCCTCCTGATGTGGAACAACGACGTGGAGATCTCGCTCTGCCGGCCGACGCAGCGCATGCACTACTTCTTCCGGAACGGCGAGGGCGACGAGGTCGTCTTCGTGCACGAGGGGTCGGGAACGCTGGAGACGATCTTCGGCGACGTCCCGTACAAGGAGGGCGACTACATCGTCATTCCGCGCGGGACGACCTACCGGTTCGACCCGAAGGGCCCGCAGCGCTATCTCGTGTTCGAGACGCCCGGGCTCGTCGAGATCCCGCGCCGCTACCGGAACCACTACGGGCAGATCATGGAAGGCGCGCCGTACTACCACCGCGACATCCATCCTCCGACCGAGCTGCACACGGAGCGCGACACCGGCGAGTTCCCGGTGAAGGTGCGCGTGCGCCGCGGCTACCAGACGTACATCGTCGACTACCACCCGTTCGACGTCGTCGGCTGGGACGGCTACCTCTACCCGTGGACGTTCTCGATCCACGATTTCGAGCCGATCACCGGCCGCATCCACCAGCCGCCGCCGTCGCACCAGACCTTCCAGGGGCAGAACTTCGTCATCTGCTCGTTCTGTCCGCGCAAGCTCGACTTCGACCCGAACGCGATCCCGATTCCGTATCACCATTCGAACCTGCAGTCGGAGGAGATGATCTATTACGTCTCCGGCAATTTCGGCTCGCGGAAAGGCGTGGAGGTGGGATCGATCACGCTGCATCCGTCCGGGCTTCCGCACGGGCCGCAGCCGGGCCTCGCGGAGAAGAGCATCGGCCTGCACGAGACGCACGAGCTCGCGGTCATGTGCGACACGTTCAACCCGTTGAAGCTGTCGCGCTTCGCGCACGGGCTCGACGACGGGAAGTACTGGCGTTCCTGGTACGACAACGCCGGGACGCCCGGCGACGTCGAGGACGCCTCCGGCGCGGGCTTGACGTCGCATCTCTAGCGTGATCTCGGAGCCGCACCACGACGGCTCCGAGCTGTATCTGCTCGCGCGGCCGGAGAAGCCCGGCGATTCCGCCGTCGTCCGCTTGCGGGCGCCGCAGGGCGCAGCCGGGCGCGTCTGGCTGCGGTACGTCGTCGACGGCGAGCCGCATACCGCAGAGGCCGTCCTCGACGAGGACGGAGACGGCGAGACCTGGTGGCGCGCCGAGTTCTCCGTGCGAAACGCCACCACCGGCTACCGCTGGCTCGTCGACGGCGGCAACGCGGGCTACCGGTGGGTCAACGGCCTCGGCGTGCACGCACACGACGTTGCCGGTGCCGATGACTTTGCGCTCGCGCTGGGGCCGCCTGCACCGGAATGGCACGCCCGGTCGGTCGTGTACGAGATCTTCCCGGACAGGTTCGCGACGTCGGGGGCGGCGACAGGCGTCGAGGTCCCGGACTGGGCTGTGCCGCGCGAGTGGGATGCGATTCCCGAAGGGCGCGGCCCGAACACGCCGTACGAGCTCTACGGCGGGGATCTCCCCGGGATCGAACAGCGCCTCGACTACATCGCCGACCTCGGTGCGAACGCGCTCTATCTGACACCGTTCTTCCCCGCGCGGAGCACCCATCGCTACGACGCGTCCAGCTTCGACCGCGTCGATCCCTTGCTCGGCGGCGACGCCGCGCTTCGCTCGCTCCTCGGCGCTGCGCATGACCGCGAGATGCGCGTCGTCGGTGACCTCACGCTGAATCATTGCGGCGCCGCGCACGACTGGTTCCTGCGGGCCGAAGCGGATCCGTCTGCGCCCGAGCGCGACCTCTTCTTCTTCGACGGGTCGCCGCCGGGCGGCTACGCGTGCTGGTTCGACGTGCCGTCGCTCCCGACGCTGAACTGGGGCTCACCTGAGCTTCGACGCCGCATGGCTCGCGTCTTCGAACACTGGTTGGCGGAGGGCCTCGACGGATGGAGGATCGACGTCGCCAACATGGTCGGCCGCTACCGGCTGCTCGATGTGAACCGCGAGGTGGCCGCGTGGGCGCGCGAGCTCATCGGCGACCGGCTGCTCGTCGGCGAGCACGGCCACGATTATCGGCCCGACCTGGATGGGCGTGGATGGCAGGGCGTCATGAACTACGCCGGCTTCCTGCGGCCGACGTGGTGGTGGCTGCACGGCGGCAGGCTCGAAGAGGAGGTCTTCTCGAAGACGCCGGCGCCGTCGTACTCGGGGCCGGAGGCGGTCACTGTCATGCGCAGCTTCCGGGCGGGCGTGCCCTGGGACGCCGTCGTCAACTCGTGGACGCTGCTCGACAGCCACGACACGGCGCGTTTCCGCACCGTCGCCGGCTCGCGTGCGACGCATGTCGTCGGTATCGGCATGCAGATGACGACGCCCGGCGTGCCGATGCTCTTCGCCGGCGACGAGATCGGGCTCGAGGGGGACTGGGGCGAGGACGCACGGCGCACGATGCCGTGGAACCAACCGGAGTCGTGGGACACGGAGCTCCTGGCCGAATATCGCGCGCTGATCGCGCTCCGGCGCTCGAGCGACGCCCTTGCGTCGGGCGGCATGCGGTACGTGCACGTCACCGACGATGCGATCGCGTACCTGCGCGAGACGCGCACGGAGCAGCTCCTCTGTCTCGCCGCACGTGCGCCGCACCGGTCGATCGAGGTTCCTTTCGCGGAGCTCGAGACGCTGTACGGCGAGGATGCGCGCGACGGCGTGCTGCCCAACGGTGGCCCGGCCTTTCACGTTTGGAGAGTCGTCTGTCGCTGATTTACGTCCGTCTTACGTCCGCCGATCCTTTGGCTTACGTTGCGAGGCGATCGTTGGGGACGTGAAGAGACTCGTGGTAGTCGCAGTCCTCGCCCTCGCCTTCGCCGCCGTCCCGACCGCCCTCGCGGCCGGCGGCGCGGGGATCCAGGGCAAGCACGCCCGCATCGCCCAGCTCGCGGAGCGGTTCGTGAAGCACTGTGGAACGAGCTCGACCGGCGCTCCGCAGCGTTGCGTCGACTTCGCGAACAAGGCCCTTACCCGCCTGCAAACGCTGGACGGAAACGTCGAGCAGAGGATGGCGAGCCATCCGAGACTTCAGAAGCTCGACACCTTCCTGCAGACGGTGATCGGCCGGCTACAGGCCTGGTTGGGGTCTACGGGCTAACGGCCAGTACGGTCCGGGCATGGCGTTCCTCGCCGTGTCCGGACCGTTCGACTTCGATCTGACGACCGAGCGCTTCCGCTCGTTCGGCGTCGACCGCGCGAGCCTCTGGCACGAGGGTGGCCTGCACCGCGTCGTCGGCGGACACGAGGTGCGGGTCGAGGCGGCGCCGGGCGGCGTCGAGGTCGAGCCGCTCGACGGAGAGACGGAGGCCGTGGTGCGCGCCGTGCTCGGGCTCGCGTTCGACTTGGATCCGTTCTATGCCTGGGCGACGCATGACGATATCCTCGCGGCGCTGGTTCCGCGCCTCACCGGCTTCCGGCCGTCGCTCAGCCCGGACCCTTTCGAGATGCTCATCGGCGCGATCACATCGCAGCAGGTGTCGCTCTACTCGGCGCTCGCGATCCGCAACCGGCTGATCGAGCGCTTCGGCGTCCGCGCCCGCCAGGCCTGGGCGTTTCCCACGCGCGAGCGGCTGGCCGGCACGCGCGAGGAGGAGCTCGTCGCTGTCGGCTTCTCGCGGCGGAAAGCCGAGTACGTCGTGGCCCTCGCCCGCTCGGACCTCGACCTGGAGGCGCTTGCCGAGCTCCCGGACGACGAGGTGCGCGCGCGGCTCGTCGCACAGCACGGCATCGGCGAGTGGACGGCGGAATGGTTCCTCGCGCGCCATCTCGCGCGGCCGAACGCGTGGCCGGCAGGCGACCTCGCCTTGCAGAAGGCGGTTGCTCCGCTGGAGATCGATGCGGCGCGCGTACGCTTCCATCCCTTCGAGAACCTCTCTGCGCACTACCTCCTGTTGTCGAAACGCGTCCCGTGATCCGTCCAGCAACCGCCGACGATCTGCCCCTCGTCCGCGAGCTCTGGCGCGCGTTCGAGGCCGAGATCCCGGAACCGTCGTGGTACGACGACGACCTCGAACAGGATCTCGAGTGGCTCGCCGGGGCCGTGCGCGACGAGACAGTGCTGCTCGCGGACGACGTCGGTCTCGCCGTGGCGCTCATGAAGGGCACGCGGCTCGGCTCTCTCGAGATGCTCTACGTTCGCCCGCAGGCACGCGGCACCGGACTTGCCCGCGAGCTCACGCGGGAGGCTGCGGCGCGGCTGAAAGAGCGCGGCGCCGAGGTGCTCGAGCTCGACGTGCTCGCCTCGAATGCACACGCGCGCGCCGTGTACGAACGCTGGGGCTTCCAGACGTCCGAGCTGACGTTGGCCGTACCGGTCGAGGCCCTGCAGCAGCGGCTCGCAGCCGAGCCGGACGGCCCGACGTTCGGCATCGCGCACGTGCAGACGGACGACGCGGGCGCCGTCGAGCGCGCGGTGCAGAAGATGCTGCCGCGGCTCGGCCACTCCGAGAGCGTGGATGTCGGCGGAGTCGCGAACGGATGGGTGGCCGTTCGCAGCGACCTGACCGATCGGGAGCCGGAGAAGCTCAAGGCGCTCGCGAAGGAGCTGTCGTACACGAGCGAGAGCGTCGTCGTCGCACTCGGGGTCGAGCGCGGCGCGGTCGTCCGCTACAACCTCTTCGATCGCGGCGCGGACATGGACGAGTACCTCTCCGTGCCGGAGTTCTACGGCGAACTGCCTCCGGGTGACGTCATCGCGCTCGGCGCCAACCCGACCGTGGTCGCGCGGTTGACCGGCGCCGACCCGAAACGCGTGCGCGAGGTCGCGCGCACGTCCGCGACACCCGCCGGGCTTCCGCCTGCGCAAGAGCTGTACGAGCAGATCGCCGACGTGTTCGGAGTCGCGTCCTGATGCTCACGCTCTACGACGCCGCGCGCTGCCCGTACTGCGCACGCGTGCGCATCGTGATCGCGGAGAAGGGCATCGAGTTCGAGACGATCGAGATCGACCTCGATGACCGGCCGGCGTGGATCTACGAGAAGAACGCCACGGGGCGGGTTCCCGTCGTGGAGGAGGACGCCTGGACGCTCCCCGAGTCCGCAGTGATCATGGAGTACCTCGAAGAGCGCTACCCGGAGCCGGCGCTCCTTCCCGCCGATCCGGCCGAGCGCGCGCTCGCGCGGCTGCGCATCTTTCGCCACGACGCATTCACAGGGCCGTACTACGCTCTGCGCCGGGGCGCCGACGGCGCAGACGCGCTCTTCGCCGAGCAGCTCGACCTGCTCGACGCCGCCCTCGAGGAGCGGCCGTGGCTCGGCGGGGCCGAATACGGTCTCGCCGACATCGCCTATGTCCCGTGGGTCTTGCGTGCGCGCGACGCGATGGGAATCGAGCTCCAGCCATATCCTGTGCTCAGCGAGTGGCTCGCGCGGCTGCTCGACCGACCGGCCGTCGCCGAGGAGGCACATGTCGTCGCAGGTCTCTGAGTTTCCGTCCGTCGTCGACGTGCTCTGGCTTGCGTCGCATCTCGGGGACGACGACCTCGTCGTCGGCGACGTCCGCGGCCCGAACGCGCACACGCGTGGACACATCCCCGGCTCGCGGCCGCTCGTGCTCGGATCGCCCTCGCCGTCCGCCGACGCGGGGTCGCTGCAGGAGCTGGCGCAGGAGATCGTCCTTCGTCTCCGGCGGCACGGCATCACCGGACGCGAGCGGCTGGTGCTCGTCGACCGCGGCGACGGCGTCGGCGCGATGCCGTCCGCGCAGCTCGCAGAGCTCGCGGGTCACACGCGGGTGTCCATCCTGCTCGGGGGGATGGCAGCGTGGGAGGGAGACCTGGAGACCGGACCGTTCGAGCTCGTGCCGGTCCGTGAGGCCGACCTCACGCCGAATCTGCACGCGTTGCCGACGCGCGACGAGCTGGCAGGACGACTGGACGACGCGTCGCTGACCATCCTCGACGTCCGTCGCGACGACGAGTACACCGGTCGCGGCGGCAGCGCGTGCGACCCGCGACAGGGGCACATTCCGGGCGCGAAGAACGTCGAGGTCTCGACGCTCTTCGCAGGCCCCGGCCGGCCCGAGTCGCCGGAGCGGATCCGCGAGCTCGTCGGCCTGCCGGCAGGCGCCGAGGTCGTGGCGTACTGCCACTCCGGCTCGCGTTCCGCGCTTGCGACGCTTGCGCTGCGCAGCGCCGGCTATGACGCGCGCAACTACGCAGGCTCGTGGCACGAGTGGTCGCGCCACGCCGAGCTGCCGCTCGAGCGCTAGCGCGTCGCTAGTACCAAGGTGTTACTTGTCTCGAGGAACGCGGAGCACAGCGTTCGCCCGAGCTCGTTCCATTGACCGATCATCTTCGGAGTCTCCGCGCGGAGCCCGTCGGGATCGGGCGGCGGGTCCTCGAAGTCTGCAATCCAACGCTCCAGCTGGACGCCGGTCACCTCGGGATGGAACTGCACGCCCCAGCATGCCTCGCCGAGGCGGAACGCCTGCGTCGTGCGGTTGGTGCGCGCGAGCTCGACGGCGCCCTCCGGCACGTCGTAGGTGTAGTGGTGCCAGACGAGCCCGGAGAACCGCTTCGGCATCGACCCGAGCACCGGGTCCTCTGTCCCCGCATCGTTGAGGTCGATGTCGATCCAGCCGATCTCCGGCTCGTCGAGACGGCGCACCTGCGCGCCGGCCGCGCGCGCGAGCAGCTGGACGCCGAGGCAGACGCCGAGCACCGGACGCCGGTCGACGATGACCTGCTCGAGCCAGGCGATCTCCTCGGGCAGCCACGTGTGCTGAGCCTCCTGATCGGGATGCATCGCACCGCCGAAGACCATGTACGCGTCGTACGACTCGAGGGGCCGGGGCGGACGCCGTCCCCAGGAGAAGCTCCACTCGTCCAGCGCGTGCCCGGCTCGGACGACGACGGGCTCGAACAACTCGGCCCGCGCCTCGGGGCCGTGGACGACGGACAGGATCCTCACGTGCTGAGCAGACTACGCAACTCGAAGGCGTTCGTCGCCGCCTGCGACACGGTCGCGAGCGGATTCCGCGGATCCTGTGCCGTCGCGTTGTTGTTGAAGAGCGCGAACGCCTGCTCGGACTCGTCCGCGAGCTCGCGCAGCGTCGGCACCCACTCCGCGAGCTCTTCCTCGGAGTACAGGTAGTCGAACCGCTCGGCCGCGGAGCCGCCGCGCTTGTTCCACGTCGACAGGTTGCGCCCGTGGAAGCGGACGTACGCGGTCGCCGACGTCACGGCGGGAACCGTCGGGACGAGGTTCTTCGCGTCGCCCGACCTCGGCGCGTCGACGGTCACGTACGTCGCGCCGATGCGCTCGAGGAACGCGAGCGTCTCCGCGCGGTTCTCGTCGTCGAGCCAGGAGCGATGCCGGAGTTCGACGAGCATCTCGTCGCGGCCGAGCTGCTTGCGCGCCCACTCGATGTAGTCGAGCGAGCGGTCCTTGAAGACGACGTAGGACGGGAACTGGAACAGGATCCCGCCGAGCTTGCCGGTGCTGCGCAGCGGCTCGAGCGCGGCGAGGAAGCGGCGGAACACCTCGCCGCGGATTGCCCGCGGGGGCCGGTCGACCCGCCCGCGCTCGTCGACGGGCATCTCGTCGCGCAGGTCCTCCGGCAGGACCTCGATCTTCACCGGGTGACGGGTCATGAGCCCGAATGCCTTCACGTGCATGACGAAGCCGGGCGGTGTCCGCTCGGCCCAACCTTCCACAACCGATTCGCTCGGCAGGCGGTAGTACGTGGAGTCGACCTCCACCGTGTCGAAGTGCTCCGAGTACCACGCGAGCCGTTCCTTCGCCGGCATCTTGGGCGGATAGAAGTACTTCGACAGCGCCTCGTCCGCCCAGGAGCAGGTGCCGATCCGCACGGTCGCCGCTATTTCGACACCGCTCGTTTCAGCACGGAGAGTGCGAACGTCTCGCGCCCGACCGTCACCGATGCGCCGGCAGCGACGCCCGTCGCATACACGGGCGCATTCCCCGAGGTCGCGGCGAGCGTCACGACGAACTTCGCGCCCGCGGGGACACGCACGCTCTCGTTCATGAAGTGGATCTGCGCGACGCCGCTCGTCCCGGTGAGTGCGCACGCGCCGGTGCTGATCGCCGTCGGGATCCCGTTCGCCGACAGGACGGCGACGAGATGGCCCCAGTTCTTCATGCCGGAGTAGTGCACGGTGAGCGTCGAGTCGCCGAACGTCTCGTGCGGACCGCCCGTGATGCGTACGCCGCGCACGACCTTCCCCGACGGGCCGATCCTCGTCGTACCCGGCAGCGAGACGGTCACGCGCCTGGTCGGAGGCAGTCCCGCGAACGACGTCAACTTGCCGTCCCACGGATCGTGTGCGAGCTGCACGCCCGTGCCGGCGCTGCCGCTCCCCTTCAGGTACGTGTCGAACCACTTGACCGCGAGGCCGAGGTACGTCGGCGTCTCCGCCGGTGGGTTCGGCGCCGGCACGTGGCCGACGTCGCCGAGGTACAGCTCCTTCGGACCGGCGAGCTCCCTGTACGCCGTCTCCGCCTGGTCGATGTCGAAGAGAAAGTCGTGGCGACCCTGCACGAGCAGCGTCGGCACGGAGATGGATGGAAGCTGCGCGAGCGGCGAACGTGCGGCGGCCGCTGCGGCTGCTGCCGGCGTGACCGTCCCCTGCGCGAGCGTCGCCGAGGCGGCGAGCAGGTCCGGGTCCCAGCGCGACGCGGGCGTGAGCGCGGCGAGGAGCGCGACGAGCTCCGTCTTCGCGACGCCCTCCGGGGCGAGCGCGGTCTGCAAGTTCGTCCACGTGATCACCGGAACGATCGCCTTGAAGGGAACGCCCGCGGCGGTCGCGTTCCACACGGCTCCGCCGCCGAGTGAGATGCCGAGCGCTCCGATCTCGGTGTCGGACACCTCCGGTCGCGCCGCGAGCCAGGTGTAGAGATCCTGCGCGTCCTGGTTCTCTCGCGGGCCGTCGAGCCCGAACTGGCCGCCGGACGCACCGGTGCCGCGTGCGTCGCACTCGAGCGACACGTAACCGGCGGGCGCCAACGCACCGGTCGCGATCGGCTCCATGTCGGTATGGGAGCCGCCGAGGCCGTGGAAGAGGATGACGGCGGGCCAGCCGCCGGTTGGGGGCGTGCCGTCCGGCTCGACGATCGAGCAGGCGAGCGGGACGCCGTCGGAGGCGGTGATCGTGACCGGTTGCGGCGTCGCGACGCCGATGAGCGCGGCAAGAAGGAGAGTGACCACCCCCGTAGCCTACGATCACGCTCTATGGATGGGAGAGCCGTGGGCGTTTTCGACTCCGGAGTGGGCGGCCTGACCGTCCTCCACGAGTGCCTCGTCACCTTGCCGCATGAGGACTTCGTCTATCTCGGCGACCATGCGCGGCTGCCGTACGGCCCGCGGCCGCTCGCGCAGCTGCGTGGGTTCGCGCGCGAGATCGGCGCGTTTCTCGAGGCGCAGGACGTCAAGCTGATCGTCGTCGCCTGCAACAGCGCGACGTCGGCTGCGATGCCGCAGCTCCAGTCCGAGCTGTCGGTGCCGGTCATCGGCGTGATCGCGCCCGAGGCGCGCGCGGCGGTGCAGGCGACACGCAACCGTCGCGTCGGCCTGCTCGCGACGCAGGCGACGGTCGACGCCGGCCGCTACGGCGACCTCGTGCGTGCGCTCGACGCCGGCGTCGAGCTGCATTCGGTCGCGTGCGCGCGGCTCGTTCCGCTGATCGAGAGCGACGATCCATACGGCGACGAGACCGAGGAGGCGGTGCGCGAGTGCACGGCGCCGCTGAAGGATGCGGGTGTCGACACAGTGATCCTCGGGTGCACGCACTATCCGCTCATCCGGCCGCTGTTTCAGCGCGTCTTCGGTCGCGACGTGACGCTCGTCTTCTCGGCCGAGGAAACCGCACGCGAGGTGTCCGACACGCTCGCGCGCAAGCGGATCGAGAACGACGCAGCGCGCACGGGCGTGTACCGGTTCCTCACCACCGGCGATCCCGCGGCGTTCCGCGAGATGGGACGCCGCTTCCTCCAGCTCCCGATCGCCGACGTCGAGCACGTCGCCGTGTCGCGCCTCGAGGGGGCGGCGGCGTGAGTCGCGCGGACGGAAGGAAGACGGACGAGCTGCGCTTTCTCACGTTCGAGCCCGACTATCTCGAGCAGCCGCACGGCTCCGTGCTCGTCACGCAGGGCAAGACGATCGTCCTCTGCACCGCGATGATCCAGGAGGAGGTGCCGCGCTGGCTCCGCAACCAGGGGCGCGGCTGGATCACGGCCGAGTACTCGTTGCTGCCGGCTTCGACCGGAGACCGCGTCGAGCGTGAGGCCTCGCGCGGGAAGCAGCAGGGACGGACGGTGGAGATCCAGCGGCTCATCGGCCGCGCAATGCGTTCAGTCGCGGATTTCCGCGCGCTCGGCGAGCGCACGATGTGGCTCGACTGCGACGTCCTGCAGGCCGACGGTGGCACCCGCTGCGCCGCGATCTGCGGCGCATACGTCGCGGGCCGCCGCGCGCTTGACCGCTTCGGGCTCTCCCGCGCGTTCGCGGACTCCGTCGCCGCCGTCTCGGTCGGCGTCGTCGAAGGCGTGCCGATGCTCGACCTCGACTACTCGGAGGACTCGAACGCGGACACGGACATGAACGTCGTCATGACCGGCGACGGCCGGTTGATCGAGGTGCAGGCGACGGCGGAGAAGGATCCGTTCACACGGGAGCGGCTCGACGAGCTGCTCGAGCTTGCAACGGCCGGAATCGCCGAGATCGGCGAGCGCCAGGCGGAGGCCACGGCTGTCGCCCTTCCTTAGCGCCATCGCCGCGCTCAGCTGGCCGCACGTGCTCCTGCGACTCTCCGTCGCGGCCGGGCTCGGCGGGGCGATCGGCTTCGAGCGCGAGCTGCGCGAGCGGCAGGCCGGCCTGCGCACGCACCTCGTCGTCGCCCTTGGGGCGGCGCTCTTCACGCTCGTTTCCGCCTACGGCTTCCGCGACGTGCTCGAGCAGGGGCAGGTGGTTGCCGACCCGACGCGGATAGCCGCGCAGATCGTCAGCGGGATCGGCTTCCTCGGTGCCGGCGCGATCATCCGGCAGGGTCTCTCTGTCCGGGGACTGACGACGGCGGCGACGCTCTGGCTCGTGGCCGCCATCGGGATGGCGTCCGGCGCCGGCTACTACGACGGCGCCCTCATCGCGACGCTCGGCGCGCTGTTCACGCTCGGCCCGCTCCGCATCCTCGCCTACCGCGTGATCCGCCAGTACCGGGCCGAGATCGACCGCCTGCTCGTCGAGATTCCGGCAGGTGGGAGCCCCGCTCCGCTCCTCGAAGCGGTGGAGCGGCAAGGCGGCCGCGTCGTCTCGCTCGAGATCGAGCAGGAGGGCGACCGGCGCTCGGTAGCGATGCTCATCGAGCTGCTCGGCGCGACGGCTCCCGCGATCGTGGCCGGCGTCGCGGAGATCGACGGCGTCCTCGAGGTGCGATGGACGGAATAAGGGCGATCCTGTGCTCGCGGAACGCGCACAAGGCGCGCGAGCTGGAGCGGTTGCTCCCGGGCTGGACGATCGAGCCGCTCGATGCAGAAGGATGGCCCGAGGAGACCGGCACGGCGTATGTCGAGAACGCGCGCGCGAAAGCGCAGTTCGGGCGCGAGATGCTCGGGCCCGACCGCACGTACGTCGGCGAGGACTCGGGCCTCGAGGTCGCCGCGCTCGGTGGCCGTCCGGGTATCGAGTCTGCGCGGTACGCACCCGAGGGCGCGCCTGCGATCGCGAAGCTGCTCGCGGAGCTCGACGGCGTCGACGAGCGCGCGGCTCGATACGTGTCGGAGCTCGTCTGTCTGATGCCGGACGGCGAGGTGCGCGGGACCGGCACGCTCGAGGGACGGATCGCCGGCGAGTCACGTGGCGCCGAGGGGTTCGGCTATGACCCGGTGTTCGTCCCCGGCGGCGCGGCACGCACCGTGGCCGAGCTCGGCAACGCCTGGAAGGAGCGCAACTCGCATCGCGCCCGTGCGGCGCGCGCGCTGCTCGCGGCGCTCGGCGCGACGTTCGTCCTCGTCGCTGCCGGCTGTGGCGGCATGGACAGAGACACGAAGAAGGTGCTGCGTGCCTTCTTCGCCGGCGCTCCGATCGTGCGCGCGCTCGGCGAGCGCTTCCCACACAAGCCCGGCACGCTCCCGTGTGTGCTGCACGACAAGGGTGTGACGCTGCAGGCGACGTGCGCGACCGACATCTCCCTCGTTCAACCCGCGCGCGCGGTCGTGACGCTCACCGAAGCCTGGAACCACGGTGCGAAGGCGCACACGTGGTTCTTCTTCATCCGCCGCGACGGCACGGTGCAGTCAGTGATTCAAGAAGGCGCTCCTGCGCCGCGCCGCTGAGTGGTCCACCAGTTCAGCTCGGCGCCGAGGACGATGACGTTCGCCATCACGTACAGCCAGATGAGGAGGATGGCCGGGCCGCCGAGCACGCGCAGCGTGACGTTCACGTCCGCGAGGCGGATGAAGATCGGCAGCACCTGGAACGACGCCTCGAGGATGATGGCTCCCATGACGGAGCCGGGCAGCACCTCGCGCACGGTGAGCGACGCGTTCGGAAGCAGCCGGTAGACGGCGAGGAGGAACAGGAAGACGCCGAGGAGCGATACCGCCACGGACAGCGTGTACGCAATGACGGCGTCGCCGACGAATCCCGGTGCGTAGCGCTTGAGGACCTCGACGCCGAGCGCGCCTACGACGAGGCTCGAGAACAACGTGACGAGCACGCTCGCCATCAGCGCCGCCGCCACGGTCTTGCCGCGCAGGAACGGACGGTTCGGCCGTCCGTACACGATGTTGAATGCCGACTCGAGCGCGCTGAACAGCGAGAGCGACGACCAGAGCAGGCCGACGCCGCCGATGATGCCGAGCGTCGCGGCGTTTTCCTGCACCCTGCGAACGAGCGTCAGGATGCTCTGCAGCGAACTGCCGGGGAACGCGCGCTTCAGCTCCCGCACGAGGAAGTCGGAGGCGTCGGCGCGATGGGCGAGGCCGAGCAGCGAGAGCGAGAGGAAGATGAGGGGGACGAACGACAGCAGCGCGAAGTAGGCCACCATCGCGGCCAGATGGGTGCCGCGGTCGGCGAAGAACTTCGCGAAGAGCGCCCGCTTCCTGAGTCGCATCGGCTCAGTTTGGCACCGTGCTAGCCTCGACCACCGATGGACGCGGCCCAGGCACTCGCCGATCTGACCGAGATCTCCTCGCAGGTGGAGGCCGCCGTGCTGTTCGACGAGACCGGCGAGGTGACCGGTTCCACACTTTCGGGCCAGCAGGACGCCGCGGCGCTCGCTCGCGCCGCCGGCGAGCTGCTGGCGCGCGCGGCGTCGTTCGGTGACGGCGGCGAGGTCACGCAGGTCGAGGCTTCGACGCCGACCGGCAGCGTGTTCGTCGTCCGCGAGGGGTCGCGCCGGATTGCGGCCACCACGGCCGCGGACCCGACGACCGGCCTCGTCTTCTACGACCTCAAGAGCTGCCTGCGTGACAGCGCGCCGGAGGCAAAGCCGCGACGCAAGCGCGCACCGAAGAAGGACGACGATGAAACGTAAGGCGCTCGGCCTCTTCGGGTTCGGGACGGGGCTCTTTGCGGGCAGCGTCCTCTACCGGCGGACGCTCGCGCGCCGCCGCGAACGCGTGGATGTCTACTTCGACGACGGATCGATGATCACGTTCGACGACGGGTCGCCGGAGGCGGACGCGCTTCTCCCGATCGCGCGCGACGCCCTTTCGGCAGCCAAGCACTCGTGAACGACGCGGAGCTCCGCTCGGCGCTCGTCGAGCACGCGTACCTCGAGGGCGATTTCGTCCTCCGCTCCGGCCGTCGGTCGAAGTACTACCTCGACAAGTACCGCTTCGAGACCAGGCCCGACATCCTGCGGGCGCTCGGAAAGCGGATCGCCGCCGAGGTCGAGGCGCACGCGCCGGATGCGACACGCCTCGCGGCGCCCGAGCTGGGCGCGGTCGCGCTCGCGGCTGCCGCATCGCTCGAATCGGGCTTGCCGTTCGTCATCGTCCGCAAGGCGGCGAAGGAATACGGCACCGGCAACCGTCTCGAGGGACCGTACGAGGAGGGCGAGTGCTTGTGCCTCGTGGAGGACGTCGTCACCTCCGGTGGCGCACTCCTCGACTCGGTCGACGCGCTGCGCGACGCGGGCCTCCTCGTGCAGACCGCGGTGTGCGTCGTCGACCGCGAAGAAGGCGGTGCGGATGCTCTTGCACGCCGCGCCGTGCGGCTGCGCCCTATCTTTCGGGCAGGAGAGCTCTTGGCAGAGGCGAAAAGCCCCGCAAAACCGCTTGGTTGAGCGGGACCGGGACCCCTGGTAGGGTCACTCAGGCGCGTAGAACCGATCAACGACAGGAGGAGAGGCACGTGACCAAGCAGGAGTTTGTGAACGAGGTCGCGAGGCGTAGCCAGCTGACGGCGCGCGATGCAGGCAAGGCGGTCGACGCGTTCCTCGAGACGATCACGGACACGCTGAAGAGCGGGGGCGACGTTGCCTTCACCGGTTTCGGCAAGTTCTCGAGCCAGCATCGTGCGGCTCGCACCGGCGTCAATCCCCGGAACCCGACCGAGAAGGTGCACATCCCGGCCGCGCAGGTTCCGAAGTTCTCGGCCGGCAGTGCGCTCAAGGCCGCCGTCAAGGGCGGCAGCGGCAGCTAGTCAGCCCGGGCACGTCTCCTCCGAGGATCTGTGAAGGGCCGCGAAAGCGGCCCTTCACGCATTCCGAGGCCCTCAGTACATTGGGCTCAGGTGTCTCGTGTTGCCGTGACGCACTTCGCAGACCGCATCGCCGAGGCGGTCGAGCGCAAGCGGAGCCAGGTGGTCGTCGGCCTCGACCCGGTTCTCGACCAGCTGCCGGTCGAGCTGCGCGGGGAGACCATGCTCCCGCGCGAGCACGCCGCGGCCGCATGCGCGCGCTTCTGCTGCGGGATCATCGACGCAGTCGCTCCCTACGCGGTGGCGGTGAAGCCGCAGCTCGCGTTCTTCGAGGCGCTCGGAGCCGACGGCATGCGCGCGCTCGAGGACGTCTGCGACTACGCACGCGCGGCGGAGCTGCTCGTGATCGCAGACGCGAAGCGCGGCGACATCGGCTCGACCGCGCGTGCGTATGCGGCGGCGTTCGTCGAGCCGCGCGGCGATGCACCGCCGCTCGCCGACGCGGTGACGGTGAATCCGTATCTGGGCCGCGACGCGCTCGAGCCGTTCCTGGCCGCGTGCCGCCGTGAAGGCGCCGGGCTCTTCTGCCTCGTGAAGACGTCGAATGCGGGCGGCGCCGACGTGCAGGACGTGCGGCTCTCGGATGGGACGTTGCTGTGGCAGCACGTCGCCGGGCTCGTGGGCGAATGGGGCGAGGACCTCCTCGGCGAAGGTGGCCTGTCGGCCGTCGGCGCAGTCGTGGGCGCCACGTTCCCGCGCGAGGTCGCGGAGGCGCGCCGTCTGCTCCCGCGGGCCGTTCTGCTGCTTCCCGGCGTCGGAGCACAGGGAGGGAAGCCCTCCGATCTCGCTCCGGCGTTCACGAGCGGCCCTGCCAGCGCGCTCGTCTCGGCCTCCCGGTCGATCCTCTACGCCTCCCGGAACGTGACCGACGACTGGCGCGGGGCGGCCGGCGGCGCGGCTGCGCGGCTCGCGCACGACGTCTGGGCGGCGTCCGCCTGGTGAGGCAGTACGCGGCACCGGCGGCGTCACTTCTCGCGGTGACCGCGGCGGTGCTTGCCATCCACTACGGGCTCCAGCAGCATTCGCCGGCTGCTACGCCGGCGGTGACACAGACGGTCCCGGCCCGGCCGCGGGTCAAGCGCACGGCCGCCTTCACGCGTGTCTACATCGTGCAGCGCGGCGACAGCTTCTCGGTCATCGCGGCGAAGACGCACACGAGCGTTGCCCGCCTCGAGCAGCTCAACCCGGGGGTTAGCCCGACCGCTCTGCGGGTCGGCCAGCGGCTCAAGGTGAAGTAGCCTTCCGCCGGCACGCGCCGGGGATCGCTCGTCCTCGTGCTCGCGCTGGGCGTTGCAGGATCGGCTCGCGCTGCTCCTCCGAGCGTCGACGCACGCGTCTACACGGTCGTCAATGCGTCGAACGGACGGTCCTCGCGTCCTCGAACGCGCACGAACAGTTGCCGATCGCGAGCATCACGAAGCTGATGACCGTGATCGTCGCGCTCCAGCACCTGCGGTCGGACGACGACGTGACCGTGACGGCGAAGGCGGCGCGCGTCGGCGAGGAGCGCATCCCGCTACGTGCGGGGCAGGTGCTGCCGCCGACGCTCTTGCCGCCGGCGCGTCCGGCGACGACGTGCCGCTCTTCGGTATGGGCGCACGTCGTTGTGCGCTTGTCGCGACCCGGCCGTTCGTGCGCGTCGTCCCCGCCGGCCGGTCGGTGGTCGAGCGCGTGGTCGCGCCCTCGGCGGTGACTCTCCCCGTCCATCGCGGCCGGCAGCTCGGCCGTGTCACGGTCTGGGCCGGCGGCAACCTCCTCGGATCGAGGCCGTTGCTCGCTGCGCGCTCCGTTTCTCGGCCCGGGCTCGGCGGGCGTCTACGCTGGTATGCGACGCGAACCGTGAAAGACCTCTGGGGCCTCATCCCGTGATCGTCACCGTCACCCTCAACGCAGCCGTCGACCGCACGCTCACCGTGCCGAACGTGCAGCTCGGGCACCGTCACCGTGCGAGCGCGAGCTTCACGTCGGCCGGAGGCAAGGGCATCAACGTCGCGCGCGCGCTGAAGACGCTCGAGACGCCGGTGATCGCCACCGGCCTCGCAGGCGGCCGCACCGGCGAGCGGATCGTGGAAGAGCTCGCCCTCGAGGCGATCCTCAACGACTTCGTTCGCATCACCGACGAGTCGCGCACGTCGACCGCCGTCGTCGATCCGACCGGCGGGTCGATGACCGAAATCTACGAGTGGGGCCCTGCGGTGCGGGCCGAGGAGCTGGACATGCTGCTCGACAAGCTGCGCTACCTCTCGCGCGTCGCGTCGTTCGTCGTCTTCTCCGGCTCGCTGCCGCGCGACGTCGACGACGATTTCTATGCGGAGGCGATCCGTGAGCTGAACCGTCGTGGCGTGCCGAGCGTCGTCGACACCGAGGGCGAGCCGTTGCGGGTTGCCGTCGAGGCCGAGCCGTTCCTCGTCTCGCCGAACCAGCGCGAGGCGGAGAGCCTCGTGGGGCAGGAGTTCTCCGACGACGCCGACTTCCTCATGGCCCTCGACACGATCGCCGATCTCGGGGCGCGGAACGTGATCATCACGCAGGAGACCTCGTGCTTCGCGCTCGTGCGCGAGGAGCGCACGCTGCGCCGGCTGCGTGCGTCGATCGAGCGCGTCGAGCCGATCGCGTCCGTCGGCGCCGGCGACGTCTTGCTGGCCGGCTTCCTCGCCGCCCGCTTCAACGACCAGCCGGTCGAGGATGCGCTGCGCAGCGCGGTCGGCTGCGCCGCTGCGTCCGTGCTCGAGGTAGGTGCGGGCCGGTTCGACCCGCGCGAGGCGAGCCGTCTCGCGGCCGACGTCCAGCTCGAAGAGCTAGCGCCAGTCTCCGCTTGACACGTCCATGTTGGACGTGAGGCGCCGCACGTCAGTGCCATCGGCCGCCACCGTGTAGAGGTCGAACGTCGGCGCGCCCTTCGGCTTCGCGGCGACGAGGAAATGTGTCCCGTCGGGTGACCAGGCGACGCTTCCGACCTGTGCGAACGGGAGCGCGACCTTCGACCCGTTCACGATGACGGTCGCGCCGACGAGGTATGCGAGGCGGCCGTCCGCAGACCACGCAGGCTCGGTGAGACCGCCCCCGATCGCGCCCACCTGGCGGCGGGCGGTGCCGTCGGGCAACGCGGTCCACACGGTCGTCGGAGCCGTTCCCCCGTTGGCATAGGCGATTCGCGCCGGTCCCCACGCGAGCGTCCACGCCGGGACGTGGAGATCCGTCGGCGTCCCGCCGCCGGCGGCGATCAGCATCGCGTCGGGCGCCGTGTCGCAGCCTGAGTGGACGTACATGATCTGCATTCCGTCCGGCGACCAGCTCGCGGGACCGTCGAACGTGCAGTCGGGCGGCGACGTCAACGTCGTCGCCGCTGAACCGTCGACACCGATCGTGCGGAGCGATTCCGGGCAACCCTTGCAGCTCAGCCCCGTGTACGGCGATTCGCCGAACGCGATGCGCGTCCCGTCAGGGGAGATGCTTGGCTCCACCTGGTTCGCCTGGACGTCCGTGATGCGCCGCAGCCCGGTGCCGTCCGGAGAGACGGAATAGAGATTGTCGAACGGCTCCGCGCAGTGGCTCTGGTACACGATCGACCGCGTGTGGTGGACGGGTTGCAAGAACGCGATCGCGGCTGCCGGACCGCCGTCGTCGTCGCAGCCGATGACGTGCGTGTAGACGTGCGTGTCGTCGCGGACGGCGAACGTCGTCCCCATCGCGATGGTGTTGAGCCCGAGTGACGTCGGTGCGCTCGTGAAGACGACGCCGGTCGGCGTCCAGATCGGCTCCGCAAAGCGATCGGCCACGACCTCGGATGAAACGAGACGGCCAGACCTCGTGTGCACCTCGGCACGATGACCCTTGATCGACGCGAGCTTCGTTCCGTCGGGAGACCACGCGGCGGACGTCGCATCGACGGAGAAGCGCTCCTTGCCGTCGTCGCCGACGACGTGGACGCGACCGTCGTACGCGCCGGTGGCGAAGAGGCCCGTTGCCGACCAGCCGGCCGGGTTGCCTCCGCTCGAGATGTTCCACGCGTGCTTCCCCGCCGGTGTGAACGCGTCGACGGCGCCGCCGCTCGTCTCCAGGGTGACGAGCCGGCCGTCGGGCGACCACGCCGGCCAAAAGAGCGACTTCGCGCGCACGAGTGCCCGCGGCGCGGCTTCGGGCCTGGTGAGCCAGAGCGTCTGCAGAGGACGGTTGGTCCCGCCGGTCGTGTAGACGAGCGTCCGGCTGTCCGGCGACCATGCCAGCTCGGGCGTGTACTGCGAGGGGAAGCCCATCGCGGACACGAGTCGCAGACCGCGGCCGTTCACGGCGATCGTCCAGATGCCGCCGCCGTATCGGTCGCTCACAAACGCGACGAGCATGCCGTTCGGCGAGACGACGGGGTTCGTCTCCTGCCAGGGGCTGTGCGTGAGGTTCACCACGCGGCCGTTCCAGTCAGCGCGATAGACGTCTCCCGACACGGCGGGCGCGCGGTCGGCCGAGAACACGATGAGCGGGGCGGTGGTGCTGTGCGCGCCGCCTCCTGCCAGCGCCGCCGCGGCGACCGCTGCGGCGAGCGCCTTCACGGCGCGAGCATGATGGCGCGGATGCGCCCGCGACCGGCGACGTTCTCGGCCCACGCGATGCGGCCGCCGGCGATCGAGAGGCCGATGGGCGTGCCCGCCGCCTTCGCGACCGTGCGGATGCGTCTGGTGTGGACGTCGATGGCGCGAATGGAGCGTCCGACGCGGAACACGATTGCGCTCGTGCCGGCCGACAGCGCCGGCGACGCGCCGAGCGGCAGCCGCAGCGTGCCGAGCGGCCTGCCCGTCTGGAGGGCATACCAGCCGAGGATGAGCCTGCCGCCCGACCGGCCGAGCACCGCGAGGACCGTGCTCGACAGCCCGATCGCGAGCGGCGCCGCCTCGGGCGAGACGCTCAGGACGAGCGAGCCGGTGTTGACGTCGCGCACCTCGACCGGAACGTTGCGCGACGCGAGCGGGTGCCCGTCCACGGTCGACGCGCCGATTGCCGGGACGTATGCCACGTCGTTCCCTGACGCCGCCACGGCCACGGCTGCCGGCGCGCCCTTGATGCGCGTCGGAGGCTTGCGGCCGACGATCCGGTAGATGCCTCCGCCCGGCGCCACCATCAGCTCGCACGCGCCCGGCTCCGTCGGCGTCGACAGGCAAGCGACCTGATCCTTGTATGCCACCTCCGCGACCGCGTAGACGAGCGTTTCGCCGCTACCGGCGACGCCGCCGAGCCACAGGCCGGCCCCGTGGCTCGCATGCGCGACCTCCTGGAAGCGACGTTCCCTGGGATCGGAGACCGTGGCGCCGAGCACGTAATCGAACCTCACTGCCCGTGCGGCGGATTCGTGCAGCGTCCACAGGAGCGCCGGGGAGCCGCCGTTGCCGGCGACTGCCAGGCTGACGGGCGAGCGGGCCGGGACCTGCCAGCCGCAGGTGACGTTGTGGTACGCAGCTCCCTCGCGGGGGAGCGGCTGCCGCGCGCTTCCGAGCTGCCAGAGCCACACCTCGTTGCAGCCCTTCGAGGCTTTGGGGGCGAACCATGCGACGAGGCCGCCGTCCTGTGCGAACGCGGCGATCGTCCGGCCGGCCGGGCTCGTGTAGAGCGTCTCCACCTGCCCAGCGCGGCTCCCCGTATGGAGGATCGAGGCCGCAAGTGCGAGCGCGCCGAGCAGCATGCGCATCGCCTGCACGGTAGCCCCCTCGTGTTAGGAGGGTGAAAAGAGGTAGTCCGCGCAGGTTGGTACCCTTGCCTTCTTGAGCGTCGACCTCCGTCCCGACGAGCTGCAGCGGCTGCTCGAGCTGGACCGGAAGTTCGCCCGCGAAGGCTTGACGTTTGACGACGTCCTCCTCGTCCCGGCCGAGTCATCGGTGCTGCCGAACGAGGTCTCGACCCGCACGCAGCTCACCCGCTCGATCGAGCTCAGCATTCCCATCGTCTCGGCGGCCATGGACACCGTCACGGAGGCCCGGCTCGCGATCGCGCTCGCCCGTGAGGGCGGCCTCGGCGTCGTCCATCGCAACCTCTCCATCGCCGAACAGGTGGCGGAGGTCGACAAGGTGAAGCGCTCCGAGGCCGGGATGATCGTCGAGCCCGTGACGCTGCCTCCGGGCGCGCTCGTGCGCGAGGCGCTCGAGCTGATGGCGCACTACAAGGTCTCCGGCGTCCCGATCACCGACGCCGCCGGCGTCCTCGTCGGGATCCTCACCAATCGCGACCTGCGCTTCGAGGACGACATCGAGCAGCCGGTCTCGGCGCTCATGACCGCGCGCAACCTCGTCACCGCTCCGGTGGGGACGACGCTCGCCGAGGCGGAGGCGATCCTCCACCGCCACAAGATCGAGAAGCTCCCCGTCGTCGACTCCGACGGCCGGCTGCGCGGGCTCATCACCGTCAAGGACATCCAGAAGAAGGTCCTGTTCCCGCACGCGACGAAGGACGAGCGCGGCCGGCTGCGCGTCGGCGCCGCCGTCGGCGTCGGACCGGACGCACTCGAGCGCGCGCAGGCGCTGGCTGCCGCGGGCGCCGACGTGCTCGTCGTCGACACCGCGCACGGCCATTCGGTCGGCGTGATCGAGATGGTGCGCAGGATCAAGGACGCGGTCGCGGTCGACGTGATCGCCGGGAACATCTCGACCGCCGAAGGGGCGGAAGCACTCGCAGCCGCCGGCGCCGACGCGGTGAAGGCCGGCCAAGGCCCGGGATCCATCTGCTCGACGCGCATCGTCGCCGGCGTCGGGGTCCCGCAGATCACGGCGGTCTACGAAGCTGCGCAAGCGGTCGACGTGCCGATCATCGCCGACGGCGGAATCACCTCCTCCGGCGACATTGCGAAGGCGATCGCGGCCGGAGCCGGCGCCGTGATGCTCGGCTCGATGCTCGCCGGCACAGACGAGGCTCCCGGCGAGGTCATCGTCCACCAGGGCGAGCGCTTCAAGGAGTACCGGGGCATGGGCTCGCTCGGCGCCATGAAGGCGCGCGGTTTCTCGAAGGACCGCTACTTCCAGAACGACGTCGAGGACGTGGACAAGCTCGTGCCCGAGGGGATCGAAGGTCGCGTCCCGTACAAGGGGCCGTTGGCGCCGATCGTCTTCCAACTCGTCGGGGGCGTTCGCCAGGCGATGGGGTACTGCGGCGCCGCGACACTCGACGACCTCAGAGCGGCGCAGTTCGTCCGCATCACCGGAGCCGGCCTGCGCGAGTCGCATCCGCATGACGTGACGATCACGAAAGAGGCGCCGAACTATCGCCGCTGAGCCGTCGAACGTCGTCCAGCTTCCGGCCGCGGAGGACCGGCCGGTGCTGGTGGTCGACCTCGGCGGCCAGTACTCCCAGCTGATTGCACGGCGTGTGCGCGAGTGCCGCGTGTATTCCGAGCTCGTCGGGCACACCATCACGCCCGAGGCGGTGTGCGCGCGCAATCCCTACGCGATCATCCTCAGCGGCGGGCCAGCCTCGGTGTACGCAGAGAACGCGCCGCACGTCGATCCGCGCATCTTCGAGCTCGGCATTCCAACGCTCGGCATCTGTTACGGCGCGCAGCTGCTGGCGCTCGACCTCGGCGGCCGTGTCGATCGCACGGGTGTATCGGAGTTCGGCAAGACGGATCTGCACGTGCAGGAATCGCGACTGCTGAAGGACACTCCAGCCGAGCAAACCGTCTGGATGTCGCACCGCGACACGGTGGTCGAGGCGCCGGAGGGCGCGACCGTGGTCGCGAGCTCGCCGGCGACGCCGGTCGCGGCGTTCGAGTCGCGGGAGCGGGCGCTGTACGGCGTGCAGTTCCATCCCGAGGTCGTGCACACGCCGCACGGCATGGACGTGCTGAAGAACTTCCTGTATGAGATCGCCGGCGCGCCTCCGGCGTGGACGCCTGCTGCCGTGATCGAGGAACAGGTCGAGCGCATCCGGAGACAGGTCGGCTCCGAGCGCGTCCTGTGCGCGCTCTCCGGCGGCGTCGACTCCGCCGTCGCGGCATTGCTCGTGTACAAGGCGGTCGGCGACCAGCTCACCTGCGTGTTCGTCGACCACGGGATGCTGCGCAGGGACGAGGCGGAGCAGGTGGTGGAGATGTTCGGCGAGCACTTCCGCGTGCCACTTGTGCACGTGCAGGCGCAGGACCGGTTTCTCCAGCTGCTCGCCGGCGTCGAGGATCCGGAGCAGAAACGCAAGATCATCGGGCGTGAGTTCATCCGCGTGTTCGAGGAGGAGGCGCGCAAGCTCGGCAATGTCAACTGGCTCGTGCAGGGGACGCTGTACAGCGATGTGATCGAGTCGGGCGGCACCGAGGGCGTCGCCGCGACGATCAAGTCGCACCACAACGTCGGCGGCCTGCCGGACGACATGAAGATGCGCCTCGTCGAGCCGCTGCGACTGCTCTTCAAGGACGAGGTGCGGCGAGTCGGCGAAGAGCTGGGCATGCCGGAGCGAATGGTGTGGCGGCAGCCGTTCCCCGGCCCCGGCCTCGCGATCCGCATCATCGGCGACGTCACAGCGGAACGGCTCGAGATCCTTCGCGAGGCGGACGCGATCTTGCAGGAGGAGGTGCGCCGCGTCGGCATGTATCGCGAGCTGTGGCAGTCGTTCGCGGTGCTCCCCGCCATCCGCTCGGTCGGTGTGCAGGGGGACGAGCGCACCTACGGCTACCCGATCGTGCTGCGCGCGGTGACGAGCGACGATGCGATGACGGCGGACTGGGCGCGGCTTCCGTACGACCTGATCGAGGCCATCTCGAGTCGGATCGTGAACGAGATCCCGGGAGTGAACCGGGTCGTGCTCGACGTGACGTCGAAGCCGCCCGCAACGATCGAGTGGGAATAGTCGGGGAAGCCCGCTAAGTTTCCGTGCCTTGCCCCCGCGGATCGACCACGTCGTCATAGCAGTCACCGACTACGAGCGCTCCAATCGCTTCTACGCCGACGTGCTCGGGGTCGAGGTGGAGGAGATCTCCCGGGGCCGCTACGCCTACCGCCTGGCGGACGGCCAGCAGCTGAACGTCCACGGCCCGGGCGCGAGCCCGGTGCCGCGCGCGGCCGATCCGGTCAAGCCCGGCAACAGCGACCTCTGCTTCCGCTGGGACGGCACGGCGGAGGAAGCGGTCGCGCATCTCCTCTCCCGCGGCGTTGAGGTCGAGCTCGGCCCGGCGGCCCGCACGGGCGGGAGCGGCCGAGGCACCAGCGTGTACTTCCGCGACCCGGACGGCACGCTGCTCGAGCTGATCTCGTACCGTTAGCAGCGTGGACTTGCGAGACATCCTCAAGCGGCGCCGCATGGTGCGCCACTACACGCGCGAGGCGATTCCGCGCGAGACACTCGAGCGGATCGTCGCCACGGTTCGCCGCGCGCCCAGCGCCGGCTTCAGCCAGGGACAGCGGCTGCTCGTCGTCGACGACCAGGGCCTGCTCGCCGATCTGGCGGCGCTTGCCGGCAACGACGACCCCGAAGTCGAGCCGTGGTTCCCGAGCGCGCCCGCGCACGTGCTCGTCCTCACGCGAGAAGCCGACTATCACGAGCGCTACCGGAGCGACGACAAGCTCCAGGAGGGCGAGGAGATCGAGTGGCCCGTCCCATTCTGGTACGTCGACGCCGGCGCAACGCTCATGCTCGTGCTTCTCACCGCGGTCGACGAGGGCCTCTCGGCCGGCGTCTACGGCGTGCCCGTCGAGCAGGATCCTGCCTGGCGCGCATTGCTGAGCATCCCGGACGAGCTGCGCATCATCGCCGGGGTCACCATCGGGCGCGGTGCCCCCGATCCCCTCTGGAGCAGGAAGACCAGCCGCGCGACGCAACGGCGCCGTGCGCTCGACGAGCTCGTCAAGTGGAACACCTGGAGCTCGTAGCGCGTCTCGCCGGGGCGCGGATCGGCGCCACGTTCAACCAGTACGCCGCCTCGGAGTTGCGGCGTGAGCGGCTCGGCGCCTACCTGGCCGCCCGGGAGGGAGCGGAGACGATCCTCGTCGGCGAGGCGGCCGGTTACCGCGGCGCCCGGATCAGCGGTCTCGCGTTCACCTCGGAGCGGCAATTGACCGGGTCGGGCCCGGCCGAGGCCTCCGCGACGATCGTGCACCGAGTGCTGGCCGAGCTCGGCCTCGAGGAGGGGGTGCTGCTCTGGAACGCCGTCCCGACCCATCCCGGCACGACGCACTCGAACCGCAGGCCGACGCGAGCCGAGGTGGCCGCCGCGAAGCCGTTCCTCGCCGAGCTCGCCCGGGGCCGGCGGGTCGTGGCTGTCGGCCGGGTCGCCGCAGAGGCCCTGGATGCCCCCTCCATCCGGCACCCGAGCCACGGCGGCGCCCAGGCATTCGCCGAGGGATTGCGGGCGGCTTTCGCTACAATCCCGCCCCGGCGCGTCACCCGCGCCCTTTTCCTATGAGAACGTATTCAGCCAAGCCGGGAGAGATCACGCGTGAGTGGTATCTCGTCGACGCCCAGGGCAAGACGCTGGGGCGGCTCGCCACGCAGATCGCGGACACGCTGCGCGGCAAGCGCAAGCCGCAGTTCACGCCGCACGTCGACACGGGCGACTTCGTCATCGTCGTGAACGCGGAGAAGATCGCGGTCACCGGCAACAAGCTCGACCAGAAGAAGTACTACCGCCACTCCGGGTATCCGGGCGGCTTGAAGCAGCGGACGCTGCGCGAGCAGCTCGACCGGCGCCCGACCGAAGTGCTCCGTGTCGCCGTCCGCGGCATGCTGCCGAAGAACCGCCTTGCGCGGCAGCAGATCACGAAGCTGAAGATCTATGCAGGCCCGGAGCATCCGCACGGCCCGCAGAACCCAAAGCCTTTGGAACTGGAGAGCTAAGTGGCCCAACTCGCTCAGTACCGCGGTACCGGCAAGCGCAAGACCTCGGTCGCACGCGTCATCCTCCGGCCCGGCGACGGCGCCACGTGGGTGAACGGCCGGACGCTGGATGAGTACTTCCCGCGCTCCGTCTGGCGCTCACTCGCGACGGCGCCGCTTCGCACCGCGGGCCTCGAGGGCCAGTACGACCTGCGCGTCCGCGTCCACGGAGGCGGCCTCACCGGCCAGGCCGGCGCGGTGCGGCACGGCGTCGCCCGGGCGCTCGTCGACCTGAATCCGGAGCTCCGCGTCCCGCTCAAGCGCGAGGGCTACCTCACGAGGGATGCCCGCCAGGTCGAGCGTAAGAAGGCCGGACTGCACAAGGCCCGCAAGGCGCCGCAGTTCTCCAAGCGCTAGGTCCGCGGTAGTTTCCCGACGCCTCCGAGCGGACATCCGACGCTGCACATGAGGTCGCTAGAGTCACCCGCCGTGGCGCGGGAGCTTTTCGGTACCGACGGTGTCCGCGGCATCGTGGGCGAGTTCGTGACCGCCGAACTCGTCGAGCGTCTCGGCAAGGCGTCGGCGCTCTGGTCGGGAGGCGGCCGCGTGTTCATCGGCCGCGACACACGTGCGTCGGGCGCGGAGCTCGCGGACGCATTCGCGCGCGGCGTCGAATCCGCCGGCGGCGTCGCGGTGGTCGGAGGCGTTGTGCCGACTCCGGCCGTTGCACTGCTCCGACTCGATCTCGGCGTCGTCATCTCGGCGTCGCACAACCCGCCGGAATACAACGGCGTGAAGTTCTTCGACCGCGATGGACGCAAGCTCACGGACGACGCCGAGGAGGAGATCGAAGCGCTCATTGACGCCGACGCGCCCGGCGGCGGTGAGGTCGATCGCGTCGGTTTCGCAGCAGACAGCTACCTCGAGCATGTGCTCGAACGGTTCGGCTCCGACCTCTCGGGCCTGCGCGTCGCGGTGGACTGTGCCAACGGCGCGTATGCCGGCATCGCGCCCCAGGCGTTCGAACGACTCGGCGCCGACGTGACTGCGATCGGGAACGCGCCGGACGGCCACAACATCAACGTGGGCTGCGGCGCGACGGATCTCGCGCTCCTGCAGCGGACCGTGACCGGGGGTGACTTCCACCTCGGCGTCGCCTTCGACGGCGACGGCGACCGGATGCTCGCGGTCGACGGCGACGGCGCGGTCGTGGACGGGGATCAGATCGTCGCCGTGCTCGCGTTGCACCTCGGCGTCGACCTCGTCGCGGTCACAACGATGGCGAATCTCGGCTTCCACCGTTTGATGGAAGACCATGGCGTGCGCGTCGTCACGACCGACGTCGGCGACCGGTACGTGCTCGAGGCGCTCCACCGCGAGGGAGGCCTGCTCGGTGGAGAGCAGTCGGGGCACATCATCTTCCTGCGCGACCACGTCACTGGTGACGGCCTGGCCGCTGCGCTCCTCCTCTGCGACGCGGTGCGTGGAACAACGCTCGCACGGGCGGCCGCGGCGATGACGCGCTATCCACAGGCGAAGCAGAACCTGCCCCGGTCGGAACGCGGCCCGCTGCCGCAATCCCTGCTCGACGCCGTGGACCGCGTGAACGCAGAATTGAACGGCGACGGCCGCGTGCTCGTGCGTCCATCGGGCACCGAGCCGGTCGTCCGCGTGCTCGCGGAGGCTCCCACGGAGGAGGAATCGGAAGCCCTCTGTGGTAGGGTGGTCAAGCTCGTTTTCGAAGAGCTCGGCTGACCGTTCCGCGACGCCGCGGACCGGTCTGACAGCCGGGCTCGTTCCATTTCCAGGCCATGTGCGGGATCATCGGATACGTCGGGGAACGTGAGGCGAAGCCGCTCCTGCTCCAGGGGCTGCAGCGTCTCGAATACCGTGGATACGACTCCGCGGGCATCGTGCTGCGCGAGGACGACGGGCTCGACTACGTGCGGGCGGTCGGCAATCTCCAGAATCTCGTCACCGCGGTCGGGCCGAATGGGTCGAAGTCGCGGCAGGGCCTCGGGCACACGCGCTGGGCAACCCACGGCGGCGTCACCGAGCGGAACTGCCATCCGCTCGTCGGCTGCGACGCGTCGAAGCTCGCGATCGTGCTCAACGGCATCGTCGAGAACTACCGCGAGCTCAAGGAACAACTCGAGGCGGACGGGCACACCTTCACGTCCGAGACCGACGCCGAAGTGGTCGTGCACCTCCTCGAGCGCGAATACGACGGCGACCTGACGGCAGCGCTCCAGCGCGTCTTCCCGCAGCTCGAAGGCCACTTCTCCATCGTCGCCATCCACCACGACCATCCCAACCTGCTCGCCGGCGTCAGGCACCAGACGCCGCTCGTCGTCGGCGTCGGCGAGGGCGAGATGTTCATCGCGTCGTCCGTGGCGGCGTTCCTCAGCGAGACGCGCCGCGCGTACTTCCCGATCGACGGCGAGATCATCGAGATCACGCTCGCGGGCGCGCGCTTCATCGTCGGCGGCGCCGAGGTCGAACGGGAGCCAGAGGAGATCCAGTGGGATCAGGAGGTCGCCGAGAAGGGCGGCTTCGAGACGTTCATGCTGAAGGAGATCTACGAGCAGCCCGAGGCGGTGGCGGAGACGATCGGCGACCGCGTCCGAGGCCACAACCTCATCCTCGAGGCGCTCGCGATGACCGAGCTCGAAGTCCAGAACCTGCGCCGCGTCGTCATCGTCGCGTGCGGCACTGCGTACCACGCTGCCGTCGTCGGGCGCTACGTGATCGAGGAATGGGCGCGCATCCCGGTCGAGCCCGACATCGCGAGCGAGTGGATCTACCGCAATCCGGTGCTGTCGAAGGACACGCTCGTGATCGGCATCTCTCAGTCGGGCGAGACGCGCGACACCGTGAACGCCGTCAAGCTCGCGCGCGAGCTCGGCGCGCGCACGCTCGCGATCACGAACCAGATGGGGACGCAGATCACGCGCGAGGCCGAGGCGACCATGTACACGCGCTGTGGGCTCGAGGTCGGCGTCGCAGCGTCGAAGACGTTCACCGCTCAGGCGGCGTTGCTCTGTCTGATCGCGCTGAAGCTGGCGCAGATCCGCAAAACGCTGCCGCCGGATGAGATCGACTTCATCCTCGACCGCCTGCACGAACTGCCGGAGAAGATCCAGACGTTCCTCGACGACGTCGACGCCGGTCGCCACCGGATCGAAGAAATCGCGCAGCGCTTCTACGAGAAGCCGTTCTTCCTCTACCTCGGCCGCCACATCGGGCTGCCTGTCGCGCTCGAAGGCGCGCTCAAGCTGAAGGAGATCTCGTACATTCCGACCGACGCATACTCGGCGGGCGAGATGAAGCACGGCCCGATCGCGCTGCTGGATGAGGGAACGCCTGTTGTCGTCGTCGCGACGAACATCCACGTCTACGACAAGATCGTCTCCAACATTCAGGAGACGCGCGCGCGCGGCGCGCACGTGATCGCGATCGCGACCGAGGGCAACGAGGACATCCAGCACCACGCCGACGACGTCATCTTCGTCCCGCGCACGCCTGCGTTCCTGCAGGCGGTGCTCGCGGTCGTCCCGCTCCAGCTGCTCGCGTATCGGATTGCCCGGCTCCGCGGCCTGAATGTCGATCAGCCGCGGAACCTCGCGAAAACCGTCACCGTCGAGTAGTCAATCGGGGGGAGGCTTGCGCAGGCGCTTCGCCTGCGAGCGCCGCCGCTTCTCCTCCAGACGGCGCTCGCGCGATGCGGCCGTCGGCTTGGTCGCAACCCGGCGCCGCTCGACGTGCAGGGCTGCGCGCAGCGCTGCGACGAGGCGCTCGACGGCGAGCTCGCGGTTACGCAGCTGGCTGCGCTCGTCCTGTGCGACAGCGCGCAGCACCGGTCCCGCCTTCGCGACGACACGCCGTTTCTGCATCGCCGACAACGCCTCCGAGGCCTCGACATCGAAGACCGCTTCGACGCGGGTCTCGGACTTCTGCGCGTGCTGGCCGCCCGGCCCGCTCGATCGTGACGTCCGCAACACGATCTCGCGCAGCGGCAGAACGACCGAGCGGGTGACGCGAATAGACTCGCCGTCCATGGCTGCGATTCTCCTTGACGTCGACGGTGTGCTGCACGTTTCCGGTCAGCCCATTCCCGGGGCAGCCGCTGCCGTCCACCGGTTGCGTGGCGACGGCCACCGGCTCCGGTTCGTGACGAACACGACGACGCGCTCTCGGGCACGGCTCGCCGAGGAGCTGCGGACGGCTGGGATCGAGGTCGACGACGCCGAGGTGCAGACGACCGCGGACGCGGCCGTCACGGCGCTTCGCGGCCGCCGGGTGTTTGCACTCGTGATGCAGGGCCTTGTCGGGGATCTGGAAGGAATCGAGCTCGTCGGGGACAGCGCGGACGCGGTGCTCATCGGCGGCGCCGACGAGACGCCCGAGACGAATCTCGTCTTCTCGTACATGAACCTCGCGCGCGCTTTCGCAGAGCTGGAGCTCGGCGCTTCGCTCTACTGCTTGCACCGGAACCGCTGGTGGCAGACGGCGCGTGGGCCGCTGCTCGACGCCGGGGCGTTCGTCGCCGGGCTCGAGTACGCAGCCGACGTCGAGGCGACCGTCATCGGCAAGCCGAGCGTCTCGTACTTCACCGCGGCGCTCGAGGCGCTCGACGCCGACCCCGAGCTCACCTGGATGGTCGGTGACGATCTCGAGAGCGACATCGCCGGCGCGCAGGCGATGAACATGCACACCGTGCTCGTGCGCACCGGGAAGTTCCGCCCGGACGCCGTCGAGGCATCGCGCGTGCGGCCGGACGGCATTGTGTCGTCGATCGGCCAGCTGCCCGACTGGCTGGAGGAGCACCTCTGAACGTTCGGGTGGGCACCGATCTGATCGAGATCGAGCGGGTGCGGCGCGCGCTCGACCGGTACGAGCGGTTCCGCGAGCGTTGCTTCACCGCCGCCGAGCAGGCGTATTGCGAGTCGAGGCCGAACCCCGCCCAGAGCTACGCGGGCCGGTTCGCGGGCAAGGAGGCGGTCGGGAAGGCGCTCGGCTTCGGCGTTGCGCGGGCGTTCGCGTGGAAGGAGATCGAGATCGTCGGCCGGCCGAAGCCGTCGGTGCAGCTGTCGGGACGCGTCGCCGAGTGGGCGGAGCACGTCGGCGCCGGCGCGATCGACCTCTCCATGACGCACTCCCGCGAGCTCGCCCAGGCGGTGGCGATTGTGAATGACTGAGTTCGAGTCCTTGTACACCGCTGCGGAGATGCGCGCCGCCGAGGAGGGGTACGGCGGCACCGTCGAGGAGCTGATGGAACGCGCCGGGAATGCGGCCGCGCGCGTCGGTCTGGAGCTGTATCCGCGCGCGCAGCGGTGGACGGTCGTGTGCGGGGGCGGAGCAAATGGCGGCGATGGGCGCATCGCAGCACGCGAGCTCGAGCGCGCCGGCAAGGACGTGCGCGTCGTCGACGCGAAGGCTGGGGAGTCGGACCTCGGCCACTCGGACGTGATCGTCGACGCGCTCTTCGGCACCGGCTTTGCGGGCGAGCCGCGCCCCGACGCCGCGGCGCTGATCGAGAGCATCAACGCGTCCGCAGCACGCGTGCTCGCGATCGACCTGCCCTCGGGTGTCGACTCGTCGACGGGTGAGGTTGCAGGCGCCGCGGTCCGCGCCGACGCAACGGTCACCTTCCACGGACGCAAGGTCGGCCTCGTGGTCGCGCCCGGCCGCTTCCACGCCGGGGCCGTCCACGTTGCCGACATCGGGCTCGACCCGGTCGACACCGAGCACCGGCTGGTCGGGGCCGGGATCCTTCGCTCGGTCCCGCGCCGGCGCGATACGGACAACAAGTACACCGCAGGCCACGTGCTCGTCGTCGGCGGATCGCCGGGCCTGACAGGCGCGCCGTCCCTGACCGCGATGGCGGCGCTCCGCGCAGACGCGGGGTACGTCACGCTTGCAGCGCCGGAGGAGACGCTGCCCGTCTTCGAACAGCGCCTGCTCGAAGTGGTGAAACGTCCTCTGCCCGACGATCTGACCGAGCTGGCGGCGAAGGCGTCTGCGCTCGCGATCGGGCCGGGCCTCGGCCGAAGCGCTGCTGTGCACGCGCTCGTGCGCCGCACGCTCGCCGAGCTCGCCTTGCCCGCGGTCGTCGACGCGGACGCGCTGTTCGGGCTCGAGCCGGGGGACTGGCCCGCGCCGCGCGTGCTGACGCCGCACGAGGGCGAGCTCGCTCGGCTCCTCGGCTGCGACTCGAAGGAGATCGCCGCGCACCGCCTCGCCTCCGTCCGGGAGGCGGCGGAGCGCTTCGGCTGCGTCGTGCTCCTCAAGGGAGCGGACACGCTCGTCGCCGCGCCCGGCCGCGGGCTGCTCGTCGCTGCACTCGGGCTGTCGTCGCTCGCGACCGCAGGGACCGGCGACGTCCTGACCGGCATCGTGGCGGCGTTCCTCGCCAAGGGCATGGACGCGCAGCTCGCCGCCGCCGCGGCGGCCGCCGCGCAGCAGCGTGCGTCCGTGGAGGCGCCGCAGCGCGCAGGGCTCGTCGCGAGCGACCTGATCGAAGCGCTGCCGCGCGCGCTGAAGTAATGCATCGCTCGGAGATCACCGTCGACCTGGGTGCCGTGCGACGCAATGTCCGCGTTCTGCTCGACGCGCTGCGCGGCGCGCAGCTCTGGGCGGTCGTGAAGGCGAATGCGTATGCCCACGGCGCGACCGACATCGCGGGCGCAGCATTCGGCGCCGGTGCGTCGGCCCTCTGCGTCGCCACCGTCCCGGAGGCGCTCGCACTTCGGCGCGAGTTCCCGACCGCGCGCATCATCGTCATGGGGCCGGCGCTGAACCGCGAGGTCGGTCAGGCGCGCGACGCACACCTCGAGCTCGTCGTCTCCGCGGATGACGTTCCGCCCGGCGTTCGCGTGCACGTGAAGCTCGACACCGGCATGGGGCGCTGGGGCGTCTCCGAGCTCTTGTCGCCGCCGCTCGAGGTGGTCGGCTTGATGAGCCACCTCGCCACCGCCGACACCGATGCGGCGTATGCGGAGTGGCAGATCGAGCGCTTCCGTGCCGCGACCGCCCCGTACACCTATCTCGAGCGGCACATCGCGAACAGCGCGGGCGCGCTGCGCTATTCGTCTGCCGCGTTCGACGCTGCACGGTGCGGCATCGCCGTGCTCGGGCTCTCGCCCTTCGGCACCGACCCCGCGGAGGACGGGCTTCAGCCCGTGCTCGGCTGGACGAGCCACGTTGCGCTGTGCAGGCTCCTGCGCCCGGGTGAGAGCACGGGCTACGGCCGGCGCTTCGTCGCTGCGCAGGACACCTGGGTCGGGATCGTTCCCGTCGGCTATGCGGATGGCTTCCGGCGCGACCTGACGGGAACGACGGTCCGGGTCGGCGGGATACCCCGCCGGGTGGTGGGAACCGTGTCGATGGATGCATTCGCGGTCGAGCTCGACGGCGAAGTCCCGATCGGGACGCCGGTCGTGCTCATCGGCAACGGCGTCCTCGCCGAGGAGCACGCGCGCGTGGCCGGAACCATTCCCCACGATCTCGTCTGCGGGATCAACTCCACTCCTTTGCGTGCGCGCCGCACCGTCATCGATGCCTGACCGCTTTGCGCGCACCGCCTCGCAGGTGGCAGCGCATCAGGACGAGCGTGCCGCGGCGCTCGCCGGCGTCGTGCACGCGTTCGTGCTGCCGAGCGGCGACGAGCGGGCGCTCGACGTCGGCACCGGTGCGGGCGCGCTTGCGCTTGCGCTCGCACCGCTCGTGCGCGAAGTGGTCGGCGTCGACCGCGTGCCGGAGCTGCTCGAGCTGGCGCGCGATCGCGCCGCCGCCCACGCGACCGTCACCTTCGTCGAGGGCGACGCTGCGCATCTCCCGTTCGGCGACGGCTCCTTCGACCTGGCATGCACGCTGCGCACGCTCCACCATGTGCCGCGGCCGGAGCTCGTCCTCGCCGAGCTCGTCCGGGTGACACGGCCGGGCGGCCGGCTTCTCGTCATCGACCAGATCGCGCCCGTCGACCCGCTGGCCGCGCTCGACCTCGATCGCTTCGAGCGCGCGCGCGACCCGAGCCACACGCGACTGCTGCCCGAGATCGATCTGCGGCAGCTGTTCGAGGCCAACGAGCTCGTCCTCCTGCGGGACCGGCACGACGTCGAACGCCGGCCGCTCGACGCCTATCTCGATCTCGCAGCCTGCGGCGGCGACGAGCGGGCGCGGGCACGTGCGTTGGCCCCCGAAGGCCAGGACGTCTACACGGCCCGACTGGGCTGGTACCTACTGCAGCGCGGGTGACTCGTGCAGCGTCGGGAGCTGGTCGACGGCCTCCCGTAGCTGCCGGCGCTCCGTCTCGAGGCCGGTGAACGACATCTCGAGACGTCGCTCTCCCTCGAGCGTCAGTCGCAGATACGCGACGCGGCCATCTCGTCCGGACTGCTCGCGCTCGACGAGCCCGCTCTCCTCGGCCCGGCTCACGAGCTCGGTGACGGTGCTCTGCGCGAGCTGCAGCCGGCGCGCGAGATCGGTCACGGTGGACTGTCCGCTGCCGTCGGGCGCCCCCTTGATCATCAGCAGCAGCAGGTAGCGCTGAGGCGTCAGCCCCGACCGTCGTGCAACGCGCTCGCTCTGGCGCAGGAACGAACGGAGCGCCGCACGGAAGCCGGCGACGGCGATGACGTCATCGATCTCGTGGCCCTCGAACCCCATACCCGGTAATCCTAGACCGGTCGGCGCGAAAAACCGAGGACGCGCGCGAATGTATTCGGTAGGAATGCTTGGAGCCGGCCGGCGATCCCGTAGTACCGGGGGACGCTCGTTTCGCCGCGTCCGTGCTCGAGCGATGCGAGCACGTGCGCGGCGACCGCCTCCGGGCCGACGACGAGCCGCTGCACGGGCCGGGGAAGCCACGACTGCGGGAACCCCTCGGTCTCGATGAAGCCGGGCTTGACCGTGTGCACCCGGATACGCCGCGGTCGCAGCTGCGCAGCGATCGAGCGCGAGAACGCGAGCTGCGCGTGCTTCGACGCCGAGTACGGGCCGGAGGGCGGGAAGGCGACGTCCCCGGCCACGGACACGATGTTGACGACGTCCGCGGGCGCCGCCGCCTCGAGCCCGGGCAGGAAGGCGCGGAGGCACCACACGCTGCCGAGATAGTTGACGCGGATGACCTCCTCGATTGCCGCCGGATCGGCGTTCAGAAAGTTCGCGCGGCCCGGTATGCCCGCGTTGTTCACGAGGAGGTGGATCTGTGGGTGGCGCTCGAGCACCCGCGCCGCGGCTGTGTCGACCGCCTCGCGGTCGCCGACGTCGCAGACCTCGATCTCGCCGCCGGTCTCGTCCGCGAGCGCGCGGAGGCGATCCTCCCGGCGTGCGACGAGGACGCAGCGCCAGCCCTTGCGGGCGAGCCCGCGCGCGATCGCGGCGCCGATGCCGGAGGATGCACCGGTGACGACTGCGATCTTCTGCATCCGAGCAGCCTACGCCGACTAGGATCCGCCGGTGGCCGGAGACTTCGCAGGCAAGCGCGCGCTCGTGCTGGGTGTCGCGAACAAGCGCTCGATCGCCTGGGCGATCGCGCGGGAGCTGTCGGAGGGCGGCGCGAAGCTCGCGTTCACGTATCAGGGGGAGAGGATCGAGCAGAACGTCCGCGATCTTGCGGCAGGCGTCGACACGACGCTCGTCACCGAATGCGACGTGTGCTCGGACGACGACATCGACCGGGTCTTTGGCGAAGTCGCCGATGCATTCGGCGGTGAGCTCGACATCCTCGTCCACTCGGTCGCGTTCGCGCACGCCGAGGACCTCGAGGGCCGGTTCACCGACACGCCGCGCGACCGCTTCTGGACCGCGATCGACGTGAGCGCGTACTCGCTCGTGGCGTGCGCGCGTGCGGCCGAGCCTCTGATGGCGAAGGCCGGCGGTGGCTCGATCGTGACGATGACCTATCTCGGCGGCGAGCGCGCAGTGCCGCACTACAACGTCATGGGCGTCGCGAAGGCGACGCTAGACGCATCGGTGCGCTACCTGGCCTGGGATCTCGGCGAGAAGAACATCCGCGTGAACGCGATCTCGGCGGGACCGGTGCGAACGCTCGCAGCGCGGTCGATCGCCGGCTTCCCGACGATGGAGGCAATCGTCGAGGAGCGTGCGCCGCTGCACCGTCACGTCACGGCGGAGGACGTCGGCGCCGCTGCCGCCTATCTGCTCGGCGACGGCGCCAAGAACGTCACGGGTACCACGCTGTACGTCGACAGCGGGTACCACGCGATGGGCATGTAGTCAGAGCGCCTGCGCGGCCGCGAGCAAGACGTCGAAATCGGGTAGCTCGGCGGGCTCGTAGCCCCACGCCCCTCGGATCATTCCTTCGCGGTCGATCAGGAACGCCGAACGCTGTGACACGTCGCGCAGGCCGCGGTGCTCGATCGCGACGCCGAAGCCGTGCGTCGCGTCGCCGTTCCAGTCCGAGAGGAGCGGGAAATCGAGGTCGAGCGCCTGCATCCAGGCGACGTGCGTCCACGGTGAGTCGCGTGAGATCGCGTACGGCTGCACGCCTGCGGCGCGGAACTCCTCGCTCCTGTCACGCAGGAGCTCCAGCTCGTTCGTTCAGGTCGAAGACCAGTCGAAGAGGTAGAAGAGCAACAGGATCGGCCCGTCGCCTACGAGCTGCCCGAAGGTCGCGCTCTCCTGCGGCGTTGTCCACACGCGTACCTCAGGAATCCGTTCGCCGACCGACAGCATGTTCGCTCACCCTACGGGAGGACCGATGTCCTCGGTTTGCGCGGCGATCTCGCGTACGACTTCGACGATGTCGCGGTTCGCGTTGAAGACGCGCAACTGCGCGTCGGCGCTGTTCCCTCGCCGGAGGATCGTCTCGATGCCCGCCAACTCGGCTTCGGAGCCGAGCTCGCGCGCATGCGGCTCCACAAGGCGCAGCGTCCGCCGGATCACCTGCGCGACCGGCAGACGGTTGCGTCGGCCGGTGTGCAGATCCATGACCGGCGCCTCGAGCCCGTAGCGCGCCGCCAGCCACTTGTTCTCGGTGGTGAGGATGCGGTGGAAGGACGGGATCTCTTCGCCGGCGTCGAAGCGCTCGCTGTAGTGCTTGACGAGCGCCTGGCAGAACGCTGTGATCGCAATCACGTCGTCGAGCCTCGTCACGGCGTCGCAGATGCGGATCTCGATCGTGCCCAGCCGGGGGTGGAGCCGGATGTCCCACCAGATGTGGGTGTAGTCGGCGATGCAACCGGTGCGCTCGAGCTGCCCGACGACCTCCGCGTAGTCCGCGTAGTCGCGGAAGCGCGGCGGCGGTCCCGAGCGCGGGAACGCAGCGAAGACCATGTGCCGCGACGACGCCAGACCCGTCGCCTCTCCGCGCCAGAAGGGCGAGCTCGCCGAGAGCGCGACGAGCTCGGCCAAGTGGCCGATCAACCCGTTGACGACCTGGATCGCCTTCTCGGGATCGTCGACGGCGACGTGCACGTGCATTCCGAAGATGAGCTCGCGCCGCGCGATGTACTGGAGCTGGTCGACGAGCGCGCGATATCGGTCTTTCGCCGTGATCCGCTGGCGCTCGAACAGCGAGAACGGATGCGTGCCGGCCGAGCCGACACGCATGGAACGCTCGCGCGCGACCTCACCCACGTAGCCACGCAGCGTGCGGAGCTGCGCTGCGACGTCGCCGGCCGTGTGGCAGACCGGCGTCGCGATCTCGAGCACGGACTGCATCAGCTCGGCATTGATGCGAGTTCCCAACTCGTGGCCGGCGACCGCCTCGAGCACCGTGTCGATGTGCTGCACGAGATCGAACGACTCGCCGTCGAGCAGCATGTACTCCTCCTCGACGCCGAGCGTGTACACGTCGCTCTTGCCGAAGGCGTGATCGAGCACGCTGCCACCCTCGGCGTAGCGGCTGCCCTTGCCGGTGATCGAAGGCGGGAAGATCTGGCTCACGGGAGCAGCGCCTCCGCTTCGATCTCGACGCGCCAGGCCGGGTCGAGGAGCCCGGCGACGACGACGAACGCCGATGCAGGCTTCGTCGAGCCGAAGACCTCGCCGTGCGCGCGGCCGACCGCTTCCCAATCCGCAGCGTCGACGAGGTAGACGCGCGTCCGCACGACGTGCTCCGGCGCGGCGCCGAGCTCGGCGAGCGCGTCGACGATGATCTCGAGGCAGCGCTGCGCCTGCGCGTACGGATCGGCCGAGCCGGTGCCGATCGGCGCGGTGCCGGAGACGTGGATGTGGCGGCCGTCGCGTACGGCGCGTGAGTAGCCGACGGTCGCCGCCTGCGGAGAGATCGCCGGGACGAACTGGCGCTCCATCTACCTAGTATCGCTCCAGCGTGCGCGCGTTTCAGGCCCAGAGTCCGGCGGTGCAGACGCACGCGCGGGAGACCCGCCTGCTGAGGACGGCGCCGGCGAGCGGCGCCTAGGCGTGGACGCGCTGCGGGTCATCGATTCGTGGGGTGCGCGCACGGCCGCAGCCGGCGTCGTGCGTGCCGACACAGAGCTCGGCGTGCACGGGCCGCGCGAAACCGTGCTCCGCTGGGCATCGGTCACGAAGCTGCTGACCGGGGTCGCGGCGCTCGTGGCGGTGGAGGAGGGAACGGTCGACCTCGACGAGCCGGCTGGGCCGGATGGCTCGACGCTCCGGCATCTCCTCGCCCACGCGTCCGGGTTGCCGCCGGAGGAGGGTCCGCCGCTGATGCCGCCCGAGCGGCGGCGCGTCTACTCCAACTACGGGATCGAGCTTGCGGCGGCGCTCGTCGCCGAGCGGGCCGGCATGCCATTCGAGGAGTACCTGCGCGGGGCGGTGCTCGAGCCGCTCGGCCTCGGCGGCGCGCTGCATGGCTCGCCCGCGTGGGGTTACCGTGGCGCGTTGGACGACTTGCTCGCGCTCGCCCGCGAGCTGCTCGAACCGACGCTCGTGGCGCCAGAGACGCTCGCCGAGGCGACGTCTGTCCAGTTTCCCGGGCTCGCGGGCGTTCTCCCGAGCTGGGGGCGAATGGACCCGAACGACTGGGGCCTCACGTTCGAGCTCCGCGACGCCAAGTCGCCGCACTGGACGGGCACGCGCGCGTCGCCGCGCACGTTCGGCCACTTTGGCGCCGCCGGCACGTTCCTCTGGGTCGATCCGGACGCGCGCATCGCGCTCGGGGTGCTCACCGACCGCGAGTTCGGCGACTGGGCCAAGGAGGCGTGGCCCGCGCTGAGCGACTCAGTCGTCGTCGGCGAATAGCGGGCGGATGAACTCGTCGAATGTGTCGCGGTCGCAGCTCGCGACCACCGCCGGCGTGATCGCCGACACGGTCGCCGTGCGCGGGACGTCCATCGCGAGCGCGACCTCACCGAAGTAGTCGCCCGGCCGCAGCACGTTCCGGCCGCCAAAGCCTGCCTGGGTCACCGTCAGCATGCCGGCGAACAGGACGTAGAACCGGTCGCCGGGATCGCCCTCGCGGACGATCACCGTCCCCGGTGCCACCTCCTCGCGCTCCATCCGCTTCGCCAGCCGCGCCAGCGTCTCCCCGGGCAGCCCGGCGAGGAGCTCGACGCGGTTCAACTCGTGCTGGGTGGCCGAGGACCTGGGCATCGGCGCATTGTGCCGGTGGGTCCCCAGGCCCCCGAAGTTGAGCCGATCGGCCCATAGCGGACACCCGGGATGGCGTCGATCATCCCGGCATGAGCGAACGCGGCCTCCATCGCATCGAGGACGACCTCGCAGAGACCTGGCTCGAGGACTGGGCCGGTGCGGGAGTCGCCGAGATCGAGGATTTCCTCGCCAAGCATGCGGCCTTCCTCAGCTTCCTCGAGGGTCACGCGGAGAGCTGAGGGCTCTCCGCGTCCGCGCTCCTACTCCGCCAGTCCGAGCTGCTTCTCGAGCATCCCCTTCGGCATTGCGCCGACGGCGTTCGCCTTCGGCTCGCCGTTCTCGAAGAGGATCATGTTCGGGATCGACTGGATCCCGTACCGCATGGCGAGGGTCTGGTTCTCGTCGATGTTCACCTTGACGAGCTTCAGGTTCCGCTCTTCGGAGATGCGCTCGAGGACGGGCGAGACGGCGTGGCAGGGGCCGCACCATTCCGCCCAGAAGTCGACGAGCACGGGTCCCGTGCTCTGCAGCACCTCGTTCTCGAATGTCGCATCGGTGACGTCTTGAGCCATTTCAGTCCTTTCGGTATCTGGTCTGTCTAGAGAGAGAACGTCCCGCTCTACACTTCGCTTCCCGAGTGGCCGAGCAAGTCTTCCAGCCCCTGCCGACGGTACCCGACCATCCCGCGCTGGAGCGGGAGGTCCTCGCCTGGTGGGACGAGCACGGAACGTTCGACCGGCTGAGGGAACAGAACCGGGGCGGCCCCACCTTCGGCTTCATGGACGGCCCGATCACGGCCAACAATCCAGCGGGCGTCCACCACGGTCACGGCCGGACGCTGAAGGACGTCTTCCAGCGCTACAAGGCGATGCAGGGGTTCGACCAGCGGTACCAGAACGGCTTCGACTCGCAGGGGCTGTGGGTCGAGGTCGAGGTCGAGAAGGAGCTCGGCCTCGGCTCGAAGCGGGAGATCGAGGAGTACGGGCTCGCGAAGTTCGCGCGCAAGTGCGTCGAGCGCGTCGCCTACTACAGCGAGGTCATGACCGAGCAATTCCGCCGGCTCGGCCAGTGGATGGACTGGGACAACGACTACTACACGTTCAGCGACACGAACATCGAGTACATCTGGGGCTTCCTCAAGACGGTTCACGAGCGCGGCTGGCTGTACATGGGCCACCGCTCGACCCAGTGGTGCCCACGTTGCGGGACGTCGCTGTCCCAACACGAGCAGGCGGGCGAGGAGAACTACGTCGAGATGGAGCATCCGTCGCTCTTCGTCCGCTTCCCACTCGTGGGCCGCGACGGCGAGGCGCTCGTCGTCTGGACGACGACCCCGTGGACACTGCCGGCGAACGTCGCCGCCGCGGTCAAGCCTGATGCCGACTACGGCCTGACCGCCGACGGCCGCTGGGTTGCCGTCGCGCGCTACCCGGAGGAGAGCTTCACGCGCACCGCCACGGGTGCGGAGCTCGTCGGGCTCGAGTACAGCGGCCCCTTCGACGAGCTCGCAGCGCAGGACGGAATCGTGCATCGCGTCATCCCGTGGGACGAGGTCTCGCTCGACGAGGGGACGGGCATCGTGCACATCGCGCCGGGCGCCGGTTCGGAGGACTTCGAGCTCTCGAAGGTCCACGGGCTTCCGGTACTCGCGCCGATCGACGAGGCCGGCCGGATGCTGCCGGCATACGGCGCGTTCGCCGGGTTGACGACGGGGGAGGTGGCGGAGCCCGTGACGCGCGCTCTTCGCAAGCGGGGGATCCTCGTGGGCGAGGGGACGATCCTGCACCGCTACCCGATCTGTTGGCGCTGTAAGACGCCGCTCGTCTTCCGCGTCGTCGACGACTGGTTCATCTCGGCCGAGGAGATCCGGCAGCCGATGCTCGACGCGAACGACACGGTCGCGTGGACGCCGCCGCAGTACAAGAAGCGGATGGACGACTGGCTGCGCAACATGGGCGACTGGAACATCTCGCGCAAGCGGTACTTCGGGCTTCCGCTCCCGTTCTATCCGTGCGAGTGCGGGCACGTGAACGTCATCGGCTCGCGCAACGAGCTCGAGGCGCGCGCGGTCTCCGGGCTCGACCAGCTCGAGGAGCTGCACCGGCCGTGGATCGACGCCGTGCGCATCCGCTGCGAGGAGTGCGATCGCGAGCTCGAGCGCATCCCCGAAGTCGGAGACGCCTGGCTCGACGCCGGCATCGTCCACTTTTCGACGCTCGGCTGGCACAACGAGACCTGGATTCCGCATGGATACGCGACGGGTGCCTCGGCCGGCCTCTCCGGCGCGGATCTGCCGGATCATGCGTACTGGGAGACGTGGTACCCGGCCGACTGGGTCTCGGAGATGCGCGAGCAGATCCGGCTGTGGTTCTACTCGCAGTCCTTCATGTCCGTGACGCTCACCGGCATGTCGCCGTACCGGAGCGTGCTGACGTACGAGAAGGTCTTCGACGAGCACGGCAAGCCGATGCACAAGTCGACCGGCAACGCGATCGAGCTGAACGAGGCGCTCGACCTGATGGGAGCCGACGTCATGCGCTGGCTGTACTGCGCGCAGGCGCCGAGCGAGCCGCTGCGCTTCGGCTATCAGATCGCCGACGACGTCAAGCGTCGCTTCCTCACCTTCTGGAACTCGGTGAACTTCTTCGTCGAGTACGCGAACGTCGAGGGCTTCCGCCCGTCCTGGGGTGCGCTGCACCTGGATGGCGATCTCGCCTCGCTCGATCGGTGGCTGACCGAGCGCACGCACGCGTTCATCCACGACGCGCAGGCGGCGTATGACTCCTACGACACCGTCACCGTCATGCGCGGTTATCAAGCCTTCGTGGACGACCTTTCCAACTGGTACATCCGCCGCTCGCGGCCGCGCTTCTGGCAGGAGGGCGGTGACCCGGCCGCATTCCAGACGCTGTGGTACGCCCTCGTGCAGGCGCTGCGCGTGATGGCGCCGATCATGCCGTTCGTCACGGAGCGTCTCTGGCGCGATCTCGTCCTCGACGGTCCGGAGTCGGTGCATCTCTCCGGCTGGCCCGAGGTCGGGGAGCCCGACCGCCCACTGCTCGACGAGATCGCAGCCGTGCGTCGCGTCGTCACGCTCGCGCATCAGGCTCGTTCGTCGGCGGGGATGTCGCTGCGGCAGCCGCTCCGGCGGCTGGTCGTCGAGGGTGCGCCGTCGGTCGCAGCGCACTCCAACGAGATCGCGGGCGAAGTGAACGTCAAGGCCATCGAGTTCGGCGCCGTCGAAGCGGAGCTGCGTGTCAAGCCGCACCTCCCGGCGCTCGGCCCGCGGCTCGGCAAGGATCTGCCGGCGGTGCGTCAGGCGTTGCAGGCGGGCGAGTTCGAGGAGCTTCCGGGCGGCCGATTCCGAACGGCGGGCTACGAGCTCGAGCCGGAGGAGGTGCTCGTCGAGCGCCTCGGGCACGAAGGCTTCGCCGTCGCTTCCGCCGACGGCGTCACCGTTGCCCTCGACACGTCGCTCGACGACGAGCTCATCCTCGAGGGCCGCGTCCGCGATCTCATCCGCCAGGTGAACACGATGCGCAAGGAGCAGGGCTTCGACCTCACCGACCGTGTCGTCCTGACGATGCCGGCTTCGCTTGAGCCGCTCCTCCGGTGGGAGGAGCACATCAAGAGCGAAGTGCTGGCGATCGAGATCCGCGTCGACGGCGACGCCGAGCTCTCGATCGCGAAGGCCTAGCTCGTCGTCAGCAACGTGTTGCCGTCCATCTCGGCGACGTCGCGGTACCCGAGCGACGCGAGCCGGCGGGCGATGTGTCCGAGACGCGGTCGCGCCTCGAGGAGCAACTGCGGAAGACAGCGCTCGATCGTTCCCAGTGCCCCGCGCAGCGCCTGCTTCTCGAAGCCCTCGACGTCGAGATGGATGAGTGTGACCGCACGTCCCGGCGGGACGAGGTCGTCGATCGCGACGAGCGCGCACGGCAGCCTGGTCGCCGCCCGGCGGCTGACGCGGCGCTGGGACGTGATCCAGGAGCCGCCGCCGTGGGGGTTGCCGGCGGCGTCGGCGACTTCGATGCTGCGGGCTCCTGCTCTCGCACCGAAGCCGGCATTGACGAGTCGGACGTTCTCGATTCCGTTCGCCTCGAGCGTCGACTGCGCGGCGCCGAAGTTCACCGGATTGGGTTCCGCGGCATAGACGACGTGTCCGCCCGACGCCGCGGCCGGGAGCATGTCGCCGAAGTACGCGCCACCGGTGACGACGTCACCGTGCCGACTCTGCTCGGCGATGAACGCGGTCGTCGCGGGCTCCCACACCTCGCCGGCGAGAATCGCCTGCGCAGCGGGCCGGTGACGGCTCTCGGCCGGGATGCAGTAGCGGCCGTACTCGTTCTCCCCGAGGACGTAGTCCACGAGGCCGGAGTCTGTCAGGCGGCAGAGCGCTCGGCGCGGCGGAGCTCGACCGGAAGACGGAACACGACGTCTTCGTATGCCGACCTGAACTCTTCGATGTCGTCTACGCCGCGCGCGCGAAACCAGTCGCACACGCCGCTGACGAGCCGCTCCGGAGCCGACGCGCCGGATGTGACTCCGACGACGCTCACGCGGGCGAGCCAGCCGCCGTCGATCTCGGAGGCGTCGTCGACGAGGTGAGCAGGGACGCCTGCTGCGTGCGCGACCTCGACGAGCCGTAGCGAGTTGGACGAGTTCCGCGAGCCGACGACGAGCAGCAGATCGACCTCGCCGAGCAGTTCCTTCACCGCCCACTGCCGGTTCGACGTCGCGTAACAGATGTCTTCGCGGGCAGGGCCTTCGATGTGCGGGAATCGCCGGCGGAGGACATCGATGATCTCGCGCGTCTCGTCGACGGACAGCGTCGTCTGCGTGATGTAGGCGAGACGGTTGCCGCTGAGCTCGACGAGCTCGGCCTCCTCGGACGACTGGACGAGGACGATCGCGTCCGGGGCTTCGCCGGTCGTGCCTTCGACCTCCTCGTGCTTCGCATGCCCGATCAGCACTATGCGGTAGCCCTGCTCTGCGTAGCGACGCGCCTGCGTGTGCACCTTGGTCACGAGCGGGCACGTGGCGTCGATCGAGGTCAGGCGCCGTTCGTCCGCCGCGTCGCGCACGGCAGGCGCGACCCCGTGCGCGGAGAAGACGACGGGCGAGCCCTCGGGAACGTCGTGCACGGAGTCGACGAAGATGGCGCCGTCCGCCTCGAGCTCGCGGACGACGTGCGAGTTGTGGACGATCTGCTTCCGGACGTAGACGGGTGGCCCGTACAGCGCGAGTGCGCGCTTGACGGTCTCGACCGCCCGCTCGACACCGGCGCAATATCCCCTTGGAGAGGCCAGAAGGACCCGCTTCACCAAACCAGGGGCAGGGTAGCTCCGAGGAGTGAGGGCGGGGTTAAGGGCGGCTGTGAACGCTCGGCGCGTTCCGGGGATATGGAAAAGCCCGCCGCTCGGGGGGGTCGGTGCGGCGGGCTTTCCCAAGTTGCTCACCGCGGCTGCAAACGCCTAGACGCACGCCGCAGTGTGCATCGCCCAGTGCTCCGGACGGTAAACGGGCGCCGGAGCACCGACAATGGGCCGTCCGGCCCATCTTTGCAACGGGTGAGAATCACGTTCTCGGGCCGGAAAACGCCTTCCGTGGGGTTTTCCGCCCCGTATGATCTTCGCCGCCCGGTATGGACACAACTGAGTTGGAGCTTGGAGGTCTGCTCGGCCTCGCCGTGGCTTGGGAAACCCTGGTCGCGGCGCTCGGCGCGCTGCTTGTCGGGCTTGCGGTCGGGACCGTCTTCCGCCTGCGCGCCGTTCGTCGCCAGCAGGCCGCGATGGCGGAAGGGGAGCGCGAGCGGGCGAGCCTGCGCCGCGTCGCCGCCGAGCTGGCACGGACGTCCGACGTCGAGGGCGTCGCCCGCGCGCTGCTCGACGAGATCGGCTCCCTGTTCGGAGTGGACTTCGCCGCCCTTTCCTTCGTCTCGGAGGACGGCAGCGAGGCTTCCGGCTATCTCGCCCGCTCGCACGGCTCGGACGTCGACTGGTGGAGGGACGTCCGGGTCGACCTCGTGCGCGAGCCCTCGGGGATCGCGTCGGCTGTCCGCGAGCTGGCGGGGTTCGCCGTCGACCATGTCGAGGACACACGCGTGAGTCCTCGGCTCGCGGCCAGAACAGGAGCGAAGAGCGCCGCCTACATCCCGCTCGTCAGCGCAGAGCGCGCGATCGCCGTGATCTCGGTTGCGACGACGGAGGAGGAGCGCTCGTTCTCAGCGGATGAGCTGACGCTCATGCAGACGCTCGCATCCGAGGCGACGGTCGCGTTCGAGCGCACACGGTCGACGCTCGCCCTCGCCGAAGCGCTCGATCGCGAGCGCCTCATCCTGTCGATCGGCCGGCGCCTGCGGACAGAGCTCGACCTCGGCGACGCGTTGCAGGCGGCGGTGGCCGACGCGGGGCGCGCGCTCGGCGCCAGCCGCTGCTTCGTGCGCGTCGGCGAGAGCGGCGGCCGAGAGATCGTCGCCGAGTGGGTCGCAAGCGGAGCGGCCGGCGTCGCCCAGGACGGCGAAGGCCTACCGGTCTCGGATCTCGTGGCTCGAACCGAGCAAACGGTCGCGATCGTCGACATCGACGATGCGCCGGAGCTCGTCGGTGCGCTCGACCAGCTGCGCGGGCTCGGCGTCAAGTCGGTCGCATCGACGCCGGTGCGCGCGGACGGGCCTCCGCTCGGCGTGCTGACGGCGCACCGCGACGCCGCCGGCGCGTGGACGCACGGCGACCTCGCGCTGCTCGAAGCGGTTGCCGTCGAGGTCGGGCTCGCTCTCCGTCTCGGCCGGTTGATCGACGAGAACCACGAGCGGCTGGGCGAGCGCTCGGCGCTGCTGCGCGCGGCGACGGTTGTGAGCGGGGAGCTCGAACTGACGGCGGTCCTGCAACGGCTCGCCGACGAGGTCGCAGCGCTGCTCCAGGCCGACGCGTCCGACTGCTATCTGTACGACCGCGAGCGCGGTGTGCTCCGGTGTGCCGCGGTCCACGGCCTCGACCCATCGCTCGTCGGCTTCGAGTTCCCGGCCGAGCGTGGGCTCTCGGGCTTGGCGATCCGCGAGGGGCACGCGCTCGTTGCGACCGAGTACGGGAGCGTTGCGGACGAGGTTCCGCACCCCGCGTACGCGGGGTTCAGCGACGCGATCGTGGCGCCGATGCGGTGGAGCGACGAGGTGCGAGGTGTGCTCGGCGTCGGCCGCCGCGAGTCGCGGCCGTACGGGCCGCGTGACAGCGACGTGCTCGAGGCCTTCGCCGCGCTCGCATCGTTGGCGATTCGAAACGCCGAGACGTTCAGCAGGAGCACGAGGCAGGCGCGTGTCCAGCGCGGCTTCTACCGGATCGCCGCGGTGCTCGGCCAGTCACTTTCGCGCGCGGCCACGCTCGACGCCGTCGCGCAGGCTGCATCCGAGGCGCTCGGCGGCGCCGCGGCGGCCGCGCTGATGCCGGCCGGAGGCGGCCTCGCACTGAGCGGCTCGCACGATCTGCCGCCGGCCCTCGCCGGGCTGTTCGCTGCGAGACCGGTGCGCGGCGCGGAGGCGCTCGTCCGTTCGGCCTTGCGTGAACGGGTCGTCGCCTCGCCGAACCTCGCCGACGACGAGCGCGTCGCGCCGGAGTGGCGCGTTGCCGCTGTGACCGCGGGCTTCGGTGCGTTGCTCTCGGTGCCGGTCGTGAGCCCGCGTGACGGTGCGGGCGGACTGGTCGCTGTCTTCTTCGAGGACGCCCACTCCTTCAGCGACGATGACCTCGAGCTCGCCCGGCACCTTTCCGGCGCCGCCCGCGGTGCGTTGGAGCGCAGCGAGCTGTACGAGGCGGAACGCAGTGCGCGCGCTCTTGCGCAGCAGCTCGCGCGCACCGGCGGGATGCTCACGACCGAGCTGGATCCTGAGGCGGTGCTCGACGAAGTCGTCGACCAGGCGCGAGAGCTCTTGAACGCGGACGGCTGCGCGATCCGTGTGCTCAAGGACGGGGAGCTCGTCGTCAGCGCGGCGAGCGGCCTCGGCTGCGAGGCTGCCGTCGGCTCGAGCAGCTCGGCGAGCGCGTGGCTGTCAGGAGACGTCGTGCAGTCGCGCGCTCCGGTCGCACTGGAGGACGCCGGAGCCGATCCGCGGCTGCGCGAGCTCGATCCGATGCTCGCCGCCGGCAACGCGGCCTATCTCGGCGTGCCTCTTGCCGGCTCCGACCGTTCGCCGCGGGGCGTGCTCGCCCTGTACGACGCGCGCTCGCGAGTCTGGCGCCCAGAGGAGATCGACGCGCTGCTCGCGCTCGCGGCGAGCACGTCCGCCGCGCTGGCAAACGCAGAGCTCTACCAGCGCGTCGCGCTCGAACGCGAACGAAGCGTGGCGATCCTCGCCAACATCGCCGACGGGATCGTCGCCGTCGACCGCGACGGTACCGTCGTTCTCTGGAATGCAGCCGCGGAGAAGATCACCGGCGTCCCGGCGATGGACGCACTCGGTCGTACCCCGGTCGAGGTGTTGGAGCGAAAGCTCGAGTCGGACCCCGATACCGCGCCGGCCGACCGCCTCGTGCCGATCATGCGCGGGCGCGAGGAGGTATGGCTCTCGGTGAGCGAAGCAGTCATGCGCGATCCGGTCGGCGCTGTCGCCGGTCGCATCTTCGCGTTCAGGGACATCTCGGCGGATCGCCTCGTCGAGCAGATGAAGTCTGACTTCGTGTCCACCGTGTCGCACGAGCTGCGCACGCCGTTGACCTCCATCTACGGCTTCGCGGAGACGTTGCTTCGCCAGGACGTCCTCTTCGGCGAGGAGGAGCGAACGACGTTCCTCGGATACATCGCGTCGGAGTCGCAGCGACTGACGCAGATCGTCGATGCGCTGCTCAACGTCGCGCGCCTCGACACGGGAGACCTGCAAGTGCGCATCGCATCGACCGACGTGCGAGAAGTGGTCGGCGAGGCCGTACAGACCATCCGGGTCGGAACGCCGAACGGGCGATCGTTCGTCGTCGATCTGCCGGAGGAGCCCGTGGCGGCGAAGGCCGATCCCGAGAAGTTGCTGCAGGTCTTCGCGATCCTGCTCGACAACGCCGTGCGCTACTCGCCGGCCGGCGGGATCGTGCGCGTGGGAGCGGAACGCAAGCGCGACACCGTCGAGCTCGTCGTCGAGGACGAAGGGCTCGGCATCCCGCTCGCCGATCAGGAGCAGATCTTCCGCAAGTTCTATCGGGGCACGGACGCCGAAGCCCGTGTCGGCGCGGGCGGGACCGGCCTCGGCCTCTTCATTGCTCGCGGGTTGGTGACCGCCATGGGTGGGAAGATCTCCGTCAGTTCCCGAGAAGGAGAAGGATCGACGTTCGCAATCGAACTACCGCTGGCAGGGATCCCGTCGTGATCCGCGTGCTCGTCATCGACGACGAGGCGCCGATCCGGCTGCTCTGTCGCGTCAACCTCGAGGCCGAGGGGATGGAGGTCATCGAGGCAGGCGACGGGCCGAGCGGGCTGGACCTCGCGCGCGAGCAGCGCCCGGACGTCGTGCTTCTCGACGTGATGATGCCCCGCCTGGACGGCTGGCGCGTCGCCGAGGAGCTGCTCGAGGACGAGCGGACGAGCGAGATCCCGATCATCTTCCTCACCGCCCGCGCCGAGTTCCGAGATCGCGCGCGCGGTCTCGACATCGGCGGGATCGACTACGTCACGAAACCGTTCAACCCGCTCGACCTGGCGCCGCTCGTGCGCGCGCTGCTCGACCGGATCGAGCGCGGCGAGCGCGACGAGCTGCGCGGCGAGAAGCTCGCCGATCTGCGCTCTCTCATGCAGGCTGAATAGATGAGGGGCGCCTCGCGGCACCCCTGATGTCCTCCCGACGCACTTTTGCCCTCGGCCTCGGAAAGGGTCGCAGGCCGTGTCGCGATCGTCGTCCCTCGATCGGGGGACTTAGAGGCTCTCACACAATGAACGATTGTGTCGCCCGGCCACACTCGGCGGCCGATTGCGCCCGGATCGACGAACGTCATTCTGTGAGAGCCTCTTAGCGGGCGGTCTGCGCGAGGCCGATGCCGCACAGCACGACGGCGGCCCCGGCGAGCTGCGCCGCCGAGAGCGACTCGCGGAGCCAGACCCAGGCGACGACGGTTGCGACGACGGGCTCGAGCATGGCCGTGACCCCGACCTGCGTCGCCGTGATGTGGCGCATCGCGCCCACGATGAGCGTGAACGGGAGGGCTGAGCCGAGGACGATCACCCAGAGGACGAGCGCCCACACGGGCAGGTGATGCGAGCTCAGATGTCCCTGCAGCGAGACCGTCCGTGCGGCAGCCGATGCCGGGAAGCTCCACCACGGCTGCACGATCGTCCAGAAGAGCACCGCGAAGAAGAAGGCCCACGCGAGCAGCGGGATCGCTTCGCGGCTCTTCATCTCGTGCTCGGCGAGCAGGAGGTACCCGGCGAAGACGACGGCCGCGATCAACGCGTACGTGACGCCGAGGCCGTCGAGCGTGACGCCGCTCCACAACTGCACCATGAGCGCGAGACCGGTGAGTGAGAGGGCGAGCGCGAGCCAGATGCGGCGGCGAACGTGCTCGTGCCCGAACGTGCGCGCGTAGATCGCGACGAGAACGGGGCCGATGTACTGGATGAGGAGCGCGATGCCGACCGGTAGCCGGTGGATGGCCAGGAAGTAGAAGAGCTGGACGAACGCGACGCCGACGATGCCGAAGAGCGCGAGCCGCGGGAGCTCGCGGCGCTGCACGCGCAACGACGACGGCGCGCGTACGAGGGCGATCGCCGTGAGCGCGATGAATGCGCCGGCTGAGCGCGCCTCGGTAAGGCGGAGGGAAGACAGCCCGGAGGAGAGCGCAACCTTCGACACTGGGCCGTTGATCCCGAAGAGCGTCGCCGCGACGCCGACCATGGCGTAGCCGACGACCGGCCGCCGGTCGCTCGGAGGCTCCCGGCTCGGCAACAGCGGCTCGGTCACGTGCGCAAGCTAGCCTCTGCGTACGGGGCGTAGCTCAGCCTGGTAGAGCGCCCGCTTTGGGAGCGGGAGGCCGGCAGTTCGAGTCTGCCCGCCCCGATCCGCGCAGCGATATCGTCACCGCTGCCGCCACCTTGCGCGCGGCGATGCTTCCCTCGCGCAGTTGTCCGCCGAGCGTCGGCGTGAAGCCGACGAACCACAAGCCGGGCAGCACGGGCTCGCCGTCCGTCTTCGCGGGCAGGCCGCGTGGTCCGAGGACGTCGAGATGGCCGACGAGCGAGTCGAGGCCGGCGCGAAAGCCCGTCGCGGCGATGACGACATCGGGTGCGATGCGCGACCCGTCCGCGAGCACGACGTCACTGCCCTCGAGGTGCTCGACCGCGGCGACGATCTGCACGCGCCCGGTGCGCACTGCGCCGACGATGCCGACGTCGAGGATCGGCGTCGTGCCCGTCGTGATGAACGACGTGCGAATCCCGTGCTCGGGGCGCGGCAGGCCCTGCGCGGCGAGATCGGGGATCGAGAGGCGGCGCTGCGTGATCGAGATCGGGTCGACCCAGGCCGGCGGCATCTTCCGGATGGCGATGCCGATCAGCTGCGCAGGAATGCCTGCCGTCGCGCGGCGCACGATCTGCGGCGCGTTGCGCACCGACAGCCGGCTGCGCGACGCCCCGCCGTCGGCGACGTCGGTGGCGATCTCTGCGCCGGAGTTTCCCGCGCCGACGACGAGCACGTCACGCCCGCGGAACGGCGCCGGGTTGCGGTACTCGGAGGAGTGAATCAGCTCGCCGGTGAATCGATCGAGCCCGGGCCAGTCGGGGATGAACGGCGCGCCGTTGTATCCGGTCGCGACGATGACTGTCTCCGCCTGCATCGGGCCGGCGGTCGTGTCGAGGTTCCAGCCGCGATCGATGCGGTCGACGCGGACGCCGGTGCGCACGTCGATGCCGTGCGCGTCGACGTACTCGGCGAAGTAGTCGATCAGATCATCGCGGCGCACCCAGCGGCCGTAACGCCGTGGAATCCGCTTGCCTGGCAAGCCCGAGAGCAAGCGCGGCGTGTGCAGCCGGAGCCGGTCGTAGCGCTCGCGCCAGGCGGCGCCGGGCTCCGGGCCGGCCTCGAGCACGAGCGGATCGATGCCCGTCCTCCGGAGCAGCGCCGCGGTGGCGAGGCCGGCCGATCCGGCGCCGACGATCACGAGTGCATGGTTTTCCACGGCCGTGGTCATACCATCCCGTGCATGGGGACGTGGCGCTCGATCGTCGTTCGCGCCGGCAAGCGCCTCCTCGCCGACAACGGGACGATGCTTGCGTCGGCGGTCGCGTACAGCACGTTCTTCGCGATCCCGTCCGTGCTGCTCGTGGCCGTCGGTGTCTTCACGCTCGTCGCGGGACCGGACACGATCACGACACTCATGGAGCACCTTCGCCATGTCATGCCGGCGCAGGCGACGTCGTTGTTCGGCTCGAGCCTCAGGCGGCTCGATGCGCATACTGCGCAGAGCGTCGTCGTCACCGCTGTCGGGTTCGTGCTTGCGCTGTGGTCGACGACCGGCGCGATGACGACCTACATGAAGGCGATCAATCTGGCGTACGAGCGGGAGGAGTCGCGGTCCTTCCTGCGCAAGCGCCTCGTCGCGCTCGCGATGGTCGCCGTCATCGGGCTCGCGTTCCTGCTCGTCGCGATCCTCCTCCTGTTCGGGCCGGCGGTGGAACGCCTGGTCGCGTCGCACGCGGGGCCGGTCTCCGGCATCGTCGGCTGGTTGTGGTGGATCGCGCAATGGCCGATCCTGCTCGCGGGCCTGCTCTTGGCGTTCGAGACGCTGCTCTATCTCGGGCCGGATTCGCCGGTGCGGCCCTGGCGCCTGTTCGCTCCCGGGTCGGTCGTCGCGGCGTTCGTGTGGATCGCGGCGTCCGGGGCTTTTGCGTTCTACTCAGCGTCGTTCGGCTCGTACAACAAGACGTGGGGCTCGCTTGGCGGAGTGATCGTGGTGCTCACGTGGTTGTGGCTGAGCGCACTGGCGTTGCTGTTCGGCGCCGAGCTCGACGCGGAGCTCGAGCGCAGCCGTGACCTCACAGAGAAGCGAGCGCCCGCGACGCAGCGCGATCGGCAACCTCCGCACAGCGCCGAGCTTCAACGACACGCTCGTCATCCAACCCGGCCGTGAGGTTGATCGCCACGAGGGTCACCGCCCCGCGCGCCGCGCCGGCCGCAAGCTGCGCGGCCGCGACTGCGTCCGGGCGCAAGCCTGCGTCCGCCTGGGTGGCGAGCTCCGCCCCGAGCTCGGCGATGTCGGCGGCGATGCGCGCGAGCTCGAGCGGCGGCTCCGCTGCGCGCGCGAAGGCCTGACCGATCTCCCAATCCCGGCGGTCCTCCGGGAGCGAGGCCGTCGCGTCCTGCGCGGCGAGCGCGCGGGGGTAGCGCAGGGCGTTGATGCGCGCCGCTCCGGTGAGCCGGAGCCGCAGCACCTCGGCCTGCGCCGCGAGCGCCGCTTTGCCGGAGGCGCGTGCGACCTCGGCAAGTGCGTGCGCGGCGGCGACGCCGGCCGCGGCAAGCGCGGTCGCGCCGATCGGCTCCGCATCCGAGCGATCCTGCGACGTCATCCCGCGCCCAGCCGGAGCCGGAGCGAGGCGAGAACGGAGGGAGTCGCCTCGCAGCCGGCTTCCGCCAGGGCCGCTTCGAGATCCGCGACGATCCCGGCTCGGAAGGCTGCGTCGGCCTCCGCGCGCGCGACGATCGAGTCGATCGCGGCCCGGGCGAGCGGAAGCTCCTGCGCGGCCTGCACCCACCCCTGCGGCGCCGGCGGAAGCAGGCGGAGCGAGGCAGCGATCCGCTCATCGTCGTATCCGGTCATCTCGACATCGAGACGGTCGCGGGGCTCACGATCTTCCCTCCAGCTCGGCGCGGAGCTTCGTCAGGCAGCGGGAGATCCTGCTGGCGATCGTTCCCGAGGGCAGGCCGAGAGCGTCCCCGATCGCCCTGTAGCTCTCGTCGCGGCAGAAGAACCGGTCGAGGATGTCGCTGCACGGGGGGCCGACCGCATCGAGGCCGGCGCGCACCGTCAACGCCTCGTCGAGCTTGCCGAGCGTCTCGTCGACCTCGGCCGGCTCGAGCCCCTCCAGGTCGGCCGGGCCCTCGCGGCGCCCTTCCCGTAGGCGGTCGATGCACAGCCGGCGCGTGAGCTGCGCGATCCATGGCCGCACCGCCTCGTCGTTCCGGAGCCCGTCGAGGTGCTCGTACGCGCGCGCGAAGACGTCCTGGAACACGTCTTCGGCGTCGTCGTGACTCAGCCGGAATCCCTGGATGCAGATGGCGTAGACGTAGCGTGAGAAGCGCTCGACGAGCTCGTTCCACGCGCCGGCGTCGCCGGCGCGGCAGCGGGCGACGAGCTCGGCGTCCGTCTGTGTCGCCACCGGGCGAGCCTACTAGTCGAGCCATTCGGGACGTTCGAATCCGCCGTACTCCTGGGAGTTACGAGCTAGTGGACTATCCATGCGAGAGGTCGCAAAGCTTGCCGGAGTCTCGCAAGTGTCTGGGTGCGAACAGCACGCGCGTCGTCCAGACGATCTACCGGTCCATCCGTGCGCGGCGTCATTCGTCTGTTTTCACAACAGGCAACGTATCGAAGAGCTCGGACGGGAAGCGCCCGGCCGGGGACGATCCGGCGACTCGAGGATGGAAGCCTCGCGTGATTCCGCTTCACCACGGGCGCGCGTGTCTAGGGTACCCCGATGCACGCCTCGCTGGAGGCCGTCGTCCTCGTCCCGGTGCTCGCGCTCACAGGCGTCGCACTCCACGCTCGCATCCTCCCGCTCGTCGCCGCGCTCGCGCTCGTCCTCGCCGCGTTCGCGACGAAGCTCCAGCCGTTCGCGCTGCACACGTTCCTGTGGGCGCACCTGCTGCAGAACGTCGTCCTCGCCGAGTGGGCGCCTGCGCTGATCGTCCTCGCCATCCCGCCCCTCGCCGTCGCCCGCGCGCGGAACTTCCAGCTCTTCCGTCCGCTCGTCGCGCTGCCGCTGTGGCTCGTGACGTATTTCGCCTGGCACCTTCCGTGGGCTTACGACTTCGCACTGCGCCATCCGCACTCGCTGCTGCACGTCGAGCACCTCACGTATCTCGCCGCCGGGATCTGCCTGTGGTGGCCCGTTGTGCACGGGCGCCAACCTGCGGGTGCGAAAGCGGCGTATCTGTTCGCGGCGTTCGTGCTCGCATCGCCGCTCGGCCTTGCGCTCGCGCTCTTCCCGCGCCCGGTGTACTCGTTCTACGCGCACGCGGCTCGCACGTGGGGGCCGTCGCCGGAGTCCGACCAACAGATCGCCGGCGTCACGATGGCGGCGGAGGAGGCGCTCGTGTTCTTCGCCGTGTTCGCGGCCTACTTGTCGCGCTTCCTGCGCGAGGAGCAGACAGCCGGCGTCTTCGACGACCTGCGCGCTAGTCGAGGCTAATGGAAGCCGCGAGCTTCTTCGGGGCGGCGAGGAGCCACGAGTCGGTGAGGAACTCGCGCATGTCGTCGCGTGATGCCTCGAGGCGCACGAGGATGTAACCCCAGCCGTGGTAGTGCGGCGTCTCGAACAGAGTCTCGGGCCGCGCCTCGAGCAGGAGCGGCTTCTCGTCGAGATCGCAGCGGACGACGACGGCGGCCGGGTCGCTGCGCAATGCCGCGACGAACTTGCCGCGTACCTTCAAGGCGGGCCGCCCGTACGACGTCGACTCCTCGACCTCGGGGAGCTCCCGGGCGAGGTCGACGACGTCCTGCCACGTCAGCATCGCTAGCCAGGGAGCTCGACGCGCTCGATGAGGACGTCCTGGCGGGGGCGGTCGCGCCCGTCGGTGTCGAGCGCCGAGATGGCGTCGATGACGTCCATACCGCCGGTCACGCGGCCGAACACCGTGTGCTTTCCGTCCAGCCACGGGCAGGCGTCGGCGGTGACGATGAAGAACTGGCTGCCGTTCGTGTTCGGGCCCGCATTCGCCATCGCGAGTGCGCCCCGCTCCACGGGGTGGTCGTTGAACTCGTCCTCGAACGTGTAGCCGGGGCCGCCGGAGCCGGTGCCCGTCGGATCGCCGCCCTGGATCATGAAGTCGGGAATCACACGGTGGAAGATGACGCCGTCGTAGAAGCCCTTCCGCGCGAGCGAGAGGAAGTTGTCGACCGTCTTCGGCGCGTCGTCGTCGAACAGCTCGACGGCGATGGCGCCCTGGTTTGTGTGCAGCGTCGCGTCGGTCATGTCACAGGAGGCTATCCGCGAGCGGCTCGATTGCGCCGGCGGTAGGTGCGAGCTCGCCGCTCTCGAGGCCGGCGACGATGCGTCGCAGCAGGTGCGTGGCCGCGTCGACCTGATCGGGGTCGAGGATCGTGCTCACCGCGGCGAGGTGCTCACCGTCGCCGTACAGCTCCACGGTCACCGTCTCCAGATCCGTCGACCGGATGTATCCGTCCTCGGGGAGGCCGACGCGGACGTGGATGGAACGGCCGTCAGGGAGCGTCGCATCGTGCTCGAGGGGGCCGGCGCGCAAGGTCATCGCGCCATTCTTCCCGAGAGTAGGACTTCCGGGTCGCAAGAACGGGCCGATCGGCCCATAGACGTCGTCAGGCGCTGGGACCAATCTGAGGCGCAGAATGCGCCGGGGGATCGCCTTGGGGGCCGCTGCGCTCCTTGCTGGAGTCATGTCTGCTGCTGCTCCGGCAGCGACGCACCGGCCGGCCGTTGCGCTCTCGTCGCTCGAGCAGGGCGTGCTCGTCGACATCAACGCCTTTCGTGCGGCGAATCACCTGGCGCCGCTCCGGCTTTCGGGCGCGCTCACGATGGCGGCTCGCACCCACTCCGAGCAGATGGAGGCCGACGGCTACTTCGCGCACAATTCGTTCGACGGCCAGGCCTTCTGGAAGCGCATCCAGGCCTTCTATCCGTCGAGCAAGTACGGATTCTGGTCGGTGGGTGAAAACTTGCTCTGGTCGTCTCCCGACGTCGACGCACAGAAGGCGCTGACGATGTGGGAGAACAGCCCCGAGCACCGGAAGAACATGCTCGATCCGCACTGGCAGGAGATCGGTGTCTCCGCGGTGCACACCGATCGAGCCCCCGGGGTGTACCAGGGGCTCGCGGTGACGATCGTGACGACCGACTTCGGCGTCAGGCGGTAACTCTCCGCCGGAGGCCGATGGCCGCGCCGAGCAGCACGAGCCCGGCGATCACGGCGTCGAGCAGGTCGACGCCGGTGAAGGGGAGGGTGCGGCCGCTCCGCTCCCGGCGGGATCCAAACGCACATTCGGTGTAACGCGGCCGCTCCTCCCTAGCCGTTCCGTCGGGTGAACCACGGCAAAACGATGGAGGGGCCACCGATCGGGTGAGACAGGTCGAGTGGGAACGGGGATCGACAGCAGCCCGTGCATGGAGATGCTGAGACACGTGACCGCAGCCCTCCAGTTCTTCGACGAGCCGCCGCTCGTCTGCAGTCCGGTCGAAGGAGACCCGACACCACTCCGAGTGCTGCCGGGCGGAGACCTCGAGCGGCGCCTTGCGGACGCCGAGCTGCTCACCGTCACCAATCGCCACGACGCCGCGTTGGAGCTCCTCGATGAGCTCTGGCCGGAGACGCGCAGCTTCCCGGTGCTTGCGTGCCGCCACCTGCTCGCCGCCGCCTGGGCGCAGATGTACCGCGGACGGCTCGACGAGGCCGCCCGTCTGCTCGAGCAGGCCGACGCGATCGTGCAGTCGCCTCTCTTCGACGCGGCCGATCGTGCCGAGGTGCTCTTCCGGCGCGGCTGCGTCACGCTCAAGCGGGGCGGGGTCGCCGATGCAACGGCGCTCTTCACGCGCACGCTCGAGACGAATGCACGCTCCGCGCGCCCGTCGCTGCTCCTCGCCGCGCAGGTTCTCGACTGGCGCTCGCGCTGCCATCAGCTCCGTCGCGACTGGGACGCCGCCGGGCGTGACGCAGAAGCCTCGTTCGAGCTCGCAGACAGCGTGTGTGACGATCGAGCGCGGGCGAACGCGCTTTTTCAGTCGTCGCTCATCGCTGAGCGTCAACGCCAGTGGCTGCTCGCCCGCTGCTACGCCGAGCAGGCGCTCGAGCTCTACATCGAGCAGAACGACACCCTTTCAAGGGCACGCATCCTCAACAACCTGGGCGGGCTGCAGTTTCTGCTTGGCGACGTCGCAGCCGCCGAGCGAGCGCTCGTAGAAGCCGCTGCCGCCGCGTCCGAGGCGGGGAGCGACGCAGACGTCGCCCAGGCGACGTCGTCGCTCGCCCAGGTGATGCTTCACACCGATCGTCCGCTTGAAGCTCGAGGCTGTGCGCTCAGCGCGATCGATCTACTCGCCGGTCGCGACGATTTCCGCGACGAGCTCGGGAACGCCGAGCTCGTCGTCGCGCAGTCGTTCATGGCCGAGCACGAGACGTCTTCCGCGACCGCATGGCTCGACCGCGCGGAGCGCACCCTCGCCGGGCCTGAATTCTCGAGTCAGCTCGCCGCCGTCTGGATGGCACGCGGCGACTTGGCCGGAGCGAACGGAGACCACATATCGGCCGCCGACCTCTACCGGCATGCAGCCGAAGCCTTGCAGGACTTCCACTTCTAACCCAAAGGAGGCACCGATGCACCGCTACGCCCTGCCTGTTCTCGCACTCGCTCTGATGGTTGCCCACTGGAAGCTCGGCATCACCCCGCTCGGCTTCTCGAGCGGCGCCTAGACGGACGGTGCGCTGCCGCGTTCGAGGCGGTGCCGGCTTTGCCGGCATCGCCGATGCGTCGCGAGCCGGCGTGGTAGCTCAGGTATCCGGCCCAGCTCGACTTGCAGAGTCGGCGGCATGTGGAGGGGGATGCAGCCGGTCGCTCACGCGCCGATCGTGACCGGTGTGCCGAGTGGGAGTGTGCGCGCGAGTCGGACGATGTCGTTGTTCGGGATGCGGATGCAACCGTGGCTGGCGTTGTGCCCGATGCTGTTGCGCTCGTTTGTCCCGTGGATTCCGATCTGGCCCGGACCTCCGCCGAAGCTGTACAGCACATGCGAGTACGCGGAGAGTCCGAACGCGAAGGGTCCGTAGGGGCCGTTCGGATCGGGTTGTCTCAGAAGCTCGACGATGTAGTAGCGGCCCGTCGGTGTCGGCAGCACGGAGCGTCCGACCGCGGCCGGGAAGCGCGCGACGACATGCGCTCCCTCCATGAGGACGAGCTGTCGCGCGTGCAGCCGGACTCGGAGGCTGTACGGATTCCACGCGAGCCGCAGGTACCGGTCGGGCGTCCAGCCCGTCGATCCGTCTGGGCGGAGCGGAAGGTAGACGCGCTCCCAGCCGGGGCGGCGCCCGCGTACGAGAAACGTCAGCGGTCCGCGGGCCGCCGTCGGGTTTGCCAGGTGGAGGAATGGGTTCCGTGCGCTCGGTGTGCGGTAGATCGGCACCTCGCGTGTGATCGCGGTCGCGACGATGCTCTCGCCTGCGTGCGTGGAGACCACCCGTCCGGCGGTCGTCGTCGCGGCGGTCGAGGGCGGCGGTGCCGCCGAGTGCGTTGCGGATGCACAGCCCGCCGCGAGCAGCGGGACTCCGAGTAGGAGGAGCCGGCGGGCGCCGGCTCCTCCCGGTCGAATCGGGCGAGGTCGCTGCATCAGCTAGCCGGTGAAGCTCGCCGCACCCAGGACCGCGTGCGCGGCCTTCGCGCGAGCGGCGACGGGCTTGGCGCCGCTCGACTGGCTCGCGCCGAGCACGCCGCTGTTGCTCGCGCCGAGCACGCCGCTGTTGTTGGACGGCTTGCCGGCGCCCGCGTGCGTGCCCACGTTCCCGTTGGCGTTCGTGCCGGCTGCGTTGACCGACCCGCTCGACGAGCTGTTCGACGAGTTGCTCGAAGAGTTCGACGAGTTGCTCGAAGACCCGCCGGTCGAGGATCCGCCCGTCGGGCAGGCGCCGACACGCCGGCCCTTCAAGGCGTGGACGTCGACGGAGTGCGTCTTACCGTTCTTCCTGCAGACCGCGACCTTGTGCGGCTGGCTGTTCCCGGGGCCGTACAGATCAGTGCTCGAGCTTGCGCCGTTCTTCTCCGCGATCTGGCCCGCCGTCTTGCCGTTGCCGTACTGCTTCGTCTTGTTCGAGCCCGCCGACGCATGCGTCTTGTGCGCGGTGGTCGAGCTCGGCTTCACACCGGAAACATTGCCGGACGACGTCGTTGTCGTCGTCGTCGTCCGGTGCGGGTTGCCCGCAAGCGCGACACCGCACAGGAGTCCGCCGAAGAGCGCGATGCCCAGCAGCGTCGCGACGCGGCGACGTTTAGCACGCCGCAGAAAGTCTCCCATCTCAAAATCCTTCCCTCGAAGCTCTAGTGGTCGAAAGCTGAACGACAGATCGTCAACTTGGGGTACGCCGACCTAGTGCAGTTGAGGGCGGATCTCGCGCCGGCGCTGCGTGCGAACACGGCGGCTGAGAGGCAAGCGACTGCGGATTCTTGACGCCGACATGCTCGCCTCGCACCAACACCCTACCAGTAAGCGGCGCGACCTATGCGCCATCCGAGCGGGACCGACGGTCGTCCGGTCAGCCGGTCGCGTGCGTGCCGAACTCGTTTGCCCACAGCGTGACGCCCTCGTGGCCGAGAAACGTTGCCGGCGCCTGGTAGGCGATACCCATGTCCGTCCAGGTCGCGCTGAACAGGTTGGCGCGATGATGCGGCGAGTTCAACCAGGCCACGATGGTCGCCCGGGGCGACCCGGTGACGCCCTGACCCCAGGCCAGGTTCTCCCCCACCGTCCACAAGGGGACGCTCGATGCGACGTAGCCGGAGCGCTCGAACACCGACAAGAACTGGGTTCCGCAGGGGGTGTGCGAGAAGGCGTTGCAGCGAACGCTGTCGGAGAGCTTCAGCTTCCCGGCGAAAACGAGCTCCGCGTTCGAGCGGAGCGGCTTCAGGCCGCGCTTGACCCTAGCCCAATTCACCACGCAGCTCATCGCACGCTGCTCGGAGGCGACCGAAGCGGAGACCGCGCCGGCGCCAACGCACACCTGGGCCGGGGCGACGTAGGCGGTGTAGTCGCCGACCCGCGTCCCCGCCTGCGCACCCGAGGGAAGAAGGCCGAAACCGAGGGCGATTACGACCAGCGCAGCGGCACTGAACGCGGTCATGGAACGACTCATGGGCACCCGGAAACGCCGCATGGACGAGTTATCGGGCCAAACCCCACACAGCGATAGGCGAAGATTCGCTGCAAACGCGCTCCTCCAAAGGGAGGAGACCGGCTCCTTCGCCGGCCTGGAGCGGGCAACGGTTCGAGCGGGATGGTGCTACCGTTGACGGTGCGGTGCCTGAGCGATTGGCGCCATGCACTTCGCTGGCCGGGACCCAAGCCACGTGGCCCGGCGAAATTCCTCCCACAATCGAACGGGCTGGAGCTTGTTGAAGCCGGCCTAACGTGGGTCGGCGCCAATGGCCGGCTACGTGGAGGAAGGCATGCCTGAGCTGCTGAGAGAACGGCCGTTCGGCCTGCCTGGTGGTCCCGTGCAACATCTTCGCGTGTTGATCGCGAACGAGCGGCAGGACCGTTTGGCGATCCTCGCCAGCGTTGTCGCTGCCATGGGTCACGAGGTCGTCGCCAGCGAAACCTCGGTACAGGACGTCGGTCCGGCGACAGCGAGGGAGCGGCCCGACGTCGCGATCGTCGGGCTCGGAGTCAGTCGCGAGCACGCCCTCGACCTGATTTCCGGGATCGTGCGCGAAGCATTCTGTCCGGTGATCGCGGTCACGCACACCCACGAGCCCGAATGGGTGGACGCGGTCGCGGCGCGCGGCGCATACGCCTACATCCTGGAAGAAAATCCAGACGACCTGCAAAGCGCAATCACGATCACGTTGCGTCGTTTCACCGACTATCAGACTCTTCAAGGAGCCTTCGAGCGCGGAAACAAGCAGAACCGACAAGAGCTGGAAACGATCCGAATCCGGCAACGAGACGCGCTCGCTCTCCACGACGGTGTAGTGCAGGGACTCGCCGTCGCACAGCTCGCGCTCCAGCTCGACTTCACGGAGCACTCGCGCGAGGCGCTAGAGGCAACGCTGCTGCAAGCCAAAGCGCTCGTCGCCCGGGCCGTCCAGGAACTCGCTGCAAGCGGGATCTCGCACGAACAACTGATCCGCGACGCAGCCCGCCAGCCTGCCTGATGAACAAGTCGGCCTCATCGGCGAACGGGAGAGAGATCCGCGTCTTGATCTGCGACGACGTCGACGCGATGCGCATGCTGCTCCGGGCAGTTGTCGAGCAACGAACCGGCCTCCGAGTCACCGGGGAAGCGAGCGACGGCAACCAAGCCGTCGCAGAAGCGAAGCGGCTTCAGCCCGACGTGATCCTGCTCGACCTCTCGATGCCGGGGCGCACAGGGTTTGACGCGCTCCCCGAGATTCGTCAGGTCGCGCCCGAAGCAAAGGTGATCGTTCTCTCCGGGTTCGCCGCCTCGACGACCGAAGCGGCGGTCCTCGAGCTCGGAGCCGCTCTGTTCATCGAAAAAGGAGCGCATCCTCACGTGATTGTGAGTGCCATCGAGGGGGTTGCGGCGAAGCGGCCGCTGGTGCTGCTCTGAGTCGCGCGCCGATCTCCCCTCGAGCACTCGATCGGACAACGTTGGCACAAGTGCGGCCGCACGATCGTGGGCGTCTGCGGCAACACGCGGGTTAGCAGCGGATCCTCGACGCGCCCGGGAGGATTCGAACCTCCGACCCGCGGATTAGAAGTCCGCCGCTCTGTCCACTGAGCTACGGGCGCGTGCCGCAGAGGGTACCGCTGGAACAACGGGGCTCCCGCCACGCGAGGCGTTACGCTGTAGCGGCTTCG
>DATKQT010000037.1:0-68527 GCA_035532535.1 Gaiellaceae bacterium
TTCTGGTCGTTGAAGGAATCTGGCGGGCGATCGTCAGCGTGAAGCAGGGCGAGCCGGGCGAGCGCCATCAACTGCTTGTCGAACATGAGGCGCCGGCCGCCGTATCGGATCATCCCGTCGACGAGGAACACCGCCCCTGAAGCGCGGAGCCCGGCGAGAACGAACTGCCTGATCTCACTCAGCGCCTCCGGATCCTGGGACGCAAGGAGATGGCTGAGCTTCCCAACCGACTGCAGGCAGTCGTTGAGCGAAAGAGCCTCAACTCGCGTGACGAGGTCGGCTTCCGTGATCGGTTTCCCGAACGTGTCGGAGTAGGTCACATATGTCGCAAAGGCAGGGGCCATGCAAACCCTTCAACTTCTCGTGGGCGCCAGCTTCATGAACGCCCGAGATGAAAGGCATCCCGACTCGGGATGTAGAACATCGCGAGCGGCGTCCGTCTTGCGGCCAAGACGACTATCCGGCACGCGCGATCAGATCGTTCGCCCAGGCGACCGCCTCAGTGACCGACGGGAGTACATCGAGCCCTTCCGCGGCTTCCGCGTAGATCGTGTCCCAGTCCTCGTACTCGACGACGGTGGGCGGCCAGTCATGTGTACGTCGAGCTGCGAAAAGTCGGGAGCCGATCTCGCGAAGCTCCGCGTAGTCGATTGTTTCTTCCTGCTCCAGGATCTGCAGGTCGACGAGGTCGTGCGCTCGGTCGTTGCGGCTCGTCTTCGGGTTCACGAACGTGCACGCGTGCAGCTTTTGGGCGACTTGGTGCTCGACCATCATGAGGGGAATCGGCGCCGGCTCCTCGAGGCCGATCGTGGCGAAGATCTGGAGGATGTCGTCGGCGATCCGGAGATCGCTGCCCTCGGTGCTTCCGACTTCGTCGTGGCCGAGCTCGAACTCCACTGTTAGCCAGTGCCGGTCCTGGTAGGCGAGCCGGATCTCGAACGGCTGCATGACGTAGTCGGGAGGGACGTCCTGGACTTGCCGCGGCTCGAGTACGCGGACGGCGCCGGTGAAGCCACTCCAGCCGCGCTCGAGGAGATCGCGCAGCTGCTCGACGTAGTCGTCGACGGTCACGTTCGGGGAGCGAGAAGCGTCGAAGTCGGGCGTGTAGCGGCTGCCAGCTTCGCCGACGCGGATCTTCATCGCCGTACCGCCCTTCACGACGCCGTCGGGGAGCATCTGGCCGACGACGGTGCTCGCGATTGCTCGCTGGATCCGACGCTCCTGCTGTTCCCGCTCTCGAGCGACGTTGCGGATCCGCGCCTGCAGCGAGGCGAGGTTCGTGGGCGCTTCGCGTTGTGGTGCGCTCACGCTTCTTCGAGTTCCTCGACGAGGCGGTTCGCCTCGGCCTTGCGGATCAGCCCGGCGTGTGTTGCCTCGGTCACCGCGTCGATGAGGCGTTCCGGCATCAGCAGCCCGCGGCAGTCGCGGATGGCCTCCGCGACGGTCATCGCCGGGATCCCCTCGTAGGCGGTCCTTTCCGCCCGCGGCACTGCGCGCTGCTCGACCTTGATGAACGGGGGTAGGCGGCGCCGGACGCGGCGCGGCGTCGCGACGCGGATGCGCCGCGGGTTTGCAAGCCCGAGGTCGTGCAGGGCGAGCACGGCGTCTCCGGCGAGGACGGCGTCCTCGCCGACGCGGAGCACCGCCTCCATGAACTCGTCCTTGGGGGTGGGCGGGATGTCCTCGAAGCGGTAGAGGCCCTGTCCGACGTGCTCGAGGCCACCGCGTTGGTGCAGCTTGCGCAGCTCCACCGGGGGGACGCCGAGATCCTCCGCGTCCTGCGTGGTGACATAGCCGTACTGGTCGAGTGCCCGCCCGTAGAGCTTGCGGCGATATGTCTCTTTCACTGCCATAGTGGCATTATAGCCAAAACCGTACCGTTTTTGGTACGCCTCTGGCACTCATCCACCAAATCGGGCTATTATCTGGCAGAAGCGTACCGCGATCAGTACGGTTTTGCCGTAGGACGGCTGGGCCGGAGCAAGACATCGGCGACGGCTGGTACGGTGTCGACGCGGTTCGAAGCGTTGCCGGTACAGCCGAGAGGCGCAGGCCGGGCGCCCGGGCCGAGCGGTTCAAACGAGACCGCCGCGTGCTACCCGTCAGGGCGAAACGTGTCGAGTCCTCCGGCGAACTGGCCCCAATAGGAAAAGCCCCGTTTCCAGGGCTTTTCCCGTAGCAGGCCATATAAGCCGGATTTTGTCGAGGGTGACCATCCATCTATGCGGTTACCCGGCTCCTCGGCGGGCCGCCTCGGCGGAGCCTGTTCACCTTGCACCGGACGGGGTTTGGCGAGCCGGTCGTGTCGCCACGGCCGCTGGTGGGCTCTTACCCCACCGTTTCACCCTTACCGTCAGCGTCTCCGGAGATGCGCTGTCGGCGGTCTGCTTTCTGTGCCACTGTCCGTCGGCTTTCGCCGCCTCCCTCTCGGGAGCGTCCTGCCCTGCGGTGTCCGGACTTTCCTCGAGCCCCGAAAGGCCCGCGGTCACCCGGCCTGCGACCCGAATTCTACCTGGACTGCCGCGGAATCGAGGCGTCCGTGGAGGACCGTCTCGCATTCCGGGCAGCGGATGGACGCCCCCTCGTGGAGGACGAACTCGCCGCACACGGGGCACTCGAGCGAGGCTCCGCGCAGCAGCGCGAAGAGCTCCTGCTCGAGCGTCCGGTGCAGCGGGGCGACGGTCATAGCTCGCGGAACACTCCCACGACCTTGCCCAGGATCTGCACGTAATCGGCGTAGATCGGCTCGAGGGTGCTGTTCTCCGGCTGGAGTCGGATCCGGCCACGCTCGCGGTAGAACGTCTTCACGGTCGCCTCGTCGGCCGACTCGTCGTCGCCGGCGAGCGCCACGACGATCTCGCCGTTCCGCGCGTCCTGCGCCCGCTGCACGACGACGATGTCGCCGTCGAGGATGCCGGCCTCGATCATCGACTCGCCTTTCACGCGCAGGAGGAAGTCTCCGCGCAGCGTCTCGGGCACGGCGATCGCGCCCTCGACGTTCTCGTCGGCGAGCAGCGGCGAGCCGGCCGCGATCTGGCCCAGAAGCGGGAGCTTCGGCAGCGTCGCCGTCGCCTGGATCTCGCGGCCCATGAGCTCGAGCGCGCGCGGCTTCGTCGGGTCGCGGCGGAGGAGCCCCGCCCGCTCGAGGTTCGCCAGGTGGGCGTGCACGGTGGACGGCGAGGCGAGCCCGACGGCCTCGCCGATCTCGCGCACGGTCGGCGGGTAGCCGTGCCGGTCGACGTAGTCGACGAGAAAGGTCCAGATCTCCTGCTGGCGTCCGGTGAGCTCCACTTCAAGGCCTCCTGGCGAGGGGTCGGGTCGAACGTGTGTTCGACAGGAGGGTAGAGACTCCTCCGGACGGCGTCAAGACATCGGCACTTGCGCCAGGAGGCGCGGAGCCACGCGGTCGAGGATCTCCTCGAGGGTCGCGCCGGTGGCGGTGATGCCGTGGTTGCGCAGGCCGATGACCGCATGGCCGGGATCGGGCTCGGCGGCGAGCAGCTCGGCGACGTTCGCGGCCAGCTCCTCGGTCCCGCACGGGTAGTTCACCTCGGTGGCCGGGACGCCCTCCAGCCACGCATGCACGTGCAGGATCGCGCCGACGTCGGGGTGCTCCCGGTAGATGCGCCAGTGCTCGATCGCATCCACGGAGACGCGGCGCGGCTCGATTCCGGGCGGCACGCTGAGCACGATCCGGGCGGCCTCCGCGTCGTAGCCGGAGACGAGCAGGATGTCGCGGCCGGGAATCTCGAGCTTCGCCTTGTCGACCCCGCTCGCGCTCATCCAGAAGCGCGTCTCGTCCTTGCGCGCGGACAGGTTGCCGTACGAGAGGCCGCCGATCCCGTACAGCCGCTTGATGTGGCGCAGGTCGTTCGCGTCCACGAGGTCCTCGACCGGGAACGGCGCAGGCAAAAGGCCGAGCGTGTCGAGCCGCCGGCCCGCGTCGGCGATCGACTCCGTGATCGCATCGCCCCCCCAGAGCTCCGGCTCGAGATCGGGGCGGAACTCGTTGTCGATGACGAGGCGCGAGCGCGCGAGGGGCTCCAGGCGATCCACCACCCTGCGGGCGAGCGTGTGCAGGCCGTCGTCGCAGGGGACGAGGTAGCTGCCTCGCTCGAGGGTCGTGAACCAGACTCCCGTGCCGGGCACATATGCGAGCGAGACGTTCGCGAGCGCACGGACGAGCACGGGGTACCCCTCCCGCAAGGGGTCGGGAGGAGATTCCTCGAGCGCATGCAGGGCGGCGACGAACGTTCCCCGCGAGCGACGGCGGAACGGGCGCGGGCGCCCGCGGTCGACGATGTTCAGGACGAGCGCCGCCTCCTCGGGAAGGGCCGGCTCGAAGCCGTGCCGCTCGAGGGCGAGTCGAAGCGCGGCGGCGAAGCCGCTGAGCGACCCCTCGGCCGGTTGTCCGACGATCGCGTACGCCATCTCTCCGAGCCTAGAAGCCCTCGGCCGGCGCGTCATGGGGAGATTCCCGCAACTCAAAAGGGCCGTCCCGAAGGACGGCCCCTGAGGTATGCGCTGGAGAGGACTTGAACCTCCACGGCCTATTCGGCCACTAGGCCCTCAACCTAGCGCGTCTACCAATTCCGCCACCAGCGCAAGGGCGGGCGTAGTGTAGCCCGGCCTACTTGAGGTAGTGGAAGAGCGCGACGCTGTTCACGAAGAACAGCACCGCCACCACGATCGTCAGGCGGGTGAGGTTCCGCTCGACGATGTGCGTGCCGCCCTGCGAGGCCGGCGTGAAGCCGAGCCCGCCCATTCCGGCATCGCGCCCGCTGTGCATGAGCACGAGCGAGACGAGCACGAACACGAGCAGCACCTGGGTGACGGCGAGGAAACTGCTCACCGGGACAGGGTAGCTAGCGCCCTGCCACCTCGATGATGGCTTCGACGAGCTCTGCCGCGATCCGATCCTTGGTCACGTAGCCGGCCGCGCCTGCCTGCCGCGCGCGGTCGACGTCGGTGCGCGTGTTCGAGCCGGTGAGCATGAGGATGCTCACGTCGCCGTCGGCCGCCTTGATCGCCTTTGCCGCCTCGATCCCATCCATGAGCGGCATGCTGATGTCCATGAGGACCACGTCGGGGCGCCGCTCCCCGGCGAGCCGCACCGCCTCCTCGCCGTCTCCGGCGAGGCCGACGAGCTCGATGCGGTCATCACCGGACAGGATCGCCTCGAGCGCCTCGGCGAACAGCCGATGATCGTCGGCGATGAGCACGCGGACCCCCATGGCCCACACTCTGGATTGTTACGGTCCCTTTGTGAAGAGCGAGGACGCGCACGCCCGCATCCAGAAGCTGATCCTGACCGGCGACAACCGGCTCAAGCAGGGAGTCGACCCGGAGAAGGCACGCGAGAGCTGGGAGCAGGCGCTCGCGCTCGCCCGCGAGGCAGGCCTCGAGGAGACGATCCGCCCGCTCGTCGAGATCAGGCTCGCCGACCTGCCGCCGCCCGACTGAGAATCTCCTCCACCCGCTCCGCCTGACGGCGCACATCGTGCGCGGCCGCGGCCTCGCGCGCGGCCGGGTTCGGGCGGGGAAAGCCCGCCGCCCGGCGCATCGCGGCTGCGATCGCGTCGACGTCGAGCGGGTCGACGAGGATGCCCGCCTCAGGCGGCACGAACTCCGGGGGCCCGCCGATCCGCGTGCCGACGACCGAGCGTCCGCACGCCAGCGCCTCGAGCAGCGCCTGGCCGAGCGGCTCGAGCAGGCTCGGCTGGCACAGCACGTGACTGTCCGCGAGCAGACGCGGGATCTCGTCGTGCGAAACGCGGCCGAGGAGCTGCACGCGCTCGTGACCTTCGAGCTGCGCGCGCAACGGCCCGTCGCCGGCGAACGTCAGCGTCCCCTCGCCCAAGAGTGCGAAGGCGTCGGCGAGGCGCACGACGTTCTTCCGCGCTGTCAGCGCGCCGGCGCAGAGGAAGCGCGGCGGGCCGTCCGGCTCCGGCTCGACTGCAAATCGGTCGAGGTCGACGCCGCTCGAGACGACCTCGGTCTTGCCGTGCGCCTCGGGAATCTTGGCCTCCAGCTCGCGGCGCAGATACTCCGACACACACACGACCGTGGACGCGCGGCGCACGACGAAGCGCGTCGCGGCGGCTATGCCAGGGATGGCGTCGACGTTGCGCACGTCGCGGCCGTGCGCGGTGACGACGAGCGGGGCACGGCCGGCGACCGCCGCGATCAGCCCGCTCGGGACGAGGAAGTGCGCGTACACGACGTCCGGGCGACGCGCACGCAGCGCTCGCCGCGCAAGCGTCAGGTAGCGGAGCTTGCCGCCCGTGCGCGTGTCCAGCACCGCGCGGTCGACTTCGTTCCCGCGCGCGACGAGCTCACGCTCGAGCTGCGCGACGAACGGCCCGAGGTCGGGCGCGTCCGGACCGGGATACATCTGCGAGACGAGGAGGATGCGCACGGATCAGGGGCGAGCGCGTAGCGCGTCGTACATCCCCCACTCGGCGCGCAGCGCCTCGCAGATCTCGCCGATCGTGCACCGCGCACGCAGCGCCTCGCGCATGATCGGGAGCAGGTTCGCCTCGCCGCCCGCCGCGTCGCGCACGCCCTCGAGCGTGCGTGCGGCCTCGTCGGCGTTGCGCTCCGCGCGGACGCGGGCCGTGCGGGCGATCTGGCGCCGCTCCGACTCCGGATCGAGGCGGTGCAGCTCGACGTGCTTAGGCTCGTCCTCCTGGTAGCGGTTGACACCGACGATGACGCGCTCGCCGCGCTCGACCTGCTGCTGCCAGTCGAACGCCGCCTGCTCGATCTCCGACTGCACGAAGCCCTGCTCGATCGCGTCCACCGCGCCGCCGAGCTCATCGACGCGCTCGATCAGCTCCCAGGCGCGCGCCTCCAGCTCGGAGGTGAGCGCCTCGATGTAGTACGAGCCGCCGAGCGGATCGGCCGTGTCGAGCGTGCCGCCCTCGGAGGCGAGGATCTGCTGCGTGCGCAGGGCGATCCGCGCCGAGTGCTCGGTCGGCAGCGCGAGCGCTTCGTCGAACGCGTTCGTGTGCAGCGATTGCGCGCCGCCGGCCACGGCTGACAGCGCCTGGATGGCGACGCGCACGATGTTGTTCTCGGGCTGCTGCGCGGTCAGCGTCGATCCGCCGGTCTGCGCGTGGAAGCGCAGCGCCTGCGCCTTCGGATTCGTCGCGCCGAAGCGCTCCTTCATGATCCGCGCCCAGAGGCGGCGCGCGGCGCGGAACTTCGCCACCTCCTGGAAGAAATCGTTGTGCGCGTTGAAGAAGAACGACAGCCGCTCGCCGAACTCGTCCGGTGAGAGCCCGGCGTCGACCGCGGCGCGGCAATAAGCGATGCCGTTGGCGAGCGTGAACGCAAGCTCCTGTACCGCCGTCGCTCCCGCCTCGCGGATGTGGTATCCGGAGATCGAGATGGTGTTCCAGCGCGGGATCCGTTCGGCGCAGTACGAGAACAGATCCGTCGTCAACCGCATCGACGGCTTCGGCGGGAAGATGTAGTTCCCGCGCGCGACGTACTCCTTGAGGATGTCGTTCTGCACCGTCCCGCGCAGCGAGTCGGCAGCGACGCCCTGATCCTCGGCGACAAGCTCGTACAGGAGCAGCAGGAGCGAGGCCGGCGCGTTGATCGTCATCGACGTCGACACCTCGCCGAGCGGGATGCCGCCGAGCAGGATCTCCATGTCGGCCATGGAGTCGATCGCGACGCCGGTCCGGCCGACCTCGCCCAGCGCCCGCGCGTCGTCGGAGTCGTACCCGAGCTGCGTCGGCAGATCGAACGCGATCGAGAGTCCCGTCTGGCCGTGCGCGAGCAGGTACCGGTAGCGCGCGTTCGACTCCTCCGCCGACGCGAAGCCCGCGTACTGCCGCATCGTCCACGGCCGGCCGCGGTACATGTCCGGATACGGCCCGCGTGTGAACGGATACGTCCCAGGCGGCTCGAGCGAGGCGGGCGCGTCGGCTGCCGTGTACAGAGGCTTCACGGGAATGCCGGACTCGGTCTCACGGTCGTCGGTCGCCGCCACGTGGTAATCGTAGGCCGTGGTCGCGTGGCCGGGAATCCCGGGCCCGACTGAAAGGCGCGCACGCTCGTCCCCGACTCGGCACGGTCGTTCGGCTCGGTCACGTGCTCGCCGGACGGCGAGTCCGTCATACCACGTGGCCGTACACCGTCAGGCGCTGAGCTCGAGCTCCGCGTCGCGATTCACGAGCGTCGCGTAGCGCCCGCCCGCTCGCACGAGGTCGTCATGCCGCCCGATCTCGACGACGCGGCCCTTGTCGAGGACGACGATCTGGTCGGCGTCGCGAATCGTCGACAGGCGGTGCGCGATCGCGATCGTCGTCCGTCCCTCCGACAGTTTGTCGAGCGCTTCCTGCACGAGCCGTTCCGTCTCCGTGTCGAGCGAGCTCGTCGCCTCGTCGAGGACGAGGATCGGCGGGTTGCGCAGCACGGTGCGCGCAATCGCGATGCGCTGCTTCTCGCCGCCGGAGAAGCGGTAGCCGCGCTCGCCCACCATCGTGTCGTAGCCGTCCGGAAGCGCAGCGATGACGTGGTGGATGCGCGCCGCCTCCGCGGCCGCCTCGACCTCCTCGTCGGTCGCATCCGGCTTCGCGAAGCGGAGGTTCTCGCGCACGCTCGCGTGGAAGAGATACGTCTCCTGCGAGACGACGCCGACGAGATCCGAGAGCGCCTGGAAGCTGAGATCGCGGATGTCGACGCCGCCGATCGTCAGGCGGCCCGACGTGACGTCGTACAGGCGCGCCGCGAGATAGCCGAGCGTCGTCTTGCCAGAGCCGGTCTCGCCGACGATTGCCGTCGTCGTCCCCGCAGGCACGACGAACGACACGTTGTCGAGCGCCCAGTCGCTCCCGCCATAGCTGAAGGACACGTCGTCGTACACGACGTCACCGGCGATGCCCTCGACCACAGCGTCCGGCTTTTCGTCGATGTCGACCGGTTGGTCGAGGTACTCGAAGATACGGTCGAAGAGCGCGAGCGACGTCTGGATGTCGAGACTGACGCCGAGGAGCGCCCCGACCGGGAAGAACAGCCGCGTCTGCAGCGTCGTGAACGCGATGATCGTCGTGATCCCGACGACGCTCGTGAGGCCTCCGAGCCAGTACACCGCCGCGGGCATGATCGAGAAGCTCGTCTGGATCGACGCCATCACCCAGCGTCCCGCCATCCGCTGGCGCACCTCGAGGTCGGCGAGGTTCAGCGACTCCGACTCGAAGCGGTCGGCAAGCTCGCGCGAGCGGCCCATCGTCTTCCCGAGGAGGATCCCGCTGACCGAGAGCGACTCCTGCACGAGGCTGGAGATGTCGGCGAGCGACTCCTGCGTCGACTTCGCGATCCTCCGCCGCTCGTTCCCGACACGCCGCGTGAGAATGGCGAAGATCGGAATGAGAGCGAACGCAAACAGCGAGAGCTGCCAGCTCAGCAGCAGCATGCCGACCATCGTCGCGATGACGGTCGTCACGCTCTGCGTGATGCTCGTCGCGGTGTTCGTCACGACGTTCTGGACGCCGCCGATGTCGTTGTTGATCCGCGACTGAACCTCGCCTGTTCTCGTCCGCGTGAAGAACGCGAGCGACAGTCGCTGGAGGTGGCGGAAAACGGCCGCGCGCAGGTCGTGCATGACGCGCTGGCCCACCTGGTTCGAGACCAGCGTCTGGATGACACCGAGAACGCCCGTGACGATCGCGATCGCGATCATGCCGCCGGCGTTCCATGAGATCGCCGCGTTGTCGTGGTGGTAGATCGCGTTCAGGACGCGGCGCAGGAGGAACGCCGGGACGACCCCGAGCGCGGCGCTGACGACGATCAGTCCGAGCAGGCCGGACAGGCGCCGCCAGTACGGCTTGAAGAGCGGTCCGATGCGGCGCAAGTTCGCGCGACGGACGGCCGGGTCCATGGGCCGATCGGGCGGTGCCTCGGACGAGTGGAAGAACATCCCCATCGCGACTCAGGGTACGTCGTGGTGTGGTGGCTCGGCAGCCCGCGAGTGAGTCCGGCGCGCAGACGAGCGCGCGGGAGACCCGCGCGCTCTGAGTCGGCATCGCAAGCGACGCCGTAGTGCATGATCGAGGACGTGCGCGTTACCGTCAGACTCTTCGCCGGCCTGCGTGAGCGTGCCGGCACCGGGCGCCTCGAGCTCGACGGCGTCGAGCGGGTCGCCGACGTCTGGTCGCGCCTCGGCCTGGGCGACGAGCCCGGCGGCCTCCTGTACGCGGTGAACCGCACGTACGTCGCGCGCGACGCCGCGCTCGCCGACGGCGACGAGGTGGCGGTGATCCCGCCCGTCTCCGGCGGCGCGTTCGTGCTCAGCTCCGAGCCGCTCGATCTCGGCCGGGTGGTGGCCGAGGCGGCGAGCGAGGACGCAGGCGCGGTGGCGACCTTCGTCGGGACCGTGCGGCGCCACTCGCGCGGCCGGGACGTCGTGCGGCTCGAGTACGAGGCCTTCGAGGAGATGGCGGAACCGATGCTCCGGGGGCTCGCGGACGAGCTGAAGGAGAAGCATGGGCTGTGCGAGGTCGCGATCCACCACCGCGTCGGCGCCGTGGACATCGGCGAGGCGAGCGTCATCATCGCCGTCTCCGCCCCGCACCGCGCCGCCGCACTGGAGGCGTGCCGCGAGGCGATCGACACGTTGAAGGAGACCATCCCGCTGTGGAAGAAGGAGTTCTACGCCGACGGCGAGGAATGGATCGGGAGGGGATCGTGAAACGGAGCCTGGAACGACTCGCGGGCGGGGCGGTCGTCATCGGCGGCACCGCGCTGAAATGGGGCTTCGTCTTTGCGAAGTTCTTCGGCTTCTTCATCTCGGCGGCCGCGTACTCGTTCTGGTTCCACAGCTGGACGTTCGGCGTCGGCCTCGCCGTGCTGATCCTCGTGCACGAGCTCGGCCACGTGCTCGAGGCGCGACGTCAGGGCCTGCACGTCTCGTGGCCGATGTTCATTCCGTTCTTCGGTGCGTACGTGACCATCCAGCGCGCCGGTCTCACGCCGCTGCGCAGCGGGCTCATCTCGCTCGCCGGACCGTTCGTGGGCTCGATCGGTGCGGCGGCCGTGTGGGTCGCGAGCTCGGTCCAGGGCTCGGCGCAACTCCAGGTGCTCGCGAACATCGGCTTCCTGCTCAACGCCTTCAACTTGCTCCCGGTCGGCTTCCTCGACGGCGGCCACATCGCCGGGTCGATCCGCGAGGCGTGGCGCATGCCTGTCATCCGTTTCGACGGCGGCGTGCCGATGCAGGCATTCGCTCCGGATCGCGTCCGTGCCGTGCAGCTCTTTGCGCTCTACGCCGGGCTCGCGGCGGCGACCGTGTTGTGCCTCCTTGCGACGCGACCGAACGGAGCGTTCCTGTGAGCACCGACGACCGCCGGATGCTCCAGGCGCACTGGTCGCCCGACGAAGAGTTCGAGCACGCGGAGAGGATCGGTGCGGAGTTCCTCGCCGGCTTCGGCGTCGTCGACACCATCGACCGCCCGGCCGTCTCGATCTTCGGGTCTGCACGCGTCGGCGAAGGGTCGTTCGCGTACGACGAGGCGCGGGCGACCGCGACGCTCTTCGGCAAAGCCGGGTGGGCGGTCGTGACCGGCGGCGGCCCAGGCGTGATGGAGGCGGCGAACCGCGGCTGCCGCGAGGGCGGCGGCCTGTCGGTCGGCTTCAACATCGAGCTGCCGCACGAGCAAGGATCGAATCCCTACATCGACGTCGGCCTGACGTTCCGCCACTTCTATGCGCGCAAGACGATGTTCGTGAAGGCGGCCGAGGGCTTCGTCGTCTTCCCGGGTGGGTTCGGGACCGCCGACGAGCTGTTCGAGTCGCTCACGCTCATCCAGACCGGCAAGGTGCTCGACTTCCCGGTCATCCTGTTCGGGTCGGAGTACTGGTCGCCGCTGCTCATGTGGATTCGCGACCGCGCCCTGCCGGAGGGAACCGTCTCACCCAGCGACCTGGAGCTGCTGACCTTGACGGACGATCCCGCCGACGCCGTGCGCCTGGTGCTCGAGCGGTACGAGCAGCGCAGCGTCAGTAACGTTTGACGCATGGACTTGCGCGATCTGCCGTCGGTGGACGAGCTCGTACGGGATATCGGCGACCCGCTCGCCGTCGATGCCGCACGCCTGGTTCTCTCGCGCGCGCGTGAAGAAATACAGGCAGGCATCGATCCGGGTGACCTCGCCACGAGGTTGACGCGCGAGCTCGAGGCCGCCCGCAGGCCGAGCCTGCGCCGGGTCCTGAACGCGACCGGCGTCATCGTCCACACGAACCTCGGCCGCGCCCCGCTCGCACCCGAGGCGCTCGCGCGCGTGCAGGACGCGGGGCGCGGCTACTCCAACCTCGAGCTCGACCTCGAAGAAGGTGAGCGCGGATCGCGCCAGGACCATCTTGCCCCACTGCTGCGCCGCCTCACCGGCGTGGAGTCGGCGCTCGTCGTCAACAACAACGCCGCCGCCGTGCTGCTCGCGCTTGCTGCGCTCGCGGAAGGCCGAGAGGTTGTCGTTTCGCGCGGCGAGCTGCTCGAGATCGGCGACGGCTTCCGCATCCCCGAGGTGCTCGCGCGCTCCGGTGCCCGTCTCGTCGAGGTCGGGACGACGAACCGAACGCGCGCCGCCGACTACGAGCGTGCGATCGGCCCGGAGACCGCGCTCGTCCTGCGCGTGCACCAGTCGAACTTCCGTGTCGTCGGCTTCACCGAGCTGCCGAAGCTCGCGGAAGTGGCCGCGGTCGCGCACCGGCACGACCTTCCGCTCGTGGACGACCTCGGCTCCGGCGCGCTCGGCGCCGTTCCCGGGGAGCCGTCCGTCCGCGAGTCGCTGGCCGCCGGCGCCGATCTCGTCTGCTTCTCCGGCGACAAGCTGCTCGGCGGCCCGCAGGCCGGCATCGTCGCGGGCCGGGCCGATCTCGTCGAGCGGCTGCGGCGCCACCCGCTGCAACGGGCGGTGCGCGTGGACAAGCTGAACCTCGCGGCGCTCGAAGGCACGCTGCAGCTGCACCTCGAAGCTCCGGCGCGCATCCCGGTCCTGCGCATGCTCGGAGAGGACGCAAGCATCGTCCGCGCGCGCGCCGAGCGGCTCGCCGAGCTGACCGGCGGCACCGTCGAAGAGACGACCGCACGCGTCGGCGGCGGCGCGCTTCCGCTCGCGGAGCTGCCGAGTTTCGCGTGCGCGCTCGACGAGTCGCTGGCGGCGCCTCTGCGCGTCGGCGAGCCCCCGGTGGTCGGCATCGTCCGCGACGGGAAGCTGCTGCTCGACTGCCGCACGCTCGCCGACGGCGAGCTGGACGAGGTCGCAGCCGCAGTGCACCTATGCCAGGTCTACGGCCCTTAGTTACGTGACGGGCGATGACAGCCGAGGGACACCGTGCCACTGACGGTGGCCACCGCGGGCCACATCGACCACGGCAAGACGACCCTCGTCGAGGCGCTCACGGGCAAGAACACCGACCGGCTCCCCGAGGAGCAGGCGCGGGGCATCTCCATCGACCTCGGCTACGCGCCGCTCGAGCTGCCGGACGGCACGCAGCTCTCCGTCGTCGACGTTCCCGGCCACGAGCGATTCGTGCGGACAATGGTCGCCGGCGCGACCGGCGTCGACCTCTTCCTGCTCGTCATCGACGCGAACGAGGGCGCGCGGCCGCAGACGCACGAGCACCTCGCCGTGCTCCGTCTGCTCGGCGTCGACCGCGGCGTCGTCGCGCTGACGAAGTCCGACGTCGCCGACGCGGAGACCGTCGAGCTCGCACGCGCGGAGGCGGAGGAGCTCGTCCCGGGCGCGACGGTCGTCGCCGTGAGTGGGCGAACCGGCGCGGGCCTCGACGAGCTCCGCGCTGCTCTGGCCGCAATCGCGACCGAGCGCGGCCGCGAGGACGCGCCGACGCGGTTGTACGTCGACCGCTCGTTCACGCTGCGCGGCATCGGCACCGTCGTGACGGGAACGCTGTGGTCGGGATCGATCGGCGAAGGCGACGAGCTGCGCATCGAGCCGAGCGGGCGGAACGTCCGCGTGCGGAGCGTCCAGGTGCACGACCGTCCGGTCGATCGCGCCGACGCGGGCCAGCGCGTCGCGGTCGCCCTTCCCGGGGTCGAGCGCAGCGACGTGCGGCGCGGCGACGCGCTGGTCGCAACCGGCGCGTACCGGCCGACCTACCGGCTCGACATCGCCCTCGAGCCCCTCGCCGAGATTCCTGCGCGAGTCCACGTGCATCACGGGACGGCCGACGTGCTCGCGCGCGTCGCGCCCGTGGGCGACCGCTTCGCGCAGCTGCGGCTCGCAGCTCCCATCGTCGCCGCGCGCGGGGACCGCGTCGTCCTGCGTGCGAGAACGACCGTCGGCGGCGGAGTCGTCCTCGATCCGCATCCGCCACGGCACACGAGCGTCGAGCGGATGGAAGCGGTCGAGCGCGGGGACTCGCTCGTGTACGCGCCTGTGCGTGTGGACGGCGAGTGGGTCTGGTCGCAGGAGTGGCTCGATGAGCTGCGCACGCACCTCGAGCACGCGATCGGCGCAGCCGATCCACTCGATCCCGGCGTCGCGATTCCGGCCGAGCCGTGGGTGAAGGCCGTCGAGCCTCACCTCGGTCTCGAGCGGCGCGGAGCGAAGCTCTACCGGCCCGGAGCAGCCGCGGAGCTCGGCGAGCGGACGGCCGCGGCCGCCGCGCTCGAGGCGCAGCTCGGCCTCGAGCCCGTGAAGGTCGACGACCCGGTGCTCGCGCGCTTCCTCGAGGACGAGGGCCGCCTCGTCCGCGTCGGCGTCGGCTTCGCGATCTCGCCCGCAGCGTACGAGCAGGCGCGCGACGTTCTCGTGGACGGGATCACGCTCGCGCAGTTCCGCGACGCGCTCGGAGTCGGACGCAAGACCGCGCAGATGCTTCTGGAACGGTTCGACACCGACGGCGTGACACGGCGCGTCGGGGATGAGAGGGTTCTGCGGCGACGCCGATGAACGTCCAAGAACTGATCGAGCTCTACAACAACGCCTGGAACGCGCATGACCTCGACGCGATCTCGTCGATGCACCATCCCGACGTCGTGTTCCACAACCACACCGCCGACGAGCGCGCCGAAGGCGCCGACGTCGTGCGCGAGCACATCGCGGCGATCTTCTGCAACAACCCCGACCTCACGTTCTCGACGGTCAGCCTGCGCGTCGGCGACGACTTCGCCGTGTGCGAGTGGACAGCGAGCGCCCGCGGCGTCGAGTGGGACGGCGTCGACGTCTTCCCGATCGAGGACGGGCTGATCAGGCGAAAGGACGTGTACTCGGCGTCACATCGCCCGCGCGCGCCGAAGGACTGACGCCGAGCCGGAGCACGTCCGGCCGGTGGTAGTGGCCGACCGGGTCGAAGCGCTGGCGCTCCGCAAGCAGCCGGCCCGGGTCGAGCTCGGCGTACAGGATCCCCTCTTCGTCGTACAGCGGACCGGCGAGATAGGAGCCGTCGGGCGCGAGGATCGCGCTGCCGCCGCGGCCGAGCACGCCGGCGCCGTCGAGCTCCGCCCGGAGCGGGAAGTCGTCGGGATACGAGGACGCGAGCTGGAACGCGCACGGCGAGACGACGTACGACCGGCTCTCGCGCGCGATGTGCACGAGCGTCGACTGCCAGGCGTCGCCGTCGTCGGCGGTGGACGCGATGTAGATCTCGACGCCTGACTCGTACAGCGCGAACCGCGCGAGCGGCATGTAGTTCTCCCAGCAGATGAGCCCTCCGATTCGGCCGAAGCCGGTTTCGACCGCGTTGAGGCCGCGCCCGTCGCCCTGTCCCCAGATGAGCCGCTCGTGGTTCGTCGGGACGAGCTTGCGGTGATGGAGCGCCAGCGAGCCGTCGGGTGCGTGGTAGAGGAGCGCGTTGTAGATCGTCCCCGGGCGCTCGGTCTCGACCTCGTTCACGCCGGTGACGAGCCAGATCCCGAGCTCGCGCGCGCATGCGGCGAGCCGCTGTTCGGCCGGCGAACCGACGGCGACGGAGTTCTGCGCGATGCGCGCGAACGTCTCCTTCGCGCCGGCGTTCTCCCAGCCGGCGAACGCCTTCGCCCAGCGCGACGACGGATACACCGGAACGAACGTCTCGGGGAAGACGACGAGCTCGGCGCCCTGTCCGGCAGCCTCCGCCGCGAGGCCCTCGAGCTTGTCGAGCGTGCGCTCGCGATCGAGGATGACCGGCTCCGCCTGCACGCAGGCGACGGTGACGGCGCGCTCCATACTTGAACCCTAGTGGTCCTGGCCCTGAAGCTCACGCTCACGCCTGCCGTCATGATCGGCGCGACGCTCGCCGGGCGCCGATGGGGCGGAGCGATCTCGGGCTGGCTCATCGGACTGCCGCTGACGTCGGGGCCGCTCGTCTTTCTGCTCACGCTCGAGCACGGCCGGCACTTCGCTACGCGAACCGCGGTCGGGTCGCTCTCGGGCGCGATCGCAGAGGCGGCGTTCTGCGTCGGCTATGCGCTCGGCGGCCGCTTCCCGCTCGTGTGGGCGACACTCGGTTTCGCCGCTGCAGCGGCGGCCGTGCACGCCGCCCCGCTCGCGCTCCTGCTCGGGCTCGTTCCGGTCGCGCTCGTGCTCGCGCTGCTCGTGTTGCCACCGTTCCCGGCGCGGACGGAGACCTCCGTGCGCGCGCCGCGCTGGGATCTGCCCGCGCGTGCGGTCGTTGCGACCGGCGTCGTCCTCATCCTCACCGCGTCGGCAACGACGATCGGCGCACGCCTCACGGGACTGCTCGCGGTGTATCCGCTCTACTCGGCGGTGCTCGCCGCGTTCGCGCACCGGCTCGAAGGACGCGCCGCGGCCGTCGGCCTGCTCCGCGGGCTCCTCGTCGGCCTCTTCTCCTTCACGGCGTTCTACTCGGTGCTCGGACTCGTGCTTCCGCGTGTCGGGACGGCGGGCGCGTTCGCGAGCGCGGTCGCAGCCGCGCTCATCGTCCAGGCGGCTTCGCTCGGCCGAATCCGCCCCCGCCCGGCGTCTCGATCCGGACGAGATCGCCTGCCCGCAGCGCCTTCGTCACCTTCGCCGGCTGCTCCTCCCCGTTGACGAGCGTGCGGCCCGGGGCGCCGTCGGCGCCTCCAACGGCGCCGCGCGGCCCGTGCGCGCGTCGCTCCGCGAGCACCGAGAGGCGGCAATCCTCGAGCACGCGCAGCTCGCGTACGACGCCGTCGCCACCGCGGTGCGCGCCGGCGCCGCCTGATCCCTCGCGCAGATGCCAGCGCTCCACGCGCAGCGGATACGAGAGCTCGAGCGCCTCGACCGGCGTGATGAGCGTGTTCGACATGGCGACGTGCACGCCGCTCGGCCCGTCTCCGTCCGCGCACGCGCCCTGGCCGCCGCCGATCGTCTCGTAGTAGGTGAAGCGATCGTTCCCGAGCGCGACGTTGTTCATCGTCCCCTGTCCCTGCGCGTAGTCGCCGAAGGCTGCGAACACGACATCGACGATGCGCGACGACGTCTCGGTGTTCCCGGCGACGACCGCCGCAGGACGCCGCGCGTTGACGAGACATGCTTCCGGCGCGGTCACCGTCACGGGCGCGAATGCGCCGCCGGATGCCGCCAGGTCAGGCTCGGTCAGGCAGCGGACGACGAAGTAGCACGCCGACTTCGTCACCGCGAGCGGACAGTTGAGGTTGTACCCGTCCTGGGCGCTCGTCCCGGCGAAGTCGATGCGGATCTCCTCGCCGTCGATCTCGACAGTCGCGCGAATGGTCAGCTCGCAGTCGACCGCTTCGACGACGTCCTCGGCGGAGCGCGTCCCGTCCGGCAGGCGCGCGATCGCGGCGCGCACCATGCGCTCCGAGTACGCGTACAGCTCGTCCATCGCCGCCGCCACGCGCTCGCGCCCACGACGACGGCAGAGCTCGTCGATGCGCGCCTCCGCGAGCCGGTGTGCCGCGATCTGCGCGCGCAGGTCGCCGCGCCGCTCGGCGGGATTGCGCGCGTTCGCGACGAAGAGGTCGATCACCTCATCGGTGAGCGGCGTCGGGGGAATGATGAGCCCCTCCTGGTACAGCTCGCGCGAGAAGGCAGGCAGGCTCGCGGGCTCCATCCCGCCGACGTCGGCGTGATGCGCGCGCGAGACCGCATAGCCGAGTGCCGTACGCGACACGAGCGTGACGTCGGGCAGGTGCGTGCCGCCCGTGTACGGGTCGTTGAGGATCCAGCGCTCGCCGGGCAGCGTCATGACGGCGGCGACCGCATCGGGCATCGCGCCGAGGTGGACGGGGATGTGCTCGGCCTGGACGACCATGCGCCCGCGCTCGTCGAAGAGCGCCGTCGAGCAGTCGCGCCGCTCCTTCATGTTCGCGGAGAACGCGGAGCGGATGAGGACGGCGCCCATCTCCTCCGCGACCGCCCGGAGCGAGCTCCCGATTACCTGCAGCTCGACGTTCACCGGCTCAACACCAACGTCCCGTCGTCGTTCGTCTCGCCGCTCCAGCCGCCGGGGACCCAGCACGTGGAGCCCGAGAGCTCCACCAGCTCCGGCCCAGCCACCTTGTAACAACGTGTCACTTGCAGGTCGATCGCGGGGCCTGCGACGACGTCGGCGGTGCGCACGGCGACGAGCTCGATCTCCCGCGACGCGTCGCTGTACCCGTATCGGTCCGCGTGCGCACGGTGGAACGCGTCCGCGAGGTCGGGCTGCAACGGCACGGTCAGCTCGAACGACTGGCCGCGGTAGCGGAGGTCCGCCTCGCCCTGCCGCGGGAGGTCCGGCACCTCGGCGAGCGGCCGCACGTGCGAGACGACGTGATCGCGACGCTCGTCGCCGGCGACGAGACCGAGCGCCGACAGCACACCGGCCGCCTCGGGCACGAGCACGGTCGCGATCCCGAGCTCCTCGGCGAGTGCGCACGCATGCAGCGGCCCCGCGCCGCCGAACGCGACGAGCGCGAAATCACGCGGGTCGTGGCCGCGCTCGACGGACACGACGCGCAGCGCACGCAACATCTCGGCGTTCACGACTTCGACCACCGCTGCCGGATCGATGCCCGCGAGCGCGGCCGCGGCAGCGTCGCGATCGAGGACGAGACCGCCCGGCAGCTCGGCAGGAAGGCGGCCGAGCAGGAGGTTCGCGTCGGTGACGGTCGCCCCGCCGCCTGCGCCGTAACACGCAGGCCCGGGACGTGCGCCTGCGCTCTCCGGCCCGACATGGATGGCGCCGCCGGCGTCGATGCGCACGAGCGACCCTCCTCCGGCACCGACCGTGTGCAGGTCCACCGACTGCAGGCGAATCGGCAGGCCGCCGACGTCTCGCTCCGCCACGCGCGCCGCGCGGCCGCCGGGCAGGAGGCAGACGTCGGTCGAGGTCCCGCCCATGTCGAACGCGATCGCGTCGGCGAAGCCGGCGCGACGCGCGACGAGGCCGGCGCCGACCACGCCGGCGGCCGGGCCGGAGACGAGGATCGTCGCCGGGTGCGCCGCCGCCTCGGCGAGCGTGGCCACCCCACCCGACGAGAGCATCACGAGCGGTTCCGGAAGACCTGCTGATCCAGCGGCGTCCGCGAGCGCGGAGAGGTAGCGCGCCGCGACGGGAGCGAGATACGCATCTGCAGCCACGGTCGACGCGCGCTCGTACTCGCGGAACTCGGGCGCGAGCTCGTGGGACGCGACGACGTGCACGCCGGGGTGATTCCGACGCAGCTCGTCCGCGACGGCGCGCTCGTGGGACGCATCGCGAAACGAGAACAGGAGACAGACGGCGACGGCGTCCACGTCGCCGACGTCGGGGATCTCTCCGAGCGGCTCCAACTCACCTGCAGGTCCAAGCCTTCCGCGCACGCCGTGGCAGCGCTCGAGCGGGACGAGCGGCTCGGGATGCTGCGCACACAGCCGGTACAGATGCGCGCGCGTCTGCCGGCGCACGTGCAGGAGATGCTCGAAGCCCGCGTTGCCGACGAACGCCGTGCGTCCGCCGCGCCGTTCGAGGAGCGCGTTCGTCGCCGTCGTCGTCCCGTGCGCGAAGCGCTCGACGTCCTGTGCACCGACCGCGCGCGCGGCGGCGAGCACGGATTCCTCCTGGCGTTCCGCGGTCGGCACCTTCGCCGTGCGCACGCGGCCGCCGTCGAGCAGCACCGCATCCGTGAACGTCCCGCCCACGTCGACGCCCAGGATCGCCACGCGCGTACTCTGCATCGCCGTGCCGATCCGCGCCTTCCTCTTCGACTTCGACGGCCTCATCATCGACACCGAGTCGGCGTCGCGCGAGGGCTGGGCGTGGCTGTACCGGAAGCACGGCTTCGAGCTGCCGGAGGACCAGTGGGCGACGCTCATCGGCACGATCGGCGCGCCGTGGGAGCCGATGCGGCACCTGGAGGAGCTCGTCGGCGCACCGCTCGAGCAGGAGGAGCTGAACGAGCTGCGCCGTGCGCATGAGCTCACGCTGCTCGAGACGGAGGAGCTCCGGCCCGGTATCTCCGACTATCTCGCCGAGGCGGAGCGTCGCGGCCTGAAGCGCGCGATCGTCTCCAGCTCGAGCAACCGCTGGATCGACATGCACCTCTCCCGCCTCGAGCGCGACGTCGGCTGGGACGCGATCGTCGCCGCGAACCACGACGTCGCCCGCGCGAAGCCGAGACCGGATCTCTACCTCGAGGCCTGCGACCTGCTCGGCGTCCCGCCGGCCGAGGCGATCGCCTTCGAGGACTCACCGAACGGCGTCCGGGCCGCGCGCGCGGCGGGCATCTTCTGCGTCGGCATCCCGAACGACGTAACCCGCAGCCTCGGCCTCGACGACGCCGACCTCGTGCTCGACTCGCTCGCGGATCTCTCCCCCGCCGCCTTGCTCGCGCGCTTCCCGTGAGCGAAGATCGCCCCGTGGCCGGCTGGCAGGCGACCCACATCGACGACATCGCGGCGGAGCAGTGGCCGTACTGGGCGCCGATCCGCCATCATTTCGGCATCAGCGCCTTCGGGATCAACGCGTGGCGCGGCGGCCCCGGCGACGAGGTGATCAAGCGGCACGACGAGAGCGAGCACGGCCACGAGGAGCTGTATCTCGTGCTCAGCGGGCACGCCACGTTCACCGTCGGCGGCGACGAGCTCGACGCGCCCGCGGGGACATGCATCTGCATCAGCGATATCGGCGCCGAGCGCGTCGCAGTCGCGCAGGAACCGGACACGGTCGTGCTCTCGATCGGGAGCAAGCCCGGCGCCGCCTACGAGGGCGGCTGGGACACGGGGTACCTGGAAAGCTAGGTTTCGCGCCGGAGCGGCCGGGCCCGGTGGCCCAGCTGGTCTTCAAAACCGGTACGGCGGTGTAACCCACCGCTAGGTCAGTTCGACTCTGGCGCCGCTCCGTTCACCTCTTAGTGCTCTCTCAGCGACGGTGGGTATACCGGAGGGAGATGAGACGCGCATCCGCCCTCCTGCTCGCAGCCGCCGGCCTCGCCGTCGGCGTGCACGGCGCGCTCGCGCACACGTCGCGCACCGCCGTCCAGACCGGGGTCGTCGTCGTGAACACGAACCTCGCCTTCCAGAACGGCGAGGCGGCCGGCACCGGCATCGTCCTGACGTCGAACGGCGAGGTGCTGACGAACAACCACGTCATCCGGGGAGCGACGACGATCCACGTCATCCTCCCACAGACGAAGCGCAGCTATGCAGCGCGCGTGGTCGGGTACGACGTGACCGCGGACGTCGCGCTCCTCCAACTCCAGCACGCGTCGGGGCTCGCGACCGCGTCGATCGGCAACTCTGCGACGCTGCACCGCGGGCAAGCGGTCACCGCCGTCGGCAATGCGGGCGGGACGGGATCGCTCACGGTGACGACGGGACGGATCACCGGGCTCGGACGCACGATCACCGTCAACGACGACCGGGGCGGCGCGGTGCAACTCGTCGACCTCCTCGAGACGGATGCGTCACTCCAGCCGGGCGATTCCGGCGGCCCGTTGCTCGACAGCGCACGCCGCGTGGTCGGGATGGACAGCGCGGCGTCGGCAAGCTTCTCGTTCAGGGGATCCAACAACGCCTACGCGATCCCGATCAACCGCGCCGTCTCCCTCGCGAGACAGATCGTCGCAGGACACGGCTCGACGCAGGTGCATGTCGGCGGCACTGCGTTCCTCGGTGTGCAGGCTCAGCCTGCAGACGCACTCGGCTCGAGCGGCGTCCTCGTCGGCGGCGTCATTGCGAGCGGCCCTGTCGCACGAGCCGGCGTCGTCGCCGGTGACCTGCTCACCGCCCTCGACGGACAGTCGGTCTCCTCGCCGGAGAAGCTCGTGTCGGCGCTGCTCGTCCACCATCCCGGCGACAAGGTCACGCTCACGTGGAGCGACGCCTCCGGGCAGTCGCACACGGCGACAGTCACGCTCGCGAGCGGCCCACCGCAGTAACAGGAAAGGGGGCCGAGGCAGGCAAAGGCTGCGGCTCCCCTGCCACGTCCTCGGACCCCGCGCGGGACCCTAGCGGCCTTTACGCTTGGTCGCGCATCTCGTCGAGCGCGGAGCGAGCCTGCTCGTGAACGTCTCGACGGCGAGCATCGGGTTCGTCCGGGTCTGCAGGCTCGGCGACGACGGGCTCCGGCTCGGACCGCGCCTCGGCGAGCTTTGCGCGGAGCTCCTGCACCGGATCGACCTCGGCGGGAACCGCCTCGGGCGCCGGTCTCCGGCGCGTCGCCGCGCGGTACGCGGCAAGCCCGCCCGCCGCGCCGGCGACCCACGTGAACAGCCGTCGCACGGCCCGATGCTACATTGGGCGCTGCTTCCTGCCCCGTCAGCGTGTCGTTCGGTCCCGAGCGGCACAGGCAGTCGGGGCCGACTAAGACCGTGGGAAGGAGACATCGGGACAGTGACGACATACGAGATTTTGTTGCTGCTCGACCCCGAGCAGGCCGAGGCCCATCAGGAGGAGCTCGTCGCACGCCTGCGCGCGCTCGTCGAGGGCTCCGGCGGCAAGTGGCGCAGCCACGACGCGTGGGGCAGGCGCCGCCTCACGTACGAGATCGCGAAGAAGAGCGAGGGCGTCTATCACCTCGTCGTCTTCGAGAGCGACGCGGCGACGCTGGACGAGATCGTCCGCGTGCTCAAGATCGACGACGCGGTCCTGCGCCAGATGGCGACCCGGCACATCGAGGGCTCGCGCACGAGCGCGCCCCGTGAGGACACTCCGCCGCCGGCGGCAGCGCCCGCGCCCGCGGCCGTCGTCCCGAGCGTCGAGTACGCTGAGGCCCCGGAAGCGAACGTACGTTCGGACGAGGAGGAGTAGAGCATGGCGAACATCAACCGCGTCGTGCTGGTGGGGAACCTGACGAAGGATCCCGAGCTCAAGCACACGCCCAGCGGCACGGCGGTCTGCGCGCTGCGCATCGCCGTCAACAGCCGGCGCCGCGACGAGGCCGGCCAATGGGTCGACAAGCCCAACTACTTCGACGTGTCGATCTTCGGCAACCAGGCCGAGTCGAGCGCGCAATACCTGAGCAAGGGTCGCCCCGTCGGCATCGACGGCCGGCTCGACTGGCGCGAGTGGGAAGCCCAGGACGGGTCGAAGCGCCAGGCGGTCCAGATCATCGCCGAGAGCGTCCAGTTCCTCGGCAGCAAAGGTGATGATCCCGAGGCGCGTGGCGCAGGAGGCGGCGGCAACCAGTTCGTCCCCGCCGGTGCGGCGGCCGAGTCGGCCGACTTCCCGCAGACGGCCGACGACGACATCCCCTTCTAGGAGCAGACGTGGCGAGAGAGAGAACGAACCAGCAGCAGCGGAAGCGGCCGGGCGGGCCGGCGACCGCGATCAAGCGCAGGAACTGTTACTTCTGCAAGGACAAGATCGCGGAGATCGACTACAAGAACGTCAACCAGCTCCGCCGCTACATCTCGGAGAAGGGCAAGATCCGCAGCCGGCGCATCACCGGCGCCTGCCGGCGCCACCAGGTGCAGGTCGCGCAGGCGGTGAAGCGAGCACGCGAGATGGCACTGCTGCCGTACGTTGCGGAGGGTGCCGACGACCGCGAGCGCGGCGGCGGGCGCCGCGACCGCGGCGACAGGGACAGGGATCGGTAGTGCCAATGAACGTGATCCTCCTAAAGGACGTCGACAAGATCGGGCTGCGCGGCGAGGTGGTCTCCGTTGCGCGCGGGTACGCGCGCAACTTCCTGCTTCCGCGCAAGCTCGCGGAGGAAGCGACCGACGCACGTGTTGCCGAGGTGCGCAAGCGCGACGCACAGCGGGCGCGGCACGAGGCGTCGACCGCCGAGCAGGCAGAGGCGATCGCAAAGACGCTGCGCGAGACCGTGCTCCGCTTCGAGGTGAAGGCCGGCCCCACCGGAGCGCTGTTCGGCTCCGTGACGCCGACGAACATCGCCGACGAGATCTGGCGCACACGCAAGGTCCGCATCGACCGGCGCAAGATCGACCTGGAGAACATCAAGCGCATCGGCCGCTACGACGTGCCGATCGACGTCTTCCAGGACGTCCGCGTCGAGGTGAAGACACTCGTCGTCCCCGAGGGCGGCGAGCTGCCCTCCGACGAGGAGCTCGAGGCGATGGCCGCCGCGGAGCTCGCCGAGCAACAGGCGGCGGCGCCGCCCGAGTCCGGCCCGGCCGAGGAGTACGAGCTCCTTGCCGAGGAGATCGACGCCGGCCCCGAGGACATCTCGGCCGAGTCCGCCTCCGACGACTTCGACGAGACCGTCGAAGCCGCGGCCGAAGAAAACGAACTGTAGGAACGCGGCTCTCGAAGGTGTCGGCCACCCGAAGCGGTGTCGGACACCGTCCGCTTTTGCCAACAGCCCTGTGGAATAGCGGGTGAAGTTCCCGCTCCCTGCGGCGAATCCGTCCACAGCCGCGCCGTCCGACCCTGGTGCAACCATGGTCGATTCCCCTGCAAATGGCAAGAAAAGACATGTTCACAACGGACCCTTCACCACCTGGCGACAGGCCCGTTTCCGTGCTGGAATCGGGACGCATGGCTTCGCTGGCTCCGGTCGCTTCGTCGGCCCCCGTTCCCCCGCAAAACTTGGAGGCGGAAGAGTCGGTCCTCGGCGCGATGATGATCTCGCCCGGCGCGATCGGGGCCGTCAGCGAGATCCTCGACGCAGGCGACTTCTACCGCGAGTCGCACGCGAAGGTCTACCGCGCCTCGCTCGCGCTGTATGCGAAGGGCGAGCCGGTCGACGCGATCACGCTCACCGACGAGCTCGAGGAGCGCGGGGAGCTCGAGGCCGTCGGCGGCCGCGTCCGCCTGCACGAGCTCGCGGCGCTCGTCCCCGCGAGCGCGAACGCGGCGCACTACGCGCGCATCGTCCACGAGACCGCCACGCTGCGCGGGCTCATCCGCGCCGGCGGCGAGATCGCGCGCCTGGGCTGGGAGCGGCCGGGCGAGACCGGCGACCTCGTCGACCAGGCCGAGCAGATCCTGTACGACCTCTCGCAGCAGCGCGTCACGGGCGAGTGGTCGGAGATCGAGGAGCTGCTCAAGGAGAGCTTCGAGCGCATCACCCAGCTGTACGAGTCGGGCGTCGATCTCACCGGCACGCCGTCCGGCTTCCGCGACCTCGACCGGCTCACGTCCGGCTTCCAGCCGGGCAACCTCATCATCGTCGCGGCGCGCCCGTCGATGGGAAAGTCGGCGCTCGCGCTCTGCATGGCCGCGAACATGGGCGTGCGGCACAACATCCCGGTCGGCCTGTTCACGCTCGAGATGTCGAAGGCGGAGGTGACGCAGCGGCTGATGTGCAGCGAGGCGAAGGTCGAATCGCAGCGCCTGCGCAACGGCAAGCTCGCGCCGGACGACTGGCCGCGGCTCACCGCCGCGTGCGACAAGCTCGCGAAGGCGCCGATCTACGTCGACGACACCGGCCTCCTCAACATGATGGAGATCCGCTCGAAGGCGCGGCGGCTGAAGGCCCGCCACCCCAACCTCGGGCTGATCATCGTCGACTATCTCCAGCTCCTGACCCCGTCGCACCGGCGCGACAGCGACGGGCGCGTGCAGGAGGTGTCGGAGATGTCGCGAAGCCTGAAGATCTTGGCCCGCGATCTCGACGTCCCGATCGTCGCCCTCTCGCAGCTCTCGCGCGCTGTCGAACAGCGCACCGACAAGCGCCCGATCCTCTCCGACCTGCGCGAGAGCGGCTCGATCGAGCAGGACGCCGACCTCGTCGCCTTCGTCTATCGCGACGAGTACTACAACGAGGAGTCCGACCAGCAGGGGCTCGCGGAGGTGATCCTCGCGAAGCACCGCAACGGCCCGACCGACTCGATCAAGCTCTCCTTCCTCAAGCGGTACGCGAAGTTCTCCGACCTGGCCGCCGCGGGATGACCGAGCCGGTCCAGGCGCTCGTCATCGGGCGCACCGCGACCGCCTTCACCGCCGTCTGCGAGATCTGCCTCGGCATCGACACCGCCGTCGGGCTGTCGGCCTCGACGTTCGCCGGCCGGCTCGAGCTCGACCTGGAGGAAGCCGTCTTCCTGTGCCGCAGAGGCCACCAGGTCAGCATCGTGCGGGCTGCCGATCTCCCGGCGGCAGCCGCCGACAGCGCCGCCGCCTAGAAAACCGGTCCGCCGGGAACGGCGTAGGGATGCACATGCCCCTCCATCAGAGAACGGCGGTCGTCGCCGCGGGGGTCACGGTCGCGCTCGCACTCGCAGGAGCCGCAGTCGCGGTCGCCGCCGGCGGCTCGGCGGCGACCGCGACGATCAAGGTCACCGAGCGCGAGTACCACATCGGCCTCTCGGTCAAGGCCGGCAAGGCGGGCAAGGTCACCTTCGTGGTGCACAACGCGGGCAAGATCGTGCACAAGCTCGATCTCGCCGGCGCGGGGCTCAAGGCGACCGTCCGCGTCCCGTCGATCGCCCCCGGAACCACCCGCAAGGTGACCGTCACGCTGAAGGGCGGGACGCTCGCGCTCTGGTGCCCTGTCCCGGGCCACGCCGCGCTCGGAATGAAGACGTCATTGAAGGTTTCCGGCGGCAGCGCCGCCGGAAGCACCTGGGGCTGACCCATCGCGGGGGCGCGCCCCAACGAGCCGGGAGGTGCTTCCACAGGCCTTCCGGCTCACCTCCTTCTCGGGTTCGCGCTCGCCTCGATCGGCGGGCCGCTCGCGCTGCTCAGCTTTCTGCCGGGAACGGCCGGTGACGGCGTCCGCTCTGCCGGCCTCGTCGTCGCGCTCGCCGTCGCGGTCTTCGCGGTCCCGCTCGGCATCTGGGTCGTCTACTCCCGCCGCGTCGTCTCCCCGGGCGGGCTGAGCGCGTTCGTCGAAGCCGCGGCCGGCCGCCGCGTCGCAGTCGCCCATGCGTGGATCTGGGCCCTGGCGTACTTCCTCTACCTCCCGTACACGATCACGTTCGTCGTGTACGACCTGCTCCCGCCCGTGTTTCCGGGCGTGCACGCGTACCGCGCAGCGCTCGAGCTCGTGCTGCCGGCCGTGATCGTGGCGTTCGTGTCCCTGCCGCTCCGCGCCGTGCTCGCCTCGCTCGGCGCGCTGGCGGTCGCACAGCTCGTCGTCCTTCTTGTCGTCGCCGGCGGCGAGTTCTCGCACGCCGGCGCCCACTTCGCCTCGCATCCGGGCGTCGACACGACCGGACGTGCGACCGGAGGCGCCGCGCTTCTCTTCGTCTGCGCGAGCCTGCCGCTCTACCTCGGGAGCGAGATCCGCGGCGGGAGCCGGACGATGCGGCGCACGCTCGTTGCTGCCGTGGCGATCGTCGGGGCCGCCTTCCTCGTCGCCGCCATCCCGCTCGGCGCAGTGCCCGATTCGCTGCTCAACACGGCCGTGCCGGGCGCCGCCATCGCCCAGGCGTACTCGGGCCGCGCGCTCGCAGTCACGGTCGGCATCCTCACCGCGGGCGGAACGCTCGCGCTCGTCGTCGCGGAGTACCTCGCGCTCGCGCGCCTGTTTCGCTGGCTGCATGACATCCCGCTGCGGACGTCGTACGCCTGGATCGCCGTCCCGTTCATCGCGCTGGACGCGATCTCGATCGCCTTCCCCAACCGCTTCTACGACGACCTCCTGAAGCCGTCGCTCGGCGCGCTCTTCGTCTCCCAACTCCTCGTCTTCCTCGTCTTCCCGCGCTTCCGCCGCAGCCTGCCCGCGATCGCTGCAGCGGTCTTCGCCTCCGGCCTCGCCGTCTGGGGCCTCTACATGCTCATCGCAGGGTCAGCCTCCACATAGGGCACACTTCGGGTCGTGCCCGCGACCGTCGTCGTCGGAGCGCAGTGGGGCGATGAAGGCAAGGGGAAGATCGTCGACCTGCTCGCTCAGCAGTCGGATCTCGTCTGCCGCTATCAGGGCGGTCCGAACGCTGGGCACACGATCGTGATCGGCGACGAGACCTTCAAGATCCGGCAAATCCCGACCGGCATCCTGAACCGCAAGCCGTGCGTCATCGGCAACGGCTGCGTCATCGACCCCGAGGTGCTGATCGAGGAGCTCGACCGCTTCGAGGCGCTGGGCTATCCCACCGACGAGGTGCACGTGTCCGGGAACGCGCACCTGATCATGCCGTGGCACGTCGCCATCGACCAGGCGAGCGAGCGGCGGCTCGGCAAGCTGCAGATCGGCACGACGAAGCGCGGCGTCGGCCCCGCATATGCCGACAAGGCGTCGAGGATCGGCATCCGCGTGCAGGATGTGCTCGACCCGAAGATCCTGCGCCAGAAGATCGAGGTGGCGCTCGCCGAGAAGAACCTCTGGCTCGAGCGCATCTACGACGTCGAACCGTTCGGCCTCGAGGAGGTGGCGAGCCGCTACGAGGAGTACGCGCGGCGGCTGCGGCCGTACATCGGCGACACGTCGCTCATCGTCGACGAAGCGCTCCGCGCCGGGCGCGACGTGCTCTTCGAGGGCGCGCAGGCGACGCTGCTCGATCTCGACCACGGCACCTATCCGTTCGTCACGTCCTCCAACCCGACCGCGGCCGGCGCCGCGATCGGCACCGGCATCGGCCCGACGCGGATCGACACCGTGATCGGCGTCGCCAAGGCGTACGTGACACGCGTCGGCGAAGGCCCGTTCCCGTCCGAGATCGACGGGCCTGAGCACGACCGCGTGCGCGAGCTCGGCGGCGAGTACGGCACCGTCACCGGGCGTGGCCGGCGCTGCGGTTGGCTCGACCTCGTCGCGCTTCGGTACGCCGTGCGCGTCAACGGGATCGACCGGCTGGCGCTGACGAAGCTCGACGTGCTCTCACACTTCGCCGAGATTCCCGTCTGCGTGCGCTACCGGCTGCCCGACGGGACCGAGACCGAGCACTTCCCTGCGCACCAGAGCGACTTCCACGCTGCGCGGCCCGTGTACGAGACGCTCGCCGGCTGGGACGACGACCTCGACGGCTGCGCGTCGGTCGCCGAGCTGCCGGATACCGCCCGCGCCTACGTCGACTTCGTCGAGCGCGAACTCGAAGTCGCCGTCACGCTCGTCGGCACCGGCGCCGAGCGCGAGAGCGTTCTCACGCGCGCTTAGGCGTCGCTCGCGATGCCGACCAGAAGAGGAGGCACCGATTCATTCGGCGCCTCCGATCAGGCCTTCGCGGCCCATGCGCGTCCGGTGAGCGTGAACGGGCCGTCGGGCTCACCGAGCTGACGGAAGAGCTCTGCGCGCGCGGTTGCGCGCTGCTCGTCGTCGAGCGCGACGGCCCACTGGCCCCCGGGACCTACGCCACCCACGAGGGCCGACCAGAAGTCCTCGAAGTCGACGTAGTCGGCGTCGACTTCGAGCAGCTCCGACTCTGCACCGTCTCCGACCAGTTGCTCGATCTCCAGGCGCGAGCGATAGGGCGAGTCCTCGCGCGAAGCGCCGAGTGCGTCACGCGTGCGGTTGATCGCGGCGAGCATCTCCATGCCCTCGCGGTCCCACATGCACAGGGCGACGGTTCCGGCCACGCGCCGCATCTCGCGCACGCCGGCCGGTGCGTCGCTCATGAACGCGACCACGAGCTGCGCCAGCGCGACGTCGAACGAGTCGTCCGGCCAGGGCAGCTCCTCCGCGCCCGCCTCGCGGACGTCGAGGCCGGGGAACCGCGAGTGCAGCGCGGCCGCGAACGCAGGCGATGGCTCCGCCGCGGCCACTTCTCCGCCGCGGCGCGCGAGCTCTGCGGTCAGTGCGCCCGTTCCGGCGCCGACGTCGAGCGAGCGCATCCCAGGCTCGACGCCGGCGAAGTCTGCGAACACGGGCGCGAGCCGCGTCGAGAAGCGGCCCATGAACTTGTCGTATGCGTGGTCAGAGGCCCAGATCCTGCGGAGTATTCACGTTTCCGAGCAGCGACTCGTCGAGATCGACGACAGCGACGTCGAGGCCGGCGATTGCGCGGCGGATGGAGAGCTCGCCCGACGTGAGCGCCGTGAGTGCCGACTTCCGATACGCGCCGGGAAGCGGCCCTGTCTGCGGGACCGCGGCGTCGCGGCACGCCGCCGCGAGCGCACGCAGCGCGTCCGCCGTGACGTACGGCATGTCCACCGGCAGGACGACGCACGTATCGGTGCGCGCGGCGCGCAGCCCCGCGACGAGGCCGTGAATCGCAGCGCGCTCTTCGACGCCGTCCGCAAGCACCGCGAACGGAAGCTCCTCGTCGCCCTTCCCGACTGCGATGCGCTCGTCGCACGCCGCACCGAGCGTCCGCCACGCGCGCTCTGCGAGCGTCTCGCCTTCGATGCGCGCGAGTGCCTTCGGCGAGCCGAACCGCGTGCTCGCCCCGCCGACCAAGAGGATTCCTGTTACGGGAGGATCCGCCACGGCTCGGTGTAGACGTTGACCGAGCCGCCGCGGACGAAGCCGCACAGCGTCACGCCGCGATCGCCGGCGAGCTCGACCGCAAGGCTCGAGGGCGCACCGACGGCGACGAGGATCGGGCAGCCTGCGACAGCGGCTTTCTGCACGAGCTCGAACGAGAGCCTGCCGCTGACACAGAGCACGTGCTCCGCGAGCGGCAGCAGTCCGTCGAGGAACGCCCGGCCGACGACCTTGTCGAAGGCGTTGTGCCGACCGACGTCCTCGCGCGCGCAGAGCAGGGTGCCGCCGGAAGTGAAGAGACCGGTCGCGTGCAGCCCTCCGGTGGCAGCGAACGTCGCCTGCTCCTCGCGCAGCCGGTCAGGCAGCGACGCGATCAGTCCCACCGGTACCTGCAGCTGCGAATCGACGTGTGGAGCCTCGACCGCCACCGCCTCGAGCGCGCCCTTGCCGCAGACGCCGCACGAGGACGAGGTGTAGAAACTGCGCTGCAGGCGCGCCGCGTCGAAGCCGCCGGCATCGACGTCGATCGTGTTGACGGCGAGATCGTCCGGCACGCGCGCGTTCTCCGGCTGCAGGCCCTCGGAGAGGCAGAAGCCGAGTGCAAGTTCCTCGTCGTGTCCCGGCGTGCGCATGGTGACGGCGACCGGCGTCCCGCCGATGCGGATCTCAAGCGGCTCCTCGACGGCGACGCGGTCGCGCTCGGTCGCGCCGCCCGGCAGGCGCACGACCTCGACCTCGGCCGCCGCGTACGGCGGAACGTCCATGACGGAGATGCTATGAGGCCGGGTTACGATCGCGCGGTGAAGGTGCTCGTGGTCGGGTCGGGTGGTCGCGAGCATGCGCTCGTGTGGGCGCTCGCGCGCGAAGGAGTCGAGCTGCACGCCGCGCCCGGGAATCCCGGCATCGCCGCGCTTGCGCACTGCCATCCCGTCCGCGCGGAAGATCCGGCTTCGGTCATCCCGCTCGCGGCCGAGCTCGAGGTCGACCTCGTCGTCGTCGGTCCCGAGGCGCCCCTCGTCATCGGCCTCGCCGACGCGTTGCGTCGCCGCGGCATCCCCGTGTTCGGCCCGAGCGCGGCAGCGGCGCAGATCGAGGGCTCGAAGGCGTTCGCAAAGGACGTGATGGAGGCGGCCGGCGTCCCGACCGCGCAGACACTCGCGGTCGCGCGGCCGCCGTGCGTCGTCAAGGCGGACGGGCTCGCTGCCGGCAAAGGCGTCTGGGTGTGCCGCGACCAGGCAGCGCTCGACGCGGCGCTGCGCGCGGCGCAGGCGCTCGGTCAGCCCTTCCACGTCGAGGAGTTGCTCGAAGGACCGGAGCTGTCGGTGTTCGCGATCGCCGCCGGCACGCAGGCGATCGCATTGCCGGGCTCACGCGACTTCAAGCGCATCGGCGACGGCGACACCGGACCGAACACCGGCGGCATGGGCTCGTACAGCCCGGTGCCCGGCGCTCCCGACGTGGAGGAGATCGTGGAGACGATCCACCGGCCAGTGCTGCGCGAGCTCGCACGCCGGGGCACGCCGTTCTTCGGCCTGCTGTACGGCGGACTGATGCTCACCGAGCAAGGGCCGCAGGTGATCGAGTTCAACTGCCGCTTCGGCGACCCGGAGACACAGTCGGTGCTGCCGCTGCTCGAGGGAGGCCTCCTCGAGGCACTTACAGCGACGGCGGCGGGGGACCTCGCCGGCGTCGAACTTCGAACGAACGCCCTCGCGGCCGTCACCGTCGTCATCGCATCTCGGGACTATCCCGAGCGCGGCGAATCGGGCACACCGATCGACATGGATGCGACGGAAGCGCTCGTCTTGCACGCGGGCACGGCCCTCCAGGAGGGCCGGCTCGTCACCAACGGCGGGCGCATCCTCAACGTCGTGGGGACCGGTGCATCGATCGCCGAAGCACGGTCTGCCGCGTACGCGGGCGTCGCGCACATAGATTTCGCGGGGATGCAGTTCCGGAGTGATATCGCTGGCTGAGATCGGGATCCTCGTCGGATCGGAATCGGACCGTGAGCGGATGCAGCCCGCGCTCGACGTGCTCGACGACGCCGGCGTCACCTATGAGTTCGAGGTGCGCTCTGCGCACCGCACACCCGACGCCGTCGCGGAGTACGCCCGCACCGCGCGTGAGCGCGGACTGAAGGTCCTGATCTGCGGCGCGGGCCTCTCGGCCGCGCTGCCGGGCGCGGTCGCGGCGCACAGCGATCTCCCCGTGATCGGCGTGCCGTTCCGTTCCAGCATGAGCGTCCTCGACGGACTGGATGCGCTCCTTGCAATCGCCCAGATGCCGCCCGGCGTCCCGGTGGCGGCGGTGGGCGTCGACAACGCGAAGAATGCGGCAGCGCTCGCGCTGCGCATCCTGAATCGCTAGTTCCTACCTGATGTTCGTGTAGGCGGCCGGAACCCGCGCGGGTGCGTTGCCGCGCCCTTGCACGGCGAGCTCGCGCACGAGCATGCGGTGGGCGTCGCGCGGCTTGACCCCGTGGTTCGACGACGTGCGCTCCGTCATGACACCGGCGAACTTGACCGAGCGGTGGTACCGGTGCTGCGCGACCTGCGCGAGCGCCGCCCACTCGCGCGCCATCGTCCGGTTGTAGATCTCCGGGATTGCACGCGCGTACCGCATGCCGCCGGTGACATAGAACGCCTGGTGCGCGTTCCAGACGCCGCTCACGATGCCACCGTCGAGCGAGCCGTAGTTGTAGAGCGCATGGCCGACGCGCGAGTCCGCATAGCCGCGATAGAAGTCGCGCGTCCGCCAGAACGAACGATCCCACGCCGGCTCCACGTCATCAGCGGCAGCGGACGTGACGTGCGCGTCGAGGCCGCCGGCCCGGAGAGCGCGCTGGAGCGTCACCGTCTCGCGCGCCCAGTTGCGGCCCGCGTTGTAGACGCTCGGGACGCTCGGGTGATAGTTGCTCGTGCCGCGCGCCAGCGCGATGCGGTCGCTCGAGCCGCGCGGCAGGCAGGCGGCGTAGCCGCGCGCGTAGTCGAGCATCGCGCGAGTGATCGTCGTGTTCCCGGCGAACGCGCCGGAGAAGAGCATCGTCCCGTACGTGTGGCCGTTGTACGACGGCTTGCCGAAGTCGAGGATGACGACGCCGGTGGCGCCGCGCTGGGCTGCGCCACAGCCTTGCCGGTGGAAGAGACGTGGCGACGTCGTGCGCTCGTACAGCGAGATGGTCGCGCGTGTCGGCGCCTTTGGCTTGGGATCTGCCTCGGCGCGCTTCGAGATGTGCGCCGCAGCGATGAAGAGCGGATTGAGACTCGCGAGGTACTGGGCTTGTTGTGGGGGCGGCGCGACGGCGGCGCGGGCCTTCTGTGGCGGGCCGATGAGGAGCAGCGTGACGATCAGGCAGAGGAGGCCGGCGATGCAGGCGCCGAGCACGGCCGGGCCCCGCTTATAAACGAGATTTACACAGTTTTCAACCGACATATCTGCACCAACGTATCGGCGCCTCCGGCCGGCCGCCCTCCCCCGAGTGAGGGAGTCAGGTGCTCCCTCTAGACTGGGGCCAGTGATCGCCCGCTACTCCCGACCGGCCATGGCCAGGATCTGGTCGGAGGAGGGCAAGTTCTCAGCGCTTCTCGACGTCGAGAAGGCCGCGACGCTCGCCTGGGCCGAGCTCGGGACGGTGCCCCAAGAGGCGGCTGAGGTGATTTCTCAGGCCCCGGCGCCGGCCCCTGAACGGGTCGCGGAGCTCGAACTGACCCTCCACCACGACATCGCGGCCTTCGTGGACGCCGTCGCCGAGCAGCTGGGGCCTGAGGGGCGCTGGTTCCACTACGGCCTCACCTCGTCCGACGTCGTCGACACGGGGCTCGCCCTTCAGATCCGCGAGGCCGGCCGGCTCCTGCTCGAAGGCCTCGACCGAGCCTTTGCCGTAGTCGTCGCACGGGCCGAGGAGCACAGGTTCACGCTGCAGATGGGCCGGACGCACGGCGTCCATGCCGAGCCGACGACGTTCGGCCTCAAGCTCGTCGGCTGGGCGTTCGAGCTCGATCGGGGACGTGCACGGATCGGGCGCGCGCTCGAGGGCATGCGCGTCGGCAAACTGAGCGGCGCCGTCGGCACGTATGCCGCGACCGACCCGGAACTGGAGCGCATCGCATGCGAGCGGCTCGGGCTCGAGCCGGCGCCGACCTCCACCCAGATCATCCAGCGCGACCGGCACGCCGAGCTCCTGTGTGCGCTCGCCGTCGTCGCGTCGTCGCTCGACACGTTCGCGCTCGAGATCCGCCACCTCGCGCGCACCGAGGTGGCCGAGGTGCAGGAGCCGTTCGGCAAGGGGCAGAAAGGCTCGTCGGCGATGCCGCACAAGCGCAACCCCGTCGTCGCGGAGCGCATCTGCGGCCTCGCGCGCGTCGTCCGCGGCGCGGCGCTCGTCGGGCTCGAGAACGTTGCGCTCTGGCACGAGCGCGACATCTCGCACTCGTCCGCGGAGCGCGTCGTGATCCCCGACGCGTTCCTCGCGCTCGACTACATGCTCGACCGCTTCACCTGGCTCGTCGACGGCCTCGTCGTGAGGGCAGAACGAATGAGGAGCAATCTCGAGGCGAGCCACTATCTCTTTTTCAGCCAGCGCGTGCTGCTCGCCCTCGTCGAATCGGGGCTGGAACGCGACGAGGCATATCGCCTCGTGCAACGAGACGCGATGCGCGCGTGGGACGAGGAGCTCGACTTCCGGGAGCTCGTCCGCGCCGACGACGAGATCGCTTCGCGAATCGATCTCGATGCCGTCTTCGACCTCGATGCCTACACGAAGCATGTCGACACTGTGTTCAACCGCCTGAAGGAGCCCGTCCATGCCTGAAGCCGTGCACGTCGGATCCGGAAAGATCCGCGAGCTCTACGCGCTCGACGACGAGCGTCTACTCCTCGTCGCGAGCGACCGCATCTCGACGTTCGACGTCGTCCTCCCGACCGAGATCCCGGACAAGGGCCGCGTGCTCACCGGGCTCTCCGGCTTCTGGTTCAGCCTCCTGCGCGAGCTCGTCCCGAATCACATGCTCGCGATCCGCGAGGACGGCCGGTCGATGGAGTGCCGCAAGCTCGAGATGCTGCCGATCGAATGCGTCGTGCGCGGATACCTCGCCGGCTCGGGCTGGAAGGACTACCAGGCGACCGGCTCGACGTCGGGCCATGCGCTGCCGGAGGGGCTGCTCGAGTCGGACAAGCTGCCGTCGCCGATCTTCACGCCGGCGACGAAGGCCACGACGGGACACGACGAGAACATCACGCGCGACCAGGCGGCGGAGCTCGTCGGCGAGGGACGCCTACGAGAGGTCGAGGCGGCCGCCATCGAGGTGTACAGAGTCGCCGCCGAGCACGCGCTCGGCGCCGGAATCATCATCGCCGACACGAAGTTCGAGTTCGGGCTCGACCAGCACGGTCATCTCGTGCTCGGCGACGAGGCGCTGACGCCCGACTCGTCGCGCTTCTGGCCCGGCGACGCCTACGAGCCCGGCCGCGCGCAGGACAGCTTCGACAAGCAGTTCGTGCGCGACTACTGCGAGTCGACGGGCTGGGACAAGACCTATCCGGGGCCGGACCTCCCGGCCGACGTCGTGCAGGCGACGCGCGCGAAGTACGTCGAGGCGTTCGAGCGGCTGACGACCATCCCGTTCCCGGCGTATCTCGAAAACCCGTCGGTCGTACTCGGATGAAGGGAACTCTCACGTTCCCGACGCCGCGCTGGCAAGCGAGGCAAGCCGGCGGCGCGCGGGACAGTGCAGTTGGGCACGACCAAGCGCCGACGGCGCAGCATCGCGCAGCCAGCGGTGCGAGCCTTCGGCGGAGCGCGGCTCCGCCGCGCGTGAGCCGAAGGCGGTCAGGGACGTGAGAGCGACGGTTCTCGTGCGGCCGAAGGAGGGCATCCTCGATCCGCAGGGCGACGCGGTCGAGCGCGCGCTCGAGCATCTCGGCTTTGCCGTATCGGGTGCGCGCGTTGGCAAGGTCGTCGACCTCGAAGTGACCGCCGACGACGAAGCGGGCGCGCGTGAGCAGGTCGAGCGCATGTGCGAGCAGCTGCTCGCAAACCCACTCATCGAGTCGTACGAGATCGAGCTGCATGGCTAGTCCGCAGCCGCGGATCGGCGTCGTAACGTATCCGGGGTCGCAGGACGACCGCGACGCCCTGTGGGCGCTCGGCGCGCTCGACGCGGACGCGGTGCCGGTGTGGCACGAGGAGCGCGAGCTCCCGTCGCTCGACGCCGTCGTGCTGCCCGGCGGATTCTCGTACGGCGACTACCTCCGCTGCGGCGCGATCGCGCGCTTTTCGCCGGCCACCGCCGCGGTGTGCGCGTTCGCCGAGCAGGGCGGCCTCGTCCTCGGCATCTGCAACGGGTTCCAGGTCCTGTGTGAAGCAGGCCTGCTCCCCGGCGCGCTGCTGCGCAACGAGTCGCTGCGCTTCGTGTGCCGCGACGTCCCGTTGCGGGTCGAGCGCGCCGACACGCCGTTCACCGCTCGCTGCGAAGCCGGCCAGACGCTCGTCATCCCGGTCAAGCACGGCGACGGACGCTACGTGCCCCCGCCGGACATCGATCCCGCGCAGATCGTCTTCCGCTACCGCGACAACCCCAACGGCTCGGTGGACGACATCGCAGGCGTCTGCAACGAGGCCGGCAACGTGCTCGGGCTCATGCCGCATCCCGAGCATGCCGTCGACCCCTTGCTGGGGTCGGCGGACGGAGCCTTGGTTCTCGCCTCGCTGGTCGAGGCCGCGCGCGACCGCGCGCTCACCGCCGTCTAGCCGCGCATTCCGAACGGATCGACGAACACGTCGTCGACCTGCCAGGTGCCGCTCGTCGCAGTCGACGTGAGCTGCAGCTGCGCGGAGACGGTCAAGAGCGGAAGAGAAAGAATCGACGGGACACTGGCGCTCGGCTCCCAGCTTCCGTAGCCGGACTGGTCGAAGCTCGTGAAGTTGAGGATGCCGGTGATGTTCCCGAGGAAGCCGTAGAAGACGACCCGCGCCTGCAGCGGGCCATTCGCGTTGTTCGAGTGCGCGAACATCCGCCAGCCCGGCGCGTTCAGCGCGGTGCAGACCTTCGGGCTCGCTGCGCTGCCGCCCGGCCCGATGCTGAGCGACGAGCTGCCGCCCCCGTTGACCGACCACGGCTCGTTGCCGGCGGCGACGGCGGCGTTGGAGACCTTCCAGCCGGTCGTGCCGCTCTCGAAGCCGTTGTTCGCAAAGGCGAAATAGTCGTTGTTGTCGCCGAACTGCGCGAACGGCTGGAGTGATCCGCCGCACAAAAGGGCTGCTTTGCTGGCCGGCGCTGCAACGATCGCAGCCGAGGCCGCTGCCACCAGTACGAGCATGATCCGCTTGGACACGGTCACTACCTCCGTCGTTGCCGCAGAACAGAAAAAGCAGTCCGCACCTTCATTCCGACCCGCGGAGCATGCGATCCCCCATCTTGGGGATCTTCTGTCGAGTCCCTCGACCGAGGTACTCACGAGCACTTCGACGCTAGGAGAATTAGAAACGTGGAAGCCGTTGCGGCCGGCGACATTTCGCACGACCTGCTCGCGACCGAGCTCGTCGAGCATGCCCGTGAGCGGGCGCGCCGCCGCATGGGAACGGTCGAGGGGCGGCTGGCGCTGTCGTTGGCAGTGTCCTTCCTCGTTGCCGCCGGCGCCGCTGCCGCCTTCCTGCCGGCTGGACGAAGTTTCTCGCCGGCCGCCGCCATCCTCGGCGTCTTCGCGTACGCGGTTGCATGCCGCGTGCAGTTCGAGGTTGGAGACGGCTTCGCGTACCCGATCCAGCTCGTCCTCGTCCCCATGCTCTTTGCGCTGCCTCCGCGCGATGTGCCACTGCTGGTCGCGGCCGGCATGGTCGGCTCGCAGCTCGTCCGGCGGTCGCACCCGCTGACGCATACCCCGATCGACATCGCCAATGCGTGGTACTCCATGGGGCCTGCGCTCGTTTTGGCGCTCGCCGGAGCACCGAAGCCGGCCTGGAGCAACGCAGCCCTCTATGTCGGCGCATTCGGCGCGCAGTTCGCGGTCGACTTCGTCACCACGTCCACCTGGTCGCGCGTCGCCTACGGCGTCGGCGTGCGAGATCACCTCCGCTCGATGCGGGAGACGGTGCTCGTCGACGCGGCTCTCAGCCCGGTCGGGCTCGTCCTCGCGATCGCCACGATTGGCCGGCCGTGGGGGCCGCTTCTCGTTCTCCCTCTCGTTGCGCTCCTGCATGTGTTCGCGCGGGAGCGGCAGCGGCGCCTCGACCACACGGTCGAACTGTCGAACGCGTATCGCGGCACGGCGCTGCTCCTGGGAGAGATGATCGAGGCGGACGACGAGTACACCGGCAGTCACAGCCGCGACGTCGTCGAGCTCGTCCTCGCCGTCGCGGATCGCCTCGCCCTCGAGCCGAGCGTACGGCGGCAGGCAGAGTTCGCCGCCCTGCTGCACGACGTCGGCAAGGTGAAGATCCCGTCCGAGATCATCAACAAGCCTGGCCCGCTCGACGAGGACGAGCGCGCGCTCATCAACACGCACACGCTGCTCGGCGAGGAGATGCTCGGCCAGGTCGGCGGGCTCCTCGGCAACGTCGGCCACGTCGTCCGCTCGTCGCACGAGCGCTGGGACGGAGCCGGCTATCCCGACGGTCTTGCCGGCGAAGACATTCCGATCGCGGCCCGCATCGTCTCGGCGTGCGACGCGTGGAGCGCGATGACGACCGACCGCGCATATCGGTCTCGCCTCACCGATGAAGAGGCGACGCTCGAGCTGCGGATGTGCTCGGGCACGCAGTTCGACCCGCGCGTCGTGGACGCGTTGCTCGACGTCCTGAGCTCCTAGAGGCCCAGCTCCTCCGCCAGCGCCGGATGCTGCGCGAGCTGCGTGCGCAGCCGTGCGAGGTCACGCGCCCGGAACGTCACCGGCCCGCGCCGCGCTGTGTCGTCGGTCGTGTAGGCGAAGCGGACGAGCCGCTCGCCCCGCGGCGTCTCGAGCAGCTGGACGACGGACGCGAACCGCCGGTCGCCCGCCTGCTGGCGCACGACCAATTCATCGACGAGGTCCGCCGTTCCCCACGGTGTTGCCGTCTTGGATGGCATGGGGACCACGCTAGGCCGCACTTCGTCACGACGGTGTGCCGGCTTTGCGCCTACTTCCCGGAGCGGTCGATCAGTTCGATGCGGTAGTCGTCGGGATCGCGGACGAAGCAGAGCAGCGACCCGCCCTCGCGGACGCGGTACGGCTCCCGTTCCGGCTCGATCCCCTGCGCTGCCAGCTGCTCCAGCGTTCCGCCGAGATCGTCGACCGCGAGCGCGATGTGGCCGTAGCCGGTGCCGAGGTCGTATGTGCGGCCGTCGTGGTTGTACGTCAGCTCCAGCACGGCCTTCTGGTCGCCGATGCCGAAGAAGGAGTTGGTCGCTTCGAGCTCGCCGTTGCGGACGATGTCCATGTCGCGCTCGAACTCGAAGCCGAGCGCTTCGTAGAACGCGCGGCTCTTTGCCGGATCGGTGATCCGGACCATTGTGTGGAGGAATTGGGCCATGGCTCGATCCTATTAGGCCGGGACGGCCCTGAATGGGTCGGTGTAGTCGGAGCGTCGGCGGGGATCGGTGATCCGATCCTTCGTGAGCCCGATTCCGAGCACGTAGTTGCCGGATCCCCACGAGCCCGTGTAGCCGGTCCCGGCGAACGACTCGAGGTCATATGCCGACGGCGCCAGAGTGGTGCCGCGGCCGTCGGCATCGTCGGCTCTCGGCGTAGCGGAGCAATGGCGTCCGTAGAGCGTCCAGCAGACCCGGACCGAGTACTGGCCGGCCTTCGGATAATTGGCATGCGAGCCGCGGGCGACGTAGACGATCGGATGCAAGCCGGTCTTCGAGAGTGCCGACCACGCAATCCACTTGCCGCCCTGATGCTGGGAGTAGACCGCTCCGAGCGGCGAGCCGTGCTCGAGCACAACGGTGACGCCCTCCCAGTCGGCCTCGTGCTGGTCGGAGAAGTCGTTGTAGAGGTACATCAGCCAGTATTCGATCGCGACGCGCCCCTTCGAGGGCTCGTAGGCGAGATGGAAGTAGACCATCGGCCGGAGTCTCGCCCCCTCGAGCTGCTGCTCGATGCCCGGGTACCTCGACGCGTGCGAGTTGGGATCGGCGCCGCGAATGTCGAGGTACGTCGGCGCAGTGGTGACCGGAAGCGAGAAAAGCGTCGGCCGCCCTTGCGCAAGAGTCCCGCGCGGTGGCGAGCCGGCGCGTAGGACGGTTTCCGTGAGGTAGTCCTCCAACCGCAACGGCCGATAGCGCTCGGCGGAGGCGAGGCGGAGCACCGGCGCATACTTCGTCGCGAGCTGGACCGCACTGGCCGCCGGCCGTGGGCCGAGCGCACGGTGCGTGAATGTGCACATGACCGTCTCGCCCGAGCTGAGCGCGACTGTGGCGGTGGCTGAGGCGACGGTGACGGTGGTGCCACCGGAAGGATCCACGCATGTCAGCGAGGTCAACGTCCTGGGCTGGCCCGCTACGGCTCCTGACTCGACCAGCCGGTAGGTTCCGTCGGCGAGCCCGGAGATCGTCTTGGTGCTTCCGGAGACGCCGACGCCCAGCCGGAACTTCTGCCCGACGCCGGCATAGGACCATGCGACGCCCGCCGGCGAAGGATCCGTCACCAGACGAACAACGATCGAGCCACCGCTCCGGTCAGCCGCACCGGCCGCCGACACGGCAACGCCGAGACCGACGGCAGCCAGAATCGGGAGGGAGAACCTCACACGAGGTCATGTGACGATACGACGAATAGCAAACCAGCGGCTCTCACCCGGACGAGGGCCTGCCGGACGGAAGCTCGTCCTGCAGCATCGAGAAGAGCACCGCGTCCTGCCATTCGCCGAACTTCTCGTACGCCTTGCGCTTCACGCCCTCGCGCACGTACCCGACCCGCTCGGCATGGGCGACGGCACGCTCGTTGAAGCCGTAGATCTGGATCTCCAGCCGGTGGAAGCCGAGCTCGCCGAGCACCAGCCGCTGGAAGGCGCGCGCGACCTCGTCGCCGAGCCTGCGGCCGCGAAAGCGCGGATCCACGGCGAGCCTGCCGCCCTCGACGATGCGGTGGCGCTCGTTCACGACGCGGTACGAGGCGCTGCCGACGCGTTCCCCGTCCGCCTCGGCGACGAGCCAGCCGAACGCCTCCGGCTCACGCTCCGAGCGCTCGATGTCGGCGACGACCTCCTCCATCGTCGCCGGCGCGCGTCCGAGGAACTCGCGCGTCTCCTCGCCGGTGACGAGCTCGAGCAGGAACTCGGCGTCGGAGCGATCAGCGCGCCGGAGCTCGACGGACACGCCGCGACGCTACCCGAACCGCCCCGGTGCCGAGCGCAACGCCGCCACAGATCAGCAGCAGCCCCGCGAGCTTCTGGTCCGACAGCCCTTCGCCGAGGAAGACCGCGCCGTAGAAGAGCGCGAACGCCGGCAGCATGTAGGCGACGAGCACCGAGCGCGACGACCCGTAGATGCGGATCATCCGGTAGGACAGGATCTGCGCGAGCGCCGTCCCGAGCAGGCCGAGCGCCGCGGCCGAGCCGATCGCCTTCCATCCGGGCGCATGCGTCGGGAGCGTCGCGAGCGCGAGCGGCAGGAGCAGCACGAAGGCCCCCGTCATCGAGACGGCGGCGAGAACAGGCCCACCGAAGCCCATCCGCCTGCCTGCGTACAGGTTCGCGGCCGCGTACGACACCGAGGCGACGACGATCGCGGCGATGCCGATCGTTCCGTGCCAGCCACCCTGCGGGTGCACACCGGCGAGGATGCCGACGCCGCCGAGCCCGAGCAGGACACCGACGAGCCGCCAGCCGGTCGAGCGCTCGGCCGGCACGAAGAACACGGCGAGCAGGGCGACGAAGATCGGCACGGACGAGTTCGCGACCGCGGCCGTTCCGGAGTCGACCCACCGCTCGCCCCACGCGATCAGCGTGAACGGCACGGCAGCGTTGAGGACCGCGAGCACGAGGCCCGGGCGCCACGCCCGCACGAGAGCCGCGCCGCCGGACCGCCGCCACGCGAACGCAACGAGGATCGGAGCGGCGCACAGCAGCCGCACCTCGATCAACACGGCCGGCGAGAGGTCGCGGATCCCGACCTTGATGAACAGGTACGACGACCCCCAGATCGCCCCGAGAACGACCAGGAGGAAGACGTACCGCCGTCTCACGAGCCCATCTGAAAGGGAGGCTAGACTGAATCACCTGACGCAGGTCGCGGAACAGCCGCTCCACCGCGCACTCGGCCTCACGGACGGGGAGGCGGACCGAATCCGGGAGCTTCTCGGGCGCGATCCGAACCATTTCGAGCTCGCCGTCTTCTCCGTCCTGTGGTCGGAGCACTGCGGCTACAAGCACTCAGCGCCGCTTCTGCGGCGGCTCCCGTCCTCCGGCGAGCGCGTGCTGCAGGGGCCGGGCGAGAACGCGGGCGTCCTCGATCTCGGCGAGGGCCTCGCGGTCGCCTTCAAGGTCGAGTCGCACAACCATCCCTCGGCGGTGGAGCCGTTCCAGGGCGCCGCAACAGGCGTCGGTGGGATCCTGCGCGACATCGTCGCGATGGGGGCGCGGCCGATCGCGCTCCTCGACGGGCTGTGGTTCGGCGCTCCCGGCCACGACTTCGACCGCGCCGTCGCCGGCATCGGCCACTACGGCAACTGCGTCGGCGTCCCCACGGTCGGAGGCCAGACGGTCTGGGACGAGGCCTACCGCGGCAACTGCCTCGTGAACGCGATGTGCGTCGGCCTGCTCGACGCGCACCGGCTGCAGACGGCGAAAGCGCAAGGCCCCGGCAACGTCGTCGTCCTCTTCGGCGCGACGACGGGCCGCGACGGCATCGGCGGCGCATCCGTGCTCGCAAGCCAGGAGCTGGGCGAGGACGATCCCGACAAGCGCCCGTCGGTGCAGATCGGCGACCCGTTCACCGGCAAGAAGCTCATCGAGGTCTCCGTCGAGCTCGTCGAGTCGGGTCTCGTCGAGTCGCTACAGGACTGCGGCGCCGCCGGGCTCGCGTCCGCGCTGAGCGAGATGGCGAGCGACGGCGCAGGCATCGACGTCCATCTCGACCGCGTGCCGCAGCGCGAGTCGGGTATGGAGCCGTGGGAGATCATGATCTCGGAGTCGCAGGAGCGGATGGTCGCGATCGTGCGGCCGCAGATGCTCGACGCGCTCCAGGCGCTGTGCGCGAAATGGGAGCTAGAGAGCGCGGCGATCGGTGAAGTGACCGACAGCGGTGTGTTGCGCGCGCTCCACGAGGGGAACGTGGTCGGCGACATTCCGGCGCGTTTCCTCACAGAGGACTGTCCTCGCTACGAGGTCGAACAGCGGAAGGCGGACGCGTGGGTGATGCCCGCGCCGAAGGCGCGTCGCCGGCCTGCGGATGTCGCCGGCGTGTACGAGCAGTACGACCAGCTCGTCGGCTCCCGCACGGTCCGCCGCCCGGGCCTCGACGCGGCCGTGCTGAGGCTGCGGCCGTCGCTGCGCGGGCTCGCCGTCTCTCTGCAGGGACCGCGCCCCGGCGAGACGGATCCATTCGCCGCCGGCGTGCAGGCCGTGCTCGGCGCTGCGCGCAACGTCGCGTGCACGGGCGGTGAGCCGATCGGCCTCACCGACTGCCTCAATTTCGGCAATCCCGAGAAAGCGGAGATCGGCTACGAGCTCGCGCGGGCGATCGAGGGCATCGCGCGTGCGGCCGAGGCGCTCGGTGTCCCGGTCGTCTCCGGCAACGTCTCGCTGTACAACGAGACCGACGGCCGTCCGATCCCGCCGACGCCCGTCGTCGGCTGCGTCGGGCTCGTGCAGGACGTGCGGCTCGTCCCCGCCGGGTGGCAGCGCGGCGACGTCGTGTTGCTCGCGACTGTGCCCGAGGAGAGCATCGCCGCCGAGGTGTCGCTCATCCGCTTCCTGCGCAAGGCGGCGCCGATCCTGACGCTCTGCCATGACGTCGGCAGCGGCGGGATCGAAGCCGCACTTGCCGAGGCGACGCGCTGGAGCGGCCGCGAGGCCGACGTCGAGCTTCCGGCCGAGCCCGAGGCGGGAGCCGCGATCCTCGCGTGCGCGCCGGAGACCGTTTCTCGGCTCGGCTCCAAAGGCTTCATCCAGATCGGCCAGGTGCGCTGACATGTGCGGCGTCTTCGGCGTGTACGCGCCCGAGCGCGATGTCGCGCGGCTCACGTACTTCGGGCTCTTCTCGCTCCAGCACCGCGGCCAGGAGTCGGCGGGAATCGCGGTGTCGGAGAACGGCCGGTTGACCGCGCTCCGCGACCTCGGCCTCGTCACGCAGGTTTTCGACGAGCAGAAGCTGCATGCGCTGCAGGGGCAGGTGGCGATCGGGCACACGCGGTACTCGACGACGGGCTCGTCGGGGTGGGCGAACGCGCAGCCGCTCGTGCAGCATGGGCGGAACCGCACGGTCGCGCTCGGGCACAACGGCAACCTCGTCAACGCCGACGTGCTGCGCGACGAGCTCCGCGCCGATGGCGCGACGCTGCGCGGAACGTCCGACAGCGAGGTGATCGCGGCACTGATCGCGAACGCCGACGCGCCGCTCGAGGAGGCGGTCGCCGGCGCGATGCGCAAGCTGCAGGGCGCGTACTCGGTCGTCGCGCTGTCGGAAGGGACGCTGATCGCGTTCCGGGATCCCCTCGGCTTCCGTCCGCTCGTGCTCGGCCGCGTGAACGACGACTGGGTGGTCGCGTCCGAGACGTGCGCGTTCGACCTCGTCGGCGCGGAGCACGTGCGCGAGGTCGAGCGCGGCGAGATCGTGCTCGTCGACGGGGATGGGATGCGCTCCGTGCAGGCGGTCGAGCCACCGACCAACGGCGCGCTCTGCATCTTCGAGTTCTTCTATCTCGCGCGACCGGACACGCGGCTCGACGGCATCGAGGTGCACGGCGCGCGTGTCCGGATGGGCGAGCGGCTCGCGCAGGAGGCGCCCGCGGACGCCGAGCTCGTGCTTCCCATCCCGGACTCGGGGACGCCGGCCGCGATCGGCTTCTCGCGCGCGCTCGGCATCCCCTTCAGCGAGGGACTGATCAAGAACCGGTACATCGGGCGCACGTTCATCCAGCCCGACCAGGAGCTGCGGCGCCTCGGCGTGCGACTGAAGTTCAACCCGCTCGCGGAGGTGGCGGGCAAGCGCGTCGTCGTCGTCGACGATTCGATCGTGCGCGGGAACACCACGCGCGCGATCGTGCGGATGCTCTTCGACGCCGGCGCGACCGAGGTGCACGTGCGCATCTCGTCCCCGCCGGTGATCGGGCAGTGCTTCTACGGCATCGACCTCGCCGACCCGCAGGAGATGGTTGCGGCCGGGAAGACGGTCGAGGAGGTGCGCGAGTACATCGGTGCGAGCTCGCTCGCGTACCTGTCGCACGAGGGGCTCGTCGAGGCAACGCGCAGGCCGGAGTCGGATCTCTGCCGCGCCTGCCTCACGCGTCAGTACCCGACCGAGGTCCCGGCCGAGTACGCGAAGCTCCGCTTCGAGCCCGCGCGCGCATAAGTCGTCACACCGACGCCGGGGTACTAGGTACCGGTCGTAGCGGTGCCCCGTGGCAGGCGAAAGGCCGGTACCTAGTACCTGTACGAAAGCGTGACGTCTTCTACGCGGCCAGATCTGCGACGTGCAGGAGCTCGAGCTTGAGCCCGTCCGGGTCGTAGAAGAACACCGCGTAATAGCCCGGCATGTAGCCGTACTCCTGCGGCTCGCTCTCGAGCGTCCCGCCCGCCTCGACCACCCACTCGGCGCGCTCGTCCACTGCCGCCCGCGACGCAACCTCGATGGCGAGATGGTGCAGCCCGACCGCATAGCGGTCGACTGCGCCATCCTCGCTCTGCGCCTCGCGCAGCCCGATCGACGTCCCGCGGCCGCTCAGGTACCAGATCGTCTCGCCGCGCTCGCCCTCCACCTCGCTGATCACGTGCCAGCCGAGCGGGCCGAGCAGGTCGCGATAGAAGGGCAGGCTGCGCTCGATCGAGGAGACGACCAGGTCGACGTGATGGACGCCCCCGGAGCGCATGCGATCCGACCCGACTTCGTCGCCGGACGCGCGACTCCTCGTACCATCCGATCCCGGTGCATCTGTTCCACTATCACCTCGTCACGAGCCGGGTTCGCGAGGTCGAGGCGCGCTACATCGGCAAGCTCGGATTCGACCTCGTCGCACGCCACGGGCGGATCGGCGAAGACCTCCAGTCGTACGAGGCGGGGATCTCGTGGGCGGAGCTGGACGCGCTCGGATTCAAGCTCCGCCTCTCCGAGCTCGAGCTCGGCGCCGTCAACGTCGTGGTGCAGCCGGGGCAGTGGCCACTGCCGCGCGTCGACCATCTCGGCCTCGCTCTCGACGACGAGGAGTTCGAGCGCGCGATCGCCCGTGCCGAGGACGCGCAACTCCGGGTGCAGGAGCACGGCGGCCGGCGCACGTTCGTCTCGACGAACACGGGTTACCGCCTCGAGCTCCATCCGCCGCGCGACTGGATCGACGACCTGCTCGGCCAGGCCGACCGGCTTCGGATCTCCGAGCTGCACCTGAAGGCGGACGGTCCCGAAGGGAAGGCGGAGGCGCTCGCGCAGATGCTCGACTGCGAGCGGATCGGCGCCGACGTCGAGATCGGCGAGACGCTCGTCCGCTTCACCCCGGGCGGCCCACAGGGCCGGCCGGAGCTGGAGGCGGAGATGTTCGTCTGAGTTCCGGCCTAGACTCGACTTCTTGACGAAGGACACGCGCACGTACGAGGCCGCCGGCGTCTCCCTCGGCACCGCCGATGCTGTCGTCGGGCGCCTGCGCGCGGCGGTGGAATCGACCGGCGCCACCGGCTTCGGCCGCTTCGCCGGCCTCTTCCCGCTCGACGAGCACCGCTTTCTGGCCGCCTCGACCGACAGCGTCGGGTCGAAGCTCATGCTCCACCGTCGCGCGGGAACGTTGCGCTGGGGCGGGATGGACCTCGCCGCCCACTGCATCGACGATGTCCTCTGCTCCGGAGCCGAGCCGCTCTTCCTGCTCGACTACGTGGCCGCGGCCCACGTCGACCTCGAGCAGGTGGCCGAGCTCGTCGAGGGAGCCGCGGAAGTCTGCCGCGCCGCCGGCTGCGCGCTCATCGGCGGCGAGACCGCGGAGCTGCCCGGCGTCTACCGCGACCAGGAGCTCGACTTCGCCGGCACCTGCGTCGGCATCGTCGAACGCGACCGCCTCATCGACGGGTCGCGCTGCGCACCGGGTGACGTCGTGGTCGGCTTTCCCTCCAGCGGCCTGCACACGAACGGCTTCTCACTCGTCCGCACGCTCGGAGAGATCGATCCCGCGTGCCTCACACCGCATCGCCTCTACCTCGACGACGTGCACGAGCTGCGCGCGCATGCGGACGTGAAGGCGCTCGCGCACGTCACCGGCGGCGGGATCCTCGGCAACCTCTCGCGCGTGCTCCCCGACGGAGTGCACGCCCACATCGACTGGGACGCATGGGAACGACCGCCGGTGTTCGACTGGCTCGCGGACCAAGGTGTCGCCGAGGAGGAGGCGCGACGCGTCTTCAACCTCGGCATCGGCATGTGCGCGGTCGTGCCGGAAGCACCTGCAGGCGCACTCGTGATCGGAGCGCTGGAGTGATCGGCGTCCTCGTCTCGGGCCGGGGCACGAACCTGCAGGCACTGCTCGACGCCGGCCTGCCGATCGTCGCCGTCGCATCCAACCGCCGCGGCGCGCCCGCGCTGCTCCGCGTTCCGGAAGAGGCGACCGCAGTGTTCGAGCTCGCCGACTACGACGACCGCAACGCGCGCGACGCCGCAATGGCGGACTGGCTCGAGGAGCAAGGCGTGGAGCTCGTGGTGCTCGCCGGCTACATGCACGTTCTGACGGCTGCATTCCTCGACCGCTTCCCCGAAGCCGTCGTGAACGTCCATCCCTCGCTCCTCCCCGACTTCCCGGGCATGCACGCGGTCGAAGAGCAGCTTGCGGCCGGCGTCAGCGAATCGGGCGCGACCGTGCATATCGTCGACGAAGGAGTCGACAGTGGCCCCGTGCTCGCGCAGGAGCGCGTCCTCGTGCTGCCGGACGACACGCCGTCGACGCTGCACGAGCGCATCCAGGACGCCGAGCACCGTCTCCTCCCCAAGGTGGTGGCCGAACTGTGCGCGCGCTGATCTCCACGTACGACACGACGGGCCTCGAGGTGTTCGCGCGCGGTCTCGCCGGGCTCGGAGTCGAGCTCGTGACCACCGGCGGCAGCACCGACGCATTCCTGCGCGAGCTCGGGCTCGAGCCGACGGTGATCGACGTCCCGCAGATGCTCGGCGGCCGCGTGAAGACGCTGCACCCACGCATCCACGCCGGCATCCTCGCGCGCCGCGACAACCCCGAGGACATCGCGACGCTCGCAGAGCACGAGATCGAACCGTTCGACATCGTCTGCATCAACCTCTATCCGTTCGAGCAGGTGGCGGCGAAGCAGGGCGTCACCGAGGCGGAAGCGGTGGAGATGATCGACGTCGGCGGCCCGTCGATGCTGCGCGGCGCGGCGAAGAACTTCGCCCACGTCACGGCTGTCTGCCGTCCGGAGCGCTACGGCTTCGTCCTCGACGAGCTCCGCGAGCACGGTGAGATCTCGCTCGAGACCAGGAGGGAGCTCGCGGCCGAGGCGTTCGCGACGACGGCGGTCTACGAAGCGGCCATCGCAAACTGGTTCTCCGAGCGCGAATCGTTCCCGGACACGCTCGTGCTCTCGCTCGACAAGGTGCTCGACCTCTCCTACGGGGAGAACCCGCACCAGCGCGCCGCGTATTACGCCGACCGCGGCGCCCGCGCGCACCTGCTCTCGCGCGTGGAGCAGCTGCACGGCAAGGCGCTTTCGTTCAACAACCTCAACGACCTGTCCGCCGCACGCGCGATCGGGCGCGAGTTCACGCTGCCGGCCTGCGTCATCGTCAAGCACGCCAACCCGTGCGGCGTCGCGCTCGGCGCGACCATCGAGGAGGCGTACGACAAGGCGCTCGCGTCCGACCCGGTGTCGGCCTACGGCGGCATCGTCGTCCTCAACCGTGACGTCGACGCCGCCCTCGGTGAGAAGCTCGCCGAGCAGTTCGTCGAGGTCCTCTTCGCACCGGACTACGACGACGGTGCCGTCGAGGAACTGCGGCGAAGGCAAGGCACGCGCATCCTCGTCGATCACGAGCGCCGGCGCCCCTCCGCGCAGCAGCGCGGGCTGAAGCGCGTGCTCGGCGGCGTGCTCGTGCAGGACGCCGACGCCGAGATCGAGGACCGCGACGGCTGGACGGTCGTCGCCGGTACGCCCGACGAGCAGCAGTGGGGTGACCTCGTCTTCGCCTGGCGCGTGTGCAAGCACGTCCTCTCGAATGCGATCGTCATCGCGACCGACCTCGCGACCATCGGCGTCGGGGCCGGCCAGATGAGCCGCGTGGACGCCGTCCGCATCGCGCTCGACAAGGCAGCCGAGTTCGGCCACGACACCAGCGGCGCCGTTCTCGCCTCGGACGCGTTCTTCCCCTTCCCCGACGGGCCGGAGCTCGCGCTCGACCGGGGCGTGCGCGCGATCGTCCAGCCGGGCGGCTCGAAGCGCGACGACCTCGTGATCGCCGCCGTCGCCGACGCAGGCGCGACAATGGTGTTCACGGGTCGCCGCCATTTCCGCCACTAGTCCCGCACATTTCCGTCTCGTCGCCCGCGCCGACCAGCGCGCCTTCCTCGAGCTCCCGTGGAACCTGCCGCTCGAGGACTGGCCGGCGGATCTGCACGTCGATCTTGCGCGCGGCATCAGCCGCCACGTCGTCCGCTTCGTCGAGCTGAACGGCAGGTATTACGCGCTGAAGGAGCTGCCCGAGCGCCCGGCGGAGCGCGAGTACCGATTGCTCGGCGAGCTCCGCGAGCGGAGCATGCCGGTGGTCGAGCCGATCGGCATCGTGGCCGAGCGCACGACGGCCGACGGCGAGGAGCTCGACGCGATCCTCATTACGCGCCAGCTCGAGTTTGCGCTGCCGTACCGCCTGATCCTCGGCCGGCGGATGCTGCCCGCTCCGGAGGCAACGATCCGTTCGGCGCTCGCCGAGTTGCTCGTCCGGCTCCATCTCGCCGGCTTCTTCTGGGGCGACTGCTCGCTGTCGAACGCGCTCTTCCGGCGCGACGCGGGCGCGCTCTCCGCGTATCTCGTCGATGCCGAGACGGGAGAGCTGCACGACCGCCTGTCCGACGGGCAGCGCCTGCACGACATCGACATCGCGGAGGAGAACCTCACCGGCGAGTTGTACGACCTCGCGGCCGAGCTGGAACGCGACGTCGTCGACGACCCGTGGGAGTTCGCCGAGGACGTCCGCAAGCGCTACGAGCAGCTGTGGGCGGAGCTCACGGAGGAGCAAGTCTTCGCCCCGGGCGAGGGGCAGAAGCTCGAGGAGCGCCTGCGCCGGCTCAACGAGCTCGGGTTCGACGTCGAGGAGGTCGAGCTCGTGCGCGAGGGGGACGAGGTGCGGCTCAAGCTGCACTCCAAGGTGGTGGAGCCAGGCCATCACCGTCGGCGGCTCCTCCGCCTGACCGGGCTCGATGCGCAGGAGAATCAGGCGCGCGTGCTGCTGAACGACCTGACCCGGTACAGGGCTTACCTCGAGCGCACCGGCGACACGCCCGTGTCGGACGCGGCGGCGGCCGGCCGCTGGCTGAGCGAGATCTTCGAGCCGACGATCGCGTCGATCCCCCGCGAGTTGCGCGGCAAGCGCGCGGCGGCCGAGATCTTCCACGAGATCCTCGAGCACCGCTGGTTCCTCTCCGAGCAGGCCGGCAAGGACGTCGGGCTCGAACAGGCGAAGCAGTCGTACATCGAGCAGGTCCTGCGTACTGCCGCAGACGAAAAGCTGCCCTTGCTATAACCGGCCGCGAACTGCGGCTGTCGACGCAAAGGGGAATTTCATGCCGCACCGTCTCAGTGTGATTGCCGCGGTCGGGGCCGCGCTCGCGCTGTTCGTCGTTTCTGCAGCGACGGCAGCGATCCAAGCGCCGGACACGACCTCGCAGACGAACGACACGACGACGCCGGCCTGCACGTCGCCGGCGCCAGTCGTCCACTACGCCTGGTATCACTGCTACACGCCGTCCGACATCACGTCGGCGTACGGCGTCAACACCGTGCAGGCCCAGGGAGTCGAGGGGCAGGGCCAGACGATCGTGCTCGTCGACTCGTACGGGAGCCCGACGGCTGCGAGCGACCTGCAGTACTTCCACGACACGTTCTATCCCTCGCTGCCGAGCCCGAACTTCCAAGAGCTGTATCCGAACGGACAGCCCGACTACCAGAACGTTGGCAACGGTCAGTCCGGATCGTCCGGCGCCGCGGGTTGGTCGGGTGAAGCCACGCTCGACATCGAGTGGTCGTATGCGATCGCACCGCTCGCGCACATCGTCCTGATCGCGGTCCCGCCGGCCGAGACCGAGGGGGTGCAGGGCTTCCCCAACCTCTTCAAGGCGATCAGCGACGAGATCGACGCCACGCCCGACGGCACGGTCTTCTCGATGAGCTTCGGCGTCACCGAGCAGACGTTCGGCGGCGCGGCGAGCTCGCAGACGGCGAAGTTCGACGCCGTCTTCCAGAAGGGCATCGCGAAGGGCGACACGTTCTTCGCCTCGTCCGGTGACAGCGGCTCGCAAGGCGTGTCGAAGCAGCACCGCGAGTCGGCGACGTACGCGTACCCGACGGACGGCTGGCCGGCGTCGAGCCCGTACGTCACCGCCGTCGGCGGTACGCAGCTCCAGTACGGCTGGGCGTGGAACCCGACGAGCGACATCGCGTTCAACGCCGACGGCAGCGCGAACCCGAACTACTTCGCGTACGTATCCGGCGGCAACCTGAACGCAGTCTGGAACGAGAGCTGGCTCCCCGCCGCGTCCGGCGGCGGCCCGAGCGTGCTCTATCCGCGACCGTCATGGCAGAACGGCGTCGCCGGCGTGATCGGCGGCAACGCTCGCGGTGTGCCGGACGTCGCGTGGAACGCGGCCGTGAACGGCGGCGTGCTCGTCTACATCACGGCCTTCCCGCAGATCCAGCGACAAGGGTGGCACGTGTACGGCGGGACGAGCGCGGCCTCGCCGCAGGTGGCGGCGCTCACGGCGCTCGCCGAGCAAGAGCGTGCGGCCGCGCACAAGCGGCCGCTCGGGAACATCGACCCGCTCCTCTACGCGAACCCACAGTGGTTCACCGACGTCCAGCCGGTGACCGAAGGGACAGCGCAGAGCGGACAGCTCGTGAACAACCGCGAGTGGGACTACAACGGCGACGGTCTCGCCGTGACGCCCGACGCGGTTCCCGGCTGGCCGGTGCTGAGTGGCTACGACATGACCACCGGACTCGGCACGCCGAACGCGCCCGCGTACGTCAGCGGGCTCGCCGGCTCGTAACGCACTCCCACCGGGCGGCGGCTTCGCGGCCGCCGCCCGGTTGGGATACTCCACCAGTGGAACCGGATCCACGCCGCTGGTACGCGCTCGCGCTCGTCTGTGTCCGCCGCGGGCGTCGTGGCCGCGCCCGGGCTCGTGCGGGACAGTGAAGTCGGCGAGGCGGAGGCGGCCCGAGCCCTCTCGTAGACCGCGCTCGGGCATCGAATACGCTTCCGCCCGTGCCCGAGCGGTATCCGACAATCCTGGAGCTCGTCGGCGCGACGCCCATCGTGCGCCTCGACAAGCTCACTCCGAACGGCGGCGCCCAGCTGCTCGCGAAGCTCGAGTACCTGAACCCAGGCGGCTCCGTGAAGGACCGCATCGGCCTCCCGATGATCGAGGCGGCCGAGCGCGAGGGGAAGCTGAAGCCCGGCGGCACGATCGTCGAGCCCACGTCCGGCAACACCGGCGTCGGCCTCGCCATCGCCGCGGCGGTCAAGGGGTACCGGTGCATCTTCGTCATGCCTGACAAGATGAGCCAGGAGAAGATCGCGCTCCTCCGTGCGTACGGCGCCGAGGTCGTGATCACCCCGACCGCGGTCGACCATGACTCGCCGGAGAGTTACTACTCGGTCTCCGACCGGCTGGCGGAGGAGATCCCCGGCGGCTACAAGCCCGATCAGTACTCGAACATGAACAACCCGGAGGCGCATTACCGCGTCACCGGGCCCGAGATCTGGGAGCAGACCGGCGGCAACATCGACGCGCTCGTCATCTCCGTCGGGACGGGCGGAACGATCAGCGGCGTCGGGCGGTACTTCAAGGAGCGCAAGCCGGAGGTGCTGATCGTCGGCGCCGACCCGGAGGGATCCGTGTACACGGCGAAGGACGAGCGCGACGTCCATCCGTATCTCGTCGAGGGCATCGGCAAAGACACGTGGCCCGAGACGATGGACCCGACGGTCGTGGACGAGTGGATCCGCGTCGGCGACCGCGACTCGTTCCGATGGGCGCGGCGGCTCGCGCGCGAGGAGGGCATCCTCGCCGGCGGCTCCGCCGGCACGACGCTCGTTGCAGCGGACGCGATCGCGCGACGGCTCGGTCCCGGCAGGCGCGTGCTGATGCTCATCCCGGACTCGGGCCGCAACTACCTGTCGAAGTTCTACGACGACAACTGGATGCTCGAGCATGGATTCCTCGAACGGCAGGCACCGCTCCCGACGGTCGAGGAGGTGCTCCTCGCGAAGCACGGCGGCGAGCTTCCCGCGTTGATCACGATCGCAGCGCACCAGAAGGTCGGCGAGGGGATCGACACGATGCAGCGCTACAGCATCTCCCAGCTGCCGGTCGTGCGCGACGGCGAATGCGAGTCGCTCGCCGACGTGATCGGCTCGCTCCAGGATCGCGCGCTCCTCGAGCGCGTGTTCGTCAACCCCGACGTCCTGCACGAGGACGTGGCGTCTGCGATGCAGCCGCCGCTCGTCGCGATCGACGCGTCGGCGACGATGGAAGAGGTCTTCGGGACGCTGCAGGGCGGCACGAACGCCGTCGTCGTCGCCCGCGACGGAAAGCCGGTCGGCGTGCTGACGCGCTCCGACCTCTTGGAATTCCTCGCGCACCGCCGCTAGTAACAACGTGTTACTAGCTCAAGCGGGAGCCGTTCTTCTTCGCGCGCTCGCCGAGCTCCCTCGTCGCGATCAAGACCGCACGGACGCCGTCCAGCAGCTCGGCCACGAGCTCCAGCCGGCGCTGCTCCGACCGCAGCTCGAGCAGCTCCTGCTTCGACTCCGGCGCGAGCTCGACCTGCGCCGCGAGCCGGAACGACAGCTGCTCCGACTCCTCGTCCAGGTCGCCGGCCTCCGCCTCGGCAGCCGCTGCGAGCGCCCGGAACGACGCCGTCGCGCGGGCGACCGCGGCGGGCAGCGGCTCCTCGCCGTCATCGTCGACCGGCAACACCTCAGCGGTCATGAACGAGCGGCCGTGCGTCAGCCTCTCGACGAGGAAGCGCTCGCCGCCCTCGACGACGATGTTCATGCGCCCGTCGTCGAACTGCTCCAGGACCTCGTCCACGCGTGCGAGCGTCCCAAGCTCCCGCACGCCGTCCTCGTTCGCGAAGACGAGCCCGAACTCGAGCTCCTCCTCGATGCACTCGCCGATCAGCTCCCGGTAGCGCGGCTCGAAGATGTGGAGCGGCACGCGCTCCGTCGGCAGGAGGACGATACCGAGCGGAAAGAGGCCGAGCTCCATGGCGCCACAGGGTACGCACCCGGACATACCATGGGTGCGTGGTTGCCGATCGTCTCGAGACCCTGCTCCGCGACGCCTTCCCGGAGGCGAACGAGCTGTCCGTCGAGGACCGCACCGGCGGCGGCGACCATTTCCAGGTGACCGTGGCGAGCACCCGCTTCGCCGGGCTGCCGCTGCTCGAGCAGCACCGCCTCGTCAACGAGGCGCTGGCCGAGCCGCTGCGCGACGGCACCATTCACGAGCTTCGGATCAAAACGAGGGAGGCTGCAGAATGAGCGAGTTGTCGGACCGGATCAAGGACGTGATCGCGCAGGAGCCGGTCACGTTGTTCATGAAGGGGACGCCGCAGATGATCATGTGCGGCAACTCCGACCGCGCGCTGCGCGCGCTCCGCGAGGCGGGCGCGCCCGTCACCACCGTCGACGTCCTCCCCGATCCGGCGATCCGGCAGGAGTTGTCCGCGCTCTCGGGCTGGCCGACGATCCCCCAGGTCTTCGTCGGCGGCGAGCTGATCGGCGGCGCCGACATCGCGCAGGAGCTGGCCGAGTCCGGCGAGCTGACCAAGATCCTCGAGGCGAAGCTCGGCGCGGGCTACCGCGACGAAGCCGAGGTGCGCGTCGTGGATGTTCTGACGCCAGCCCAGCGATAGCCGATTCTGTCCGGCGACTCGACGTCGCCGAGCCAGTGGTGGAAGTACGGCACCCATTCGAGCACGCGCTCGTCGTATCGCGCGCGCAGCGCCTCGAGCAGGACGTCGTGCGGATGCAGCCCGGGATGGCGCCACCGCCACTCCTCGACCGTCGGCGGCCCGCTCGCGTCGGGCCGCGCGCGGTACTCCGCCTCGTACCACGCCTGGAGCTCGGAATCGATGAGATCCCATGCGAACTCGTTCACGATCAAGACCGGCGCCAGCGACGCGAGCCGGTCGACCGCCTCGCCGAGCGGATCGAGATGGTGGACGACGCGGCCCGCGACGACGGCGTCGAACGCGCCTTCCACTTCGCGGAAGTCGGTCTGCCGGAAGCGCTCGCCCGCAGGCGCCCGCGGGTCGACGCCGATCGCGTCGTACCCCGCATCGACGAGCGTCGCAACGACACCGCCGCGATCGCCGCAGCCGACCTCCAGCACGCGCGCCGGAGCGGGCGGCAGGTGATGTAGAACGAACGCCGTGAAGCCCATCGAGGTGAGCCTTGCAGAAGCGCGCCGCATCGCGGTGCGTTCCCAGCTGCTCGACGGCGCGGCGACGGACGTCCTCGACACGGTTCGCCGCCTCGGCTTCCTGCAGATCGACCCGATTTCGAGCGTGGCTCCGCCGCAGTACCTCGTGCTCTGGAGCCGCCTCGGCGCGTATGACCGCGCCGAGCTCGACCGGCTGCTGTGGGAGGAGCGGAAGCTCATCGAGTGGCGCGCGTTCATCTGGCCCATCGAGGATCTCCCGTTCCTGCTCGCACGGATGCGCTTGTCGGTGAGCCGTCCGCGCACGGACTTCGTGAAGGAGAACGCCGCCTTCCGCCGCTACGTGCTGCGCGAGCTCGAACGACGCGGGCCGCTGCTTTCACGCGAGATAGAGACGCACACGAGCAGGAAGGGCGCGGAGCGTCACGATTGGTGGGGCTCTCGCCAAATGGGGTTGATGCTCGAGGTCCTCGGAGCGCGGGGAGAGGTCGCGATCGTCGGCCGACGCGGCGGGCAGCGGGTCTGGGACATCGCCGAGCGCTGGTATCCCGAGACAGAGCGGATCTCGCTTCGCGAGGCCGAGGCGCACTTCGCGGAGAAGCGCTTCCGCGCGCTCGGCGTGAAGCTCGAGAAGGGACAGTGGCTCGCGCACCCCGACGCGGCCGACGCCGCCGTGCCGAAGCGCGTCACGTTCCTCTCCCCGTTCGACCGGCTGATCCACGACCGCGCCCGCACCGAAGCGCTGTGGGACTTCTACTACCGCCTCGAGATGTACGTCCCGAAGGCGAAGCGCGAGTACGGCTACTACGTCCTCCCCGTCCTCCGCGGCGATGAGATCGTCGGCCGCATCGAGCCGGTCTACGACCGGAAGACACGCAAGCTGTCCGTCAACGGCGTCTGGTGGGAAGGCAAGCCGGTTTCGGTGGCCCGGCCGCTGCGGAACCTCGAAGGGTGGTTAGCATCGACTTGATGGATTTCGAGACCCGCGCCATCCACGAAGGCCAGGAACCCGATCCGGCCACGGGCGCGATTATCACGCCGATCTACCAGACGTCGACGTTCGTCCAGGACGCGGTCGGCGAGCACAAGGGCTTCGACTACGCGCGCGTGAACAATCCCACGCGGACCGCGCTCCAGCGCTGCCTCGCGTCCCTCGAGTCGGCCGAGCACGGCATCGCCTTCTCGTCCGGCCTCGGCGCGACGACGACGATCATGCACCTCGTCGATCCGGGCGAGCGCGTCGTCCTCATCGCCGATGTGTACGGCGGTGTCTACCGGATGACGTCGCAGGTGTACGAGCCGAAGGGCTACCGCTTCGACTACCTCCCGGCGGCCGAGTTCGCGAACCTCGGGGACCATCTCGACGACACCACGCGCATCGTCTGGGTCGAGTCGCCGTCCAATCCGCTGCTGAACGTCATCGACATCCGCGCGGCTGCCGAGGCCGCACATGCGGCCGGCGCGCTCCTCGTCGTCGACAACACGTTCGCGACGCCATATCTGCAGCGCCCGCTCGAGCTCGGCGCCGACATCGTCGTCCACTCGACGACGAAATACCTCGGCGGCCACTCCGACGTCATCGGCGGCTTCGCGGCGACGAACGACCCGACGATCGCGGAGAGTCTCTCCTTCCTGCAGAAATCGCTCGGCGCGGTTCCCGGGCCGTTCGACTGCTGGCTCGTGCTGCGCGGCATCAAGACGCTCGCGCTGCGGATGGAGAAGCACTGTGAGAACGCCAGGGCGATCGCGGTCTGGCTCGAGCGCAACGCCGCTGTGGAGCAGGTCTTCTACCCGGGCCTGCCGACGCATCCCGGACATGCGATCGCAGCGCGCCAGATGCGCGACTTCGGCGGCATGGTCTCGTTCCTCGCCGAATCCCCAGAGGAGGCCGCGGAACTCGTGACGCGGACGAAACTCTTCCAGCTCGCGGAGTCGCTCGGCGGCGTCGAGAGCCTGATCGAGGTCCCCGCGCGCATGACACACGCCTCTACGGCGAGCGCGCCGTTCGCCGCTCCACCAAATCTCGTGCGGCTGTCCGTCGGGATCGAGTCGACGGAGGATCTCATCCTCGATCTCGAGCACGCGCTGAAGCCCGCCGCCGTCCGCGCGTGAGGGAAGGAGCACCGGGGACACGATGAATCATGTCCCCGGACAACAGGACGCGATCGTCTTCGTCGAGATCCCCTCCGGGTCTCGCAACAAGTACGAGTGGGACGAGGAGCTCGGCGGAATCGTCCTCGACCGCCGGTTGTTCACCTCGATGACGTATCCCGCCGACTACGGCTACATCGAGGGAACGCTCGCCGAGGACGGCGATCCGCTCGACGCGCTCGTGCTCGTCGCGGAGCCAACGTTCCCTGGGTGCCGCATCCGCGTGCGCGTGATCGGGGTCTTCCACATGAGCGACGAGAAGGGCCCCGACGAGAAGGTGCTGTGTGTGCCGCTCGGTGATCCGTCGTTCGAGCGCGTGCGGGACGTGCACGACGTCAATGCAGAGCTGCGCGACGAGATCGAGCATTTCTTCCAGCGCTACAAGGACCTCGAGCCGGAGAAGAAGACGGAGACGCGCGGCTGGGGGAACCGGGCCGAGGCCGAGAAGATCGCCGCCGGCGCGCGCGCCCGCGCCTGAGTCAGCCGGAGACGAGCAGCGCGGCGCCGAGCCCGCCGCCGTTGTCGCCGAGCTCGGTGAGCACGAACGTGGGCGGGCGGTCGTCGACGAAGAGGTGCGGCTGCGCGGCGTCGGCGATTCGTTCAACGTATGGCGCACCGAGGCGCGTGCCCAGCCCGCCGCCAAGGACGACCGCGTCGACGTCGACCATGTTCTGGATGGAACCGACGCCGGCGCCGAGCGCCTCCACGGCCTCGTCGATGAGGTTCCGCGCGAGCTTGTCCTCCTCCTCGAGAGCAACAGCCCACACACCGCTCGTCAGCCGTGTGCGCTGACGCTTCTCCATGATCTTGAACAGCTTCGTCTTCGTGCCGGCATCCTCGGCCTTGCGCGCAGTGCGCTCCATCGCGGCGCGGCCCGCGTAGGCCTCGAGGCAGCCGCGCCGCCCGCAGGGGCAGCGGCGGCCACCGAGCTTCACCACGACGTGACCGAGCTCGCCGGCGGAGCCGCGACCGAGCCAGAGCTTGCCGTCCAGCACGAGCGCACCGCCGATGCCGGTTCCCCACCAGACGCCGAGGAACGAGCGGTACGTGCGCCCTGCGCCGAGCACGCGCTCCGCCTCGACCGCGACGCGGACGTCGTTGCCGATCCGGACGGGGACTCCGAGGTCGCCGCGGAGCTCGGCCGCGAGCGGGTAGACGGCCTCCCAGTCGGGCAGGTTGCCGGCGCGCGCGAGCGTGCCCGCGTCCGCGTCGACCTCTCCGGGCGCACCCACACCCACACCGGCGAGCGCCGAGATCTCCGCCCCTGCCGACGATGCCGCCGCACGCATGGCCACGGAGAGCTCGCGCACCACCGCCGCCGGCCCGCCCTCTGTCGGGGTCGGAACGCGTGACTGGCCGCGGATCTCGTTGGCGTCGTCGACGACGATCGCCTCGATCTTCGTCCCGCCCAGATCCAACCCTCCGCGCAACGCCATGATCCGTGAGGATAGTGCCGTGCGGGAGCCGATCGAACTCCACCACCAGGGCGTCGAGCGCTCGATCGGGTGCTACCTGCTCGACACGGAGGACGGCCCGGCGCTCTTCGACTGCGGTCCGAGCACGACGATCGCGGCGCTGAAGGCGGGGCTCGCGGCCGAGGGGCTCCGGCTCGTGGACATCCGGCACCTGCTGCTCAGCCACATCCACCTCGACCATGCCGGCGCGGCCGGCGTTCTCGTCCGCGAGCACCCGGCGCTGCAAGTCCACGTCTCCGAGATCGGCGCACCGCACCTCGTCGACCCGTCCCGGCTCGAACGCAGCGCACGACGGCTGTACGGCGAAGCGTTCGACACACTGTGGGGCGAGCTCACGCCGGTCCCCGCGACGAACCTCCACGTCGTCGGCGACGTGGTGGTCGGCCTTGCGTGCTTCCCCACCCCCGGTCACGCGTCGCACCACGTGTCGTACCTCGACCACGACGGCACGCTGTACGCCGGCGATGCGGCCGGCGTACGCATCCAGCCCGGCCGGTACGTGATACCGCCCACGCCGCCGCCGGACTTCGACCTCGAAGCCTGGCAGCGCACGATCGACGAGATGGACCGGCGCGCGCCCGAACGGCTCGCGCTCATCCACTTCGGCGTCGCGGACGATCCCCAGCGCCACCTCGCCGATCTGCGGCTCGAGCTCTACGACTGGGCGGAGTTCGTCCAGGGCGGCGCCTCGGAGGAGGAGTTCATCGCGTACGGCCGCGCCGAGCTCGCGAATTCGGGCGAGGACCTCTCTGTATACGACGCCGCCATGCCGTTGTGGCAGTCCTACCGCGGGCTCGCGCGCTGGGCGGAGACGCGGTGATCCCGGCCGGAACTTCAAGCTGCTGTTCGCCTACGACGACGAAGTTGCCGAGCCCGCCGTCTCGCCGGCCTGAGCCGGCTCGATCTCGACGAGCCAGAGCGGCGCATCGGCGCACTCGATCCTTCGTGCCCCTTCGACCTCGCTGAGCGACGACGCGAGCACGCGCACGGTCTCGCCGTCCAGATCGAGGAGCGCACCGCGCAGCTCGCCGCGAGGGATCGTGAACCGCCAGGCCCACACCCGCCGGTGCATCTCCACCGCCGGCCGCGCGACGTCGATCCACGCCTCGTCGTCCGGCAGGAAGCTCTCGTACTCCCCGCCCTCCGTCTGGGCAGTCCCTTCGTCACCCGCAGCCAGCCGCTCGAGCGCGTCTCCCATTGCGCCCATCAACACCGGGCCCATACGCGCGTAGAAATCGTCCGGGACCGTGTACTCCCCGACCGGCATGGACACCTGCGCGAAGATCGGGCCGGTGTCGAGCTCGGCGTCCATGCGGTGAACGGTGACGCCGACTTCCTCATCGCCGTTCCGGATCGCCCACGCGACAGGCACCGGGCCGCGATGCCGCGGCAGAAGCGACGGATGGCCGTTGAGCCACCCGAGCGGCGGCACGGCAAGCGCATCGGCCGGGATCTTCCACGGGAAGCCCGTGCAGACGACGAGATCGGGGCGGAGCGACGCGAGCAGCGGCGCAATCGCCGACCGGCGCGCCGGAATGACGATGTCGAGCTCGGGTGGCAGCCCGCGCAAGAGGCCGTCGAGCGTGAACTCCGGGCCGTAGCGGTTCGCGGTATCGCGGACGGTCAGGAGCCCGACCGGCTCGTGACCGGCGGCGCGCAACACGGCGTGGAAGCCCAGCGCCACGGGCAGGATCCGCGTCACGATGACGACGCGCCACGTCACGGCTCGCGGATGATGCGTCCCCCGGACGATTGCGCCTGCGCCTTCACGACGATCTCGTCGATGTTCACGTGGAACGGGCGCGTGAGCGCGAACATGATGCAATCGGCGACGTCGTCGGCGACGAGCGGATCAACGCCCTTGTAGACCGCGTCCGCCTTCACCTTGTCGCCCTTGAAGCGGACGACGGAGAACTCCGTCTCCGCGAGCCCAGGGTCGACGGTCGTGATCCGGATCGGGCGGCCGAGCAAGTCCTCGCGCAGCGCGTACGTGAAGCCGCGCACCGCGAACTTCGCAGCGACGTATGTCGCGGCACCTTCATACGCCTGCCGCCCGGCGATCGAGCCGAGGTTGACGATGTGACCCTCGTCGCGGATGTGCGGCAGGCAGAGGCGTGTCATGCGAACGAGCCCACGCACGTCGGTCTCGAAGACCGTGCGCTCGTCCTCCTCGCTCGACTCGTCGAACGGCGCGCGGCCGAGCGCCAGCCCGGCGTTGTTGATCAGGATGTCGATGCCGCCGAGCTGCTCGACGGCGGCGACGACGAAGCGCTCGGAGCTCTCCGGATCGGTGACGTCGAGCTCGAGCGCGACGTCGGTCTCGAGCCGCTCGACCCGCCGCGCGCCGCCGGCGACGCGCACGCCCGCGTCCTTCAGCATCCGGGCCGTCGACCGGCCGAAGCCGGACGAGGCGCCGGTGACGATCGCGGTCTTACCGGTCAGGTCCACGGCGCTCGATGCTAACGACCTGGGAGCGTCGCGCGACGTGGTCGACCTGCAACGTCGTGTGCCGGAGCTCGAAGCGCTCCGCCAGGAGCTGCTCGAGGCGCCTGCGCGCGGCGTGGCAGTCCGCGTCGGGCGAGACGAGAACGTGTGCCGCCAGCGCGGGGAATCCGCTCGTCACCGTCCAGACGTGGAGGTCGTGCACCTCGACGACATCTGAGTCGGCAGCGAGCGTGGCCGCAACCGCGTCCGGATCGATCCCTGCCGGTGCGGCTTCGAGGAAGATCCGGCCGGAGTCGCGCAGGAGCGACCAGCTCGAGCGCAGCATGAGGGTCGCGACGAGGAGCCCCGCGATCGGATCGAACCGGTTCCAGCCCGTGACGAGCACGAGCGCTCCGGCGATCGCGGTACCGACGAAGGCGGCGAGGTCGGTGGCCACGTGCAGGAACGCCCCGCGGACATTGAGGCTCGTCCGGTCGGCGCCGGAGAGGACGACCGTCGCCGCGAGGTTGACAGCGACGCCGGCGAGCGCGACTCCAACAACGATGGCGCCGTGCACGTGCGGCGGGGAGGCGAGCCGGCGCGCGGCCGAGTACACGATGCCGAGCGTGACGAGGAGCAGGACGAGGCCATTCCCCTGCGCGGCCAGGATCTCGGCGCGCCCGAGCCCGAACGTCCACGGCCCGCGGGCCGGACGCGCGGCAAGCGCCGCGGCGGCGAGCGCGGCGGCGAGCGCGGCCGCGTCCGTGAGCATGTGGCCGGCGTCGGCGAGCAGCGCAACGGAGTGGCCCAGGACGCCGCCGGCCACCTCGACCCCCATGAGCGCCACGATCAGCCCAAGCGCGATCGCCAGGCGGCGCCGGTCTGCCGAATGGTCATGCGCGTGCAAGAGCCAGCCGTTCAGGGGGAGTCGGGTGCGTGAAGAGCATCATGTAGGCGAGGCGGGGAGGATCGAGGTCGCTCAGATTCTTCCGCGCGAGGGCAACGTGGGCGCCCACGAACGCGTCGAGGTCGTGCGTCAGCTCGAGCGAGGAGCGGTCCGCCGCTCGCTCCCACCTACGGGAGAGCCACGAGATTGCCGGCAGACCGGCGATCTCTATTCCGGTGACCAGCAGCGCCGCGTTCGGGAAATCACTTGGCTGCAATCGGCCGAGTACGGCCCAGAGGACGAGCACGACGACGATCGCGCCGCCCATTCCGAGGAGTGTGCCCTTGAGCACGTGCCGGTCACGCCGGTGGCCGAGCTCGTGCGCGACGATGAGCTTGAGCTCCGGCTCCGACGCGTCCGCGAGCAGCGTGTCCCACACGACGACGCGCCGCGTCGGCCCCAGCCCGGAGACGTACGCGTTCGTCCTTCTCGTGCGCCTACTCGCGTCGGCGACGAGCACGTCGCGCACCGGGACGCCCGCGCGCTCGGCGAGCGCCCGCAGCTCCGCGGCCAGACGCTCGTCCTCGAGCGGCCGGAAGCGATTGAAAAGGGGTTCGAGCACCACCGGAGCGATGAACGACATGAGCAAAACGAACAACGCCAGCGCCGCGGCCGCAGGGAGCGGCCACCAGTGCGGGAACGCCCGCGCGAGCCCGATGGCGGCGACCCAGACTGCGGCTGCGAGCACGAGCTCGACCGTTTCGGCCTTCGCCCAGTCGGCGAGCCAGCCGCGGAGGGTCTGCGACGAGAGGTCGAAGCGCCGTTCGCGCAGAAGGCCTCGCCACAGGTCGAGCGGCAGGCATGCGATACCGACGCCTGCGAGAACGAGAACGGGCCAGACGGCTGCCGCGCCGAACCGACCGAGCCCGCCGAGCGAAAGACGGGTGAATGCCCCGAAGACGGCGACGACGATGAGCAACCGAATCGCAGCCGCGGCGTACAGCGGCCGGTGGTACCGGGCGGCCCGGTCGCGGTCTTCCTGAGAGAAATCTAAAAGGCTCAATTGGGCGTAACTAAGCGATGATCTTGGCGTCTACACTGGCAGATCCATGGCGACTGCGGACGTAGCAGGGACGACCCTCAGGTCGAGCGAAGAGTCGGTCGCGCTTGCCGGGCAGCTGAGGAAGCTCGCCCGCATTGCGACCTTCATCGCGGTGCTGACGAGCCCCGCCGCGTTCTTCTGGTTCCGGCATGCGGCGCACCACAGCGTCCTCGCGTCGCTGGTCCTCACCGCGCTCGTCGTCATCGGCTTCCGGGGCCTCGTCGACCTCCTCATCCGGCGGGTGATCCCGTGGCCGAGCCTCTTCGGCACCGAGGAAGCCCGGCTGCGCGAGGAGGATGTGGTCAACCGGCGTCGCGCCTGGACGTGGCGCTTCTATTACCGCGTCGGGATCTGGATCGCCGGGATCATCACGATCGTCTTCCTCTGGCAGGTGGTGTTCGACCCGACCCACCGGACGTGGCCTGGCACCGCGTTGCACACGCTCGTCGGCATCGGCCACCTGCTACGGAACAGGACGCTGCTGCTTCAGCTCGTCTTCGTCTTCTTCCTGTTCTTCGCCAACTTCTTCATCTTCATGGGCCCGATGATGCTCATGGGCATCTCGCAGATCCGCGGCTACGAGCCCGGCGACGCCGAGTGGGGCGTGAAGCTCGAGGACGTGCGCGGACAGGTCGAGGCGAAGGAGGAGGTGCGCCGCATCGTCACGCTCTGGCAGTCGGGTGAGGCGTTCGAGAAGGCAGGCGGCAAGCGCGAGCGAGGGCTACTGTTCCTCGGCGCGCCGGGCACCGGCAAGACGATGCTCGCGAAGGCGATCGCGACCGGCTTCAACTCGCCGTTCGTCTCCATCCCCGGGTCCGGCTTCGCGCAGACGTTCATCGGCATCGATGCGCTTATCGTTCGGTTCCTCGCGCGCAAGGCGAAGCGGCTCGCGCGCAAGTGGGGCGGGCAGTGCATCGTCTTCATCGACGAGATCGACGCGGTCGGACTGCGGCGCCAGGCCCTGCAGGGAAACACCATGAATCCGATCGACGTCGCCGAGCCGACGTTCTACGGCCGGTACGGCGCAATCAACTCGAGCGGCGACCTCATCCACGAAACCCCGGCCTGGCGCGAGCACATGTTCAATCTGCGCGCGCCGGAGCGCAGCTCCCCGTATCCGTCCTGGATGCACAAGATGGTCAACATCGTCAACCAGGGGATCATGCCCGGGATGATGGGCGGCCAGGGGCAGCTCGCCCTCAACCAGCTACTCGTGACGATGGACGGCATCGACAACCCGCCGTTCTTCAAGCGGTTCTTCACAAACCGCATCAACACGTTCCTCGACTCGATCTACATCGTCCCGCGGCGCATCGGCCGCGTCAGCCTGAGGCTGCCGAAGCCGCGGCCGCTCGGCGCGCAGATCTACTTCATCGGCGCGACGAACGTCCCGTTCGAGCGGCTCGACCCGGCGCTGACGCGCCCGGGGCGCATGGGCCGCCACGTCTGGTTCCGTACGCCGACGAAGGACGACCGCAAGGACATCTTCAACCTGTATCTCGACAAGGTCTCGCACGATCCCGACCTCGACTCGCCCGAACGACGCGACGAGATCGCGCGGATCACGAACGGCTACTCGCCCGCGATGATCGAGCAGATCTGCTCGATGGCTCTGACGAACGCGCACCACGAGGGCCAGACGGCGTTTACATGGCAGCACCTCGTCGATGCGATGACGGTGGTCGAGTCGGGCACCGCCATCGGCGTGAAGTACACGCCGAACGAGACCCGCGCCGTCGCGATCCACGAGGCCGGCCACGCGACCACCGCGCACGCGTACCGCCCCGAGATCGAATCGAGCCGCCTCTCCATCCGCATGCGCGGAGGCTCGCTCGGCCATCACCAGTTCTTCGACCGCGAGGAGCGCTTCAGCAGCTGGCAGAGCGAAGAGGCCGGCGATCTCATCCACACCGTCGGCTCGATGGCCGCCGAGCACGTCTTCTACGGCGAGAACTCGGTCGGCGTCAGCGGCGACCTCGGCCAGGCAACGGCGCGGGCGGCGACGATGGTCGGCGTCTGGGGCATGGCGCCGAAGCCGCTCGAGCTCAACGGACACAGCGACGAGGAGCGCGAGAAGATCGAGAAGCGGCTGCAGGACATCGGGATGCGCCTGATGAACCGCACGCGCGGCTCGGCCGACTTCCACTCCGACCCGGTCGCGTCCGTTCTCCAGGATCGCTTCAAGCTGCACGTCGCCGCCCAGTTCCTCGGCCAGGCGTTCGTCACCGCCTACGTCTTCGTCCTCGAGAACAAGGACAGAGTCGCGCAGGTGGCCACTGCAGTCGAGGAGAAGAAGGAGATCTTCGGGGACGACCTCAACCGCCTGCTCGACTCGGTCGGTCTCGTGAAGCCGACGATCGACTGGACGAAGGAGGAAACGTGGCCGCAGATGTGACCAGCACCGAGCTCGCGCCGACGGCGCCGCAGCCGGAGCCGGCGCCTCCGGTGCAGTATCCGCATCGGCCGCGTTTCCTCTTCGTGTACGGATTGCTCGGCGGCGTGCTTGCGGCAGCACTCGTGGTCCTCGTCGTCTACGCGGGCCGGTCGATCACGCCCGCGCCGAAGTGGTCGCACTGGCGTCCGAGCGGCGGCGGCCTCGGTGCGGCGAAGCAGATCGCCGATGCAGTCGGGAAGTCGTACCGTCTGCCGAACGGCGACCAACTCGTCGACGTGATCGCGAAGACGCCGTCGGTTTCCGCGACGAGCACGACGTCGATCCCGATCCACTACGTCGCCGTGCGCGGGACGGGCGGCAAGGGCGACCAGGTCATCCTCGTCTCGTCCTCCAACAGCATGATGTACTCGCTGTGCGGGCTCGGCACGGCGTGCTCGATCTCGACGGGCAAGGCGAGCGTCGCGCGGGGGAACCTCGTCCGCCGCGAAATCCTCGAGCTCGCGCTGTACACGTTCAAGTACGTCGGCGGGATCAACAACATCATCGCGTTCATGCCGCCGCCCTCAGGGTCGCAGGCGCAGTACGTGATCTACCTGCAGAAGAACGACGTGTCGGCAGAGTTGAAGCAGCCGCTCGCCGAGACTCTGGGCGCGAAAGTGCCGCTTCCGGCGGCGATTCCGGCCCATGAGCTCCACGCGATCAACTCCGTCACAGAGCCGCGCGTGTACAAGTTCGGCCTCTCGCAGGCCCAGCTGGGCGACGCGGTCCTGGTGCTGACGCCGCTCCCGGCGTAACCGCCGCGGCGCCCCGGCCGTTCTCCTTGCATGATGCTCTTACTCGTCCTCGCAATTCTCGCGATCGCCGCCTTCGGGGCAGGCTTCGCCATCCACTGGCTGTTCATCGTCGCCGCGGTCATCGCGCTCGTGTGGCTCATCAGCCTCTTCACCGGAGGCATCGGGCGTCCCGCGCGCCGCTGGTAGACCCGGCGGGCTGACTGGGACCCTTGGGCGGCTCATTTGGGCCGCCCGGCCCATTGCCGCATGACCAAGTCGCTCATACCTTGGGCGTCGTGTCCCGTACCGAGATCCTGCTCTGGATCGTCGCCCTCTTCGTGCTCGAGGTGAACCACCTCAAGTGGATCTGGTGGGAGTACTGGAACTGCCGCCACTGCTCCACGAAGCACAAGGACTGCGGCTGTGGCGCGACCGCCCGCTGGATGATGTTCCTCTAACCTGGCTCGCAGCCCCCATCGACTAGCGGTCCAGGTCGCGGCCCTTTCAAGGCCGTAGCGCGGGTTCGAATCCCGCTGGGGGCATCACTGGCGAGGGCGGCGTCGGGACCGACCACATGTACCGTGTGCCACGCCAGGGCGGTTAGCTCAGCTGGGAGAGCACCTGCCTTACAAGCAGGGGGTCGGCGGTTCGATCCCGTCACCGCCCATGTGGAAGCCGCTCAGGTCAGCCTGCTGCGCTGGCTCCGCCGCCAGCTCCAACAGCCGACGCCGCTGCGCGAGCACCTCGAGGCGGCGGTCGAGAACGACGACCCCGCCGAGGCGCGGCGTCTCGTCCAGCGCTTCGAGTTCAGCGACGCGCAACGGCGAAACGTCGATCAGCTCCTCGACGCGTGGGAACGTACACTCGGCCCCACGGGCCGGTAGCTCAGTTGGTAGAGCAGGGGACTTTTAATCC
>DATKQT010000038.1:0-40267 GCA_035532535.1 Gaiellaceae bacterium
GCTCGGAAGCGAACTCGATCCAGAACAAATCTCCCAGGGGTTTTGGCATGCCTGCGCCGCCGGGCAACGCCGCACCGCCGAACGCCTGTTGAGCGCCGGCGCCGATCTCAACTGGGAGCCAGACTACGCACACGGCACAGCGCTGGACGCCGCTGCAGGTCGCGGAACCCAACGCGAAAACGTGATCGAGTGGCTGCGATCGATCGGTGCTCACTCAGCACAAACGCCAGAGTAAGCATCCCGCTACGCGCGCTACAGCCAAGCGCCGCGAGATGGCACGACTCAACTGAACCAAGCCGAGCCCGCGGGGCTGCATGAACGGGCAGGAGTTCATCGTCCCGACGAGCCACCGTCTCTGGCATACCGACGCGCAAGCTTGAACCGATCTCCGCACACGCTCGCGACGTGGTTCGGATTGTGACCGGCTGGGAGCACTGCACCGGAAAGCTCCGGCACTGCGGAGTTATGCGATCGGTCGTCCGACCGGCGCTGATCAACGGAGCAGCGGGGGTCGTTGCGTTTGACGGCGACCAGCCGTTCGCGATGCTCGCGTTCACGGTGCAAGGCGGGCCGGCGGTCGCGATCGACATCTTCAACGACCGTGAGCTGGTGCCCGAAGTTCGTCCGGCACGCGCGGTAGCACGTTGCCTCGCCCGCATGACCGAAGGCGACGCGATCCGGAACCCCCGTTTGGGGTTACGCTCAGCACTTCCGGCGGCCGAAGCACTTCCGCATGGCGCCATCGTCGACGTCACGGGTGCGGCTGGGCTACGTCCCGGCATTGGACGGCCTGCGCGGGATCGCCATCCTCGGCGTTCTCGGCGTCCATCTTTTCGGGCTGAGCGGCGGCTTCTACGGCGTCGACCTCTTCTTCGTCCTCTCCGGCTTTCTGATCACGACGCTGCTGCTCGAGGAGCACGACCGGGACGGGCTCGTCTCTCTCCGGGCGTTCTACATCCGGCGTGCTCGGCGACTGTTGCCCGCGCTCGGCGCCGTGCTCGTCTTGATCGCCGCTGTCGGCCCGCTCTTTTATTCGCCGGGGCTCGTCGCGAGCATCGTGGCCTCCGGGCTCTATGCGGCGAACATCGTGCGGGGCTTCGGCCACTCCGACTTCCTCGCGGCGACGCCCGCCGCTCACCTCTGGTCGCTCGCGCAGGAAGAGCAGTTCTACGTGCTCTGGCCGATCGCGCTTCTCGCGCTCCGACGCCGCCTCACCGAACGACGCGTGATCGTCCTTCTGGCAGCGGGCTTCGTCGGGCTCGTTCTCTACCGCGCCGCCCTTGCCGCCGCCGGCGCCGGTTGGCACCGCCTCTACTACGCGCCCGATACGCACGTGGACGGGCTCGTCCTCGGCTGCCTCCTCGCGTACGCTCGCCGGCGCGGCCTCACGACCGTCTCGGCACTGACGGGCTGCGTGGCGGGCGCGCTCGTCGTGGCCGCGTTCTTCCTCGGCGCGCAGACGGTTCCCTGGTCGGTCGGCGGGCTACCGATCGTGGAGGTCGCGGGTGCCGCGCTCGTGCTCGCAGCGCTCTCGCCCGGGCCGGTCCGAGTCGTGTTGCGCGCGCGGCCACTCGTCTGGATCGGTGCGCTCTCGTACAGCCTGTATCTCTGGCAGATCCCGGCGATGTGGTTGACGGGCTGGAACGATCGCTGGGGCGCGCTTGCGCTCACCCTGGCCCTCACGCTCATCTCCTACTACGTGATCGAGCGGCCGTTCCGCCGCCGTCAGGCGGACGGGAAGTGCGGCGTCGAGAGCACGCGGCCGTCGGAGAGAATCGTCATCGCCTCGTAGCCGCGCAGTCGCGCAGTCCAGCCGGGCGCACCGCGTCCGCCCATCGCAAATGCGGCGGTCGCATACGCATCCGCTGTCCCGAGATCGGGACCGGTGATCGTCACGGACAGGACTCCGCTCGGCGCTTCATCGGTGTGCGGGTCGCGGACATGGTCGCCCCGCTCGTACGCGCCGGACGTCGCGACGGCAAGATCGTCGCCCTCAACGACCTGCGCGATCTCCTGTGGCTCGAGCGGGTGCTGGATGCCGATCGTCCACCGGCCGCGAGTGCGGATGTCGCCGCCGGCGTTGATGCCGTACTCCTCGAAGCCTGCGCGATCGAGAATCGCGGCTGCCTCGTCCACCGACCAGCCCTTGACGTAGCCGGACGGATCGCCGTCGACCGCATCGATGTCGAAGAAACCCGCCGTCTCCTCCCGCAGCTCGTCGCACCGGGCGAGCACCCGTTGCACCTCGTTGCTCGCGTCCGCGCGCGCGAGCTCGCCCCGGCGTAGGCGGCTGATCTCGCTGTCCGCCTTGAACGTGCTGAATGTCGCGTCGACGTGCCGGAACCAGTCGAACACAGCGTCGGGCACGTCGCCGTCGCGCACGGCGACGACGATCGGCATCCCCATGACGTGCTCGACGCGATGCATCAGATCTTCTTCGCGTGGAGGATTGCCGCCTGGAGCGACTGCGCGAATGCGTAGCTCGTCGCGGTCGCGCCGCCCACGAGCTCGATGTTCGGGTTGAACTTCGTCATGGTCAGCACCTCGTTCGTGAGCAGCGGCACTGCTTGTTGGTTGATGAAGATGGAGCGGCTCGTGTGATTCGGAAAGATCGGCACGAGGACGTTCGTGATCTTGCGGGTTACCGTCGTGTGCGTGCCGACGATCCTGGCGGTCTTCTTGACGACGAGGATGACCTCGACGTAGCCGAATGGGCCTGCCACCGCTTGCGGGCCGGTGACGCGTTTGGTCGTCACGATCGTCTTGGCCGTGCCGGCGACGGCATTTGCCGCCGGTAGGACGATGGTGGCCAGTCCGGCGACGGCGGCTATGAGCCGTTTGCGCATGCGTGTTCCTTTCTGATTACGCCCGTACCAGGTACCAGACGTTCGCTCCTTGCTTTTGTTGCGCGAAAGACCGGTACCTGGTACGGGAAAACATTTCTGACGCCCGTACCAGGTACCAGACGTTCGCCCCTTGCTTGCGTTGCGCGAAAGACCGGTACCTGGTACGGGAGAACATTCATAGGGCAAAACGTTCGACGTGGATGTGCCGGCGGGGAACGCCCGCGCGGCGGACGTTCCGAACTGCGAAATCGGTCATGCCGGGCGGCCCGCAGACATAGACGTCGCGCTCCGCGAGGTCGGGGACGAGCTCGTGCAGATGCTCCGGCGAGAGGAGCCGCTCGCCTCCGGGCGCCGCGTGATCGCCGACGACGTAGTGCGCATCGACGCCGAGCTCCTCGAGCTCTCTCCGGAGGACGAGCTCGTCGTCGCGCAGTGCGCGATAGATCACGACGTCGTCGCCCGTCGAGCTCTCGACGAGTGCGCGAACGGGCGTGATGCCGATGCCGCCGGCGATGAGCAGGCGCTTGCTCCGGCGCTGCAGCGAATCTGTGAAGACGCCGAACGGGCCTTCGGCGAGGACGCGGGTTCCGACCGGGAGCGATGCCAACTTGGCCGTGTGGTCTCCGAGCGCCTTGACGGTGATCCGGAGCGACCGCCCGTCGGGAGCCTTGGAGAGTGAGAACGGATGCGCCGTCGCCCAGCGGCCGCGCGTGAGGAACCGCCAGAGGAAGAACTGACCCGCGCGGGCGTGGAGCCGCTCGAGCCGGCGGCCCTCGATCCGGACCGACACGACGCCGGGGCCTTCCTCGACGACCTCGGCGACGCGGAGTCGGTAGCGGAACACGTTCACGAGCGGAACGACGACACGGAAGCCGACGATGATCGCGATCGTTGCGACGTAGAGCGCGCGCCAGTAGTCGGCTGCGACCGTGTCGAGCACGAGCTCGTTGCCGGTCGGGATCTGGTGGAACCACGCGAGCGCAATCCCGGCGTAGGCGAGCACGTGCACGGCGTACCACCACTCGTAGCGGAGCCGGCGGCGCACGATGACGTACGACGTCGCGACCACAGCGATGAGGAACGCGGTGCCGATCGTCGCGACGATCATCCCCGGGTAGACCCCGCCCCAGATCATTGTAGAGATCTCCTTGCCGATGGAGAACTTGTCCATCAGCGCGTAGCCCCAGATGCTGAAGAAGACGTGCGCGACGACGAGGTCGATCGTCGCGTGGCCATTCCACCGGTGCCAGACCGTCAGCCGGTCGAAGCCGACGAGGCGCTCGAGCACGGGTAGACGCGCGAGGAGGACGACCTGGATGAGAGCCATGTACGCGCTCAGGAGCCCGGTGATGCGCGCCACGCTCGTCAGCGCCTCGCCGGTGGTCGTGGTCGAGAGATTCCCACCGTTCGCCCACAGCCAGAAGATCCCGGCTGTGTTCCCGAGCACGAAGATCCACACGACGGCGAGCCCCACGGCCCGGCGCATATGCGTCCGCCGGCGCGACGGCGCCTCGGAAGCGGCTCTCGCGATCGCCACCTCGCTCACGTTGCCCATGTAAGCCTGGAAGTCTGAGGATCGCCTGAGAGCCCGGAGGCTTTACGTCCGCCTTACCCGTGCCAGTGCAGCCACGGTCCTGCGTACTGGACGGTCGAGACCGCGAGGATCGCGCCGGCCGTGACCGCGCCCGCGAGGAGCGACCGCCGGGCGAGGGAGCCGGGGACCGCGGAGGCGCCGGTCCTCCAGTCGGCCACAGCGAGGCGCGGGACGCGCGAGAGGTACGCGAGCACGTGGACACCGGTGGCGACGAACCACACGACGAAGCTCGCCTTGTGCAGCCCGAGGACGAGGCCGCGGCCCGGCCCCTGAACGAGCAGGGCGATGCCGGTGACGAAGACGGCGACGGTGGACGCGACGACGACGGGCGCGAGCAGCCGCAGAGGTAGCAGCGGCGGGCCTTTCTCGCGATATGGCCGGGCTCCGCGGTAGTACCGCGCAAAACGCCAGGTCGTGCTCGCGAGCTTCAGTGCCACCGGCGGGACGAGCAGCATCCCGATGAAGACATGAACGGAGATCAATTGCCGGATGGACAGGATCGTCACGCCCTCCGCAGCGAGCATGAAGAACAGAACAGCGGCCGATGCCGCCGTCAGGCGCTCGTTACCGTCAGGTCCCCCGCGCATCGTTTTCCATTGCATCGTGCGAAGCTGAAGATCTGCTGTGAGCCGGGTACACTTGGACGCATGACAAGGCAGGCAACAGGAGACCCTCTCAGTACCGATGCCGAGCCCGCCTCGCATCCGCACGCGCCGCGGCCGTCCGGTCACTGTCGCTGACGCTGCTCCGCCGCCCCGCCTCGCAGAGCTCCATCACGCCGGGCTGACCTGGATCAACCTCGAGCGCCCGAGCCAGGAGGAGGCGCTCGCACTCGCGCAGCGCTTCGGCTGGCATCCGCTCGACGTCGAGGACGTCATGTCGCGCCGCCAGCGGTCCAAGGTCGACGCGTACACGGAGGAAGAGGGCGAGAGCTATCTCTTCGCAGTCCTCCATTTCCCGGTGTACGACAACGCGATCGGCCGTCTCAACGCCGGCGAGCTCGACGTCTTCCTGGGGCCGAGCTACCTCGTGACGCTGCCGAGCGTCGAGCTCCGCCCCGTGTCGGCGCTCTTCCGGCGCGCGTACGAGAACGAGGACTTCCGCCAGTCGCTGTTCGCGCGCGGCTCGGGCCGCCTCTTCTACGAGGTGCTCGACGATCTGTACGACTACTGCTTCCCGATCCTCGACAAGATCGGCTTCAAGCTCGAGCAGATCGACGAGCAGATCGACGACGTCGCGATCCGTGCGAAGGACCTCGTGCGCGACATCCACAAGGTCAAGCAGGAGATCATCTCCTACCGCAAGATCATCAAGCCGCAGCGGCCGACGCTACGACAGCTCGAGCGCGGCGTCGAGCGCTTCCTGCCCGAGGAGCTCGAGCTCTATTTCGACGACATCGTCGACGCGAGCGAGCGCATCTGGGACCTGCTCGACAACTACAAGGAAGTGGTCGAGGCGCTGGAGGACACGAACGAGTCGCTCATCTCGCACCAGCAGAACGACATCCTGTACGTGCTGACCATCTTCAGCGTCGTCGTCCTGCCGCTGACCTTCCTGACAGGCCTCTTCGGGATGAACGTGACGTTCCCGGGCTTCGGGAGCGAGATCGCGTTCTGGGCGATCCTCGGGTCGTTCGTCGTACTCATCGTCTCGATGCTCGGCTTCTTCCGCTACAAGCGCTGGTTGTAGTTCAAGCGGACGACGGGATTCGAACCCGCGACACCTGGCTTGGGAAGCCAGTGCTCTACCAACTGAGCTACGTCCGCGCTGAGGGCGGATTCTAGCCCCGCAAGGAATCGGCTCTTCCGGCATCTCCGCTGTTATGGCCGCAGACGTCGAGTAAGCGCGGGGGTCATCCGGACGACAGCCGCTTCCGGGGTGGAGCGGCTGTCGCTTCCCGGAGAACCCGACCTCGGGGCTCGCTCGCGGGCGATACCGTTTGGGCACGGAATCCGAACGGGAGAGAAACGCATGGCCACCAACGAGTTGCACGAGACCGCGCGGGCTCTGGTCGCCGAGGGCAAGGGCATCCTTGCCGCGGACGAGAGCACCGGCACCATCAAGAAGCGCTTCGACTCGATCGGCCTCGAGTCGACCGAAAGCACGCGGCAGGCGTATCGCGACCTGCTCTTTACGACGCCGGGCGTCGAGGAGTACATCAGCGGCGTCATCCTGTACGACGAGACGATCCGGCAGAGCGCGCTGGACGGGACTCCGTTCCCGCAGCTGCTCGAGTCGAAGGGCGTCATCCCCGGTATCAAGGTGGACGAGGGTGCGAAGCCGCTCGCGCACGCCGAGGGCGAGACCGTGACGGAAGGCCTCGACGGCCTGCGGGAACGCCTCGCCGAGTACCGCAAGCTCGGCGCGCGCTTCGCGAAATGGCGCGGGGTCTATTCCATCTCGGATACGCACCCGAGCGAGTACTGCATCTGGACGAACGCGCATGCGCTCGCCCGCTATGCGGCGCTCTGCCAGGAGGCGGGCATCGTCCCGATCGTCGAGCCGGAAGTGCTGCAGGACGGCACGCACACGATCGAGCGCAGCGAGTTCGTGACTTCGCGCGTGCTCGCGGCGCTCTACACGGAGCTGTTCGACCAGAAGGTCGACGTGGCCGGCACGCTGCTGAAGCCGAACATGGTGCTCTCCGGCTACGAGGCGTCGAAGCGCGCAGGCGTCGACGAGGTCGCCGAGCAGAGCCTGCACGCGTACTACAAGCACGTGCCCGCAGCGGTGCCCGGCATCGTGTTCCTCTCCGGCGGACAGACGGACGAGGACGCGACCGCGCACCTCAATGCAATGAACAGCAGCGGGCCGCACCCGTGGCAGCTGTCGTTCTCGTACGGCCGCGCGCTGCAGGCGCCGGCGCTGCACGCGTGGGGCGGCAGGCCGGAGAACGTCGAGGCCGGCCAGCGTGCCTACTACCATCGCGCAAAGATGAACTCCGCCGCGCGCAGCGGGTTGTATGCAGCCGCGATGGAACGCGAGGCAGTCGCCGTCTAGCGATGTTCCACGTCGTGCTCCGCCAGTCAGGCCCCGAGTGGAGAGCGGGCGAGCCGCTCGAAGCTCAGTCAGGCTTGCAGGAGCACGCCGTGTACATGGATGCGCTCGTCGAGGATGGGTTCATCCTCCTCGGCGGCCCGATCGGTGATCGTCGCGTCGTCCACGTCGTCGACGCCGCGTCGGAGGACGACTGCCGCGCACGGTTCGCTGCCGATCCGTGGAGCGGCACGCATCTCGTCGTCGAGTCGATCGACCCCTGGGAGATCAGGCTCGACGCGCTCGGCACGAATTTATGACCCTTTGGTGACGGTACCTGGTACCGGCCTATGTGTACTCGAATCCTGTGAGTGCGGAGAGCTTCGTCAGCGACTGCTGCGCGACGACTCTCCGCACTGTGCCGGATCGTGAGCGCATGACGATCGAGTCCGTGGTCGCGCCGTCGGATGTGTACTGCACGCCACGGAGCAGCGCGCCGGTGGTGACGCCCGTCGCGGCGACGAAGACATCCTGGCCCGAAACGAGGTCGTCCGTGTACAGCACGCGTTCGGGGTCGAGCCCGGCGCCGACGAGCTGACGGCGCTCGGCGTCGTTCCGCGGCCACAGCCGTCCCTGGATCCCTCCGCCGACGCACTTGAGCGCCGCGGCCGAGATCACGCCTTCCGGCGTGCCGCCGATGCCATACAGCATGTCCACGCCGGTGCCCGCCTGCGCCGCCGCGATCGCAGGAGCGACGTCGCCGTCGCGGATGAGCCGAACGCGCGCGCCCGCGTCGCGCAGCTCCGCGATGAGCACGTCATGGCGCTCGCGCTCGAGGACGACCACGTCGACCGCCCGCGGCGTCTTGCCGAGCGCATCTGCAACGGCCTGCACGTTCTCGGTCGGACTGCGCGTGATGTCGATCGCGTCGATCGCCGCGGGGCCGACCGCGATCTTCTCCATGTACAGGGCTGCGCCGGGGAAGAGCATCGTGCCGCGCTCGGCGACGGCGATGACGGTGATCGCATTCGGCTGGCCGAAGGCCGTCAAGCGCGTGCCCTCGAGCGGGTCGACGGCCACGTCGACCTCGGGGCCTTCGCCGCTGCCGACCTGCTCGCCGTTGTAGAGCATCGGGGCCTCGTCCTTCTCCCCCTCACCGATGACGACGATGCCTCGCATCGCGACGCTGTCGAGGACGTAGCGCATTGCGTCGACCGCAGCCTTGTCCGCCGCCTCCTTGTCGCCGCGCCCGATCCACCGGGCAGCGGCCATGGCCCCCGCCTCGGTCACCCGGACGAGCTCCATGGCGATGTTCCGGTCGGGGGCCTGCCGGGCACTCACGGCGCTACATCCTGTCAGGTGCTTCGACGCCGACGAGCTGCAAGCAGCACGCGATCACCGACTGCGTCGCCCGGCAGAGCCCGAGCCGGAAGGCCTCCTGCTCGCTCTCGAGCACGCGGTGCTCGTGGTAGAAGCGGTGGAAGTCGTCGGCCACGCGGATGGCGTACGCCGGAATGGCCTGCGGCCCGCGATGCTCGGTCGCGTCGCGCAGGACGGCAGGGAGCTCGGCGAGCCGCTTGACGAGCTCGCGTTCCTCGGGCGCGAGCGGCGCCGCAAGCGACACGTCGTTCGTCGCGTTCTCGGTGTTGCGAAGGATGCCGGCGATGCGCGCGTGCGCGTACTGCACGTAGTACACCGGGTTCTTCTGCGAGCGTTCGGCGGCGAGATCGACATCGATCTCGATCGTCTGGTCAGGCCCGCGGTTGACCAGGTACCAGCGCGCCGCGTCGACGCCGATCTCGTCGAGGAACTCGTCGAGCAAGACGATGTCGCCGCGCCGGCGTGACATGCGTGCCTGCTCGCCGCCCCTCGTCAGGTGCACGAGTTGGTACAGCAGCACCTCGACGCGACCGGGGTCGTAGCCGAGCATGCGCGCGACCGCGGCGTACCAGTTCCGCGTGCCGTGGTGATCGGCGCCGAGGACGTAGATCGCGCGGTCGTACCCGCGGTCGAGCTTCTCCACGAGATACGGAACGTCCGCGGCACGGTACGTCGGGCTACGGTCGCCCGAACGGAGCAGCACGCGGTCCTCCTCATCCCCGTACGCCGAGGAGCGCGCCCACAGCGCGCCGTCCTTCTCATACGTGTCGAGCTTCGGCAACAGCTCGGGGAGCCGCTGCTCGACGACACTCTGCCGCTCCCACGAGTCGAAGTGGATGCGGAAGCGCTCGAGCGACGCCTCGATCCGGTGCAGCATCTCGGGCACGGGGTCGCCGGGCTGCGCCGCGAGCTCGCGGACGTAGTCGCCGCGGTACCCGTCTGCGGGCGGCTCCTCCCCGCGCCGGATCGCGTCGACGGACGCGCGGAAGCGATCCATCTGGCCACCGGAGTCGTTGTAGTAATACTCGCGGCTCACGTCGTTCCCGGCGAACTCGAGCAGACGCGCGACCGAATCCCCGTAGGCGCCGTTGCGCGCGTGCGCGACGTGCAGCGGCCCGGTCGGATTCGCGGACACCATCTCCACCTGGTAGCGCAGCCCCGGATCGGCGCTGCCGCCACCGAAACGGTTTCCCTCGGCGAGGACGACCGCGAGTGTGTCGGCGAACCACGCGTCGCCGAGGAACAGATTCACGAACCCCGGACCGGCGACCTCCGCACGCTCGACTGCCGGAAGCGACTCGGCGCTCTGGACGAGCTCGGCCGCCAGTTGCCGCGGAGGCAGCCGCCGCGCGCCGGCGAGCTTCAGCGCCGCGTTCGTCGCATAGTCGCCGTGCGCAGCTTCGCCGGGCCGCTCGAGCACGACGTCCGGCCCGAGCGCCTCGGCCAGCTGGCTAACGGGATCAGACACCAACGGCGAAGAGGTCCTCGAGCCGCTGCAGCTCGTCCGTCGTCCCGATGCCGACGATGACATCGCCCGGGTCGATCGTGACGTCGGGCTCTGGCGTCGTGTCGAAGCTTCCGTCTTCCTTGCGCAACGCGATGATGAGCGCGCCGGTCTCGTGCCGGACCCGGATGTCCCGGATGGACTTGCCTGCCTGGACGCACGTCCGGTGGACGACGATCTCTGCCATGTGCAGATCGGGGCCGGTCGCCGTCGTCACCGCGTCGAGAAACGCGGTCACCTGCGGCTTGAGGACGAGGTTCGCCATCGTGCGGCCGGCGGTCGCGTACGGAAGGACCACGCGATCGGCGCCGGCGAGCCTCAGCTTCTTCGCCGCGTCCTCGTCGGAGCCGCGCGCGACGATCTGCAGCTCGGGCCGCGCCGAGCGCGCCGAGAGCACGATGTACAGGTTGTCGGCGTCCGAGTCGGAGGCGGCCACGAGCCCCTTCGAGCGATCGAGCCCTGCATGCTGGAGGTCCTCGTCCTTCGTCGCGTCTCCCTCGATGAAGAGGTCGCCGTGCTCCTTCGCGGCGTCGATCGACTCGGGGCGGAAGTCGAGCACGACGTACTGGACGCCTGCCGCTCGGAACTCCTCGGCCACGCGGCGGCCGACCCGCCCGTAACCGCAGATGATGAAGTGGTCGTTGAGCCTCTCGATGGTGCGCTCCCTCCGCCGTTCCGCCACGGCGCCGGTCAAGACGCCGCCGGCGATCGCTTCGACGATAACCGCGCCGGCGTACGCGATGATCGTCAGACCGGCGAGGATCATCACGATCGAGAGCCAACGCGCGCCGTTCGAGGAGGGCACGGTGTCCAGGCCCGTCAACGTGGCGGTGATGACCGCTCGGTAGAAGGACTGCGACCAGGGCTCGTGCAGGATCAACCGGAACCCGACCGTTCCGGCCCCAAGTGTGGCGGCCACCGCGAGCAGCAGCCACTCGATCCGGCGGAGGCGGCGGACGGGGTCCACGAGGCCTCTAGTATCGTGCCCCCGTGGACGAGGACGAGATTCAAGAGACCGGCGAACGCCGCCTCAACATCCATCTCGACCCTGCCGACATCGCCGGCGCCTACGCGAACTTCGCCAACATCAGCTTCTCGCGATACGAGTTCACGCTCACATTCGCGCGCATCGAGCACGAGGTGGAGGAGGGCGACGTCCCCGGCGCAGTCGTGGCGCGCGTGAATGCGTCGCCCCGCTTCATCGAAGAGCTGATGGCGGCGTTGCAGGACTCCTGGTCGAAGTGGCAGACGACCGAGGGCATCCGCAACCTGCCCGAAGCCCCCGAACACTGAGTCTCGCTCCGTCCTACGCCGTTCTCTGCGCAGTTCAGGCCGCGGTCGTGCTGGCATCGCGACCGCCGCAGCGACGCGCAAGTAACACGTTGTTACTTGCGGGGTTCCTGGTGCCCGCTGCCCTGCTCGGAGCCGGGGTCGCCATCCTCCGGCTCGCGGCGGGCGGACCGCATGCACTCGCTTACGCTGGCGCGATCGGGACGCCGTTGCTCGCCGCCGCCGGCCGCTGGAAGCTTCCGCTCGCGGCCGCGCTCTGGGTGATCGCGTGGCGGACGGACGGCCTCGTCGCGCAGGCGGCGTCCGTCGCGCTGATCGCGCTCGCGGCGATCACGGTCGCGCGGCTCATCGCACGCGTCGCGCCTGCCTGGTCGATTGCAGCCGGCCTCGTCGTCGTCGCGCTCGTCGACGTCATCCTCGTCTGGGGAACACGGCAGGTGCAGCCGGCGACGGCCGCGTTGCACCAGGCATCTCTGCCCGCGATCCCGCGCCTCCAGGATGCGACGTTCGGATCGGCGACGATGGGCTGGCTCGACCTCCTCGCCCCCGCGCTCCTCGGCGTCGTCGTGCGCGCGCGCCTCCGCGCAGCCGTTGCGACGGGGCTCGCAGCGGGCGCATGGGGACTCCTGTTGGCGGTGACGTCGATCGTCCCCGCGACGGTTCCGGTCCTCGCGGGACTAGCTTTGAGCGGTGCAGATCGCGGTCGTCTCGGACGTGCACTCGAATCTCGCCGCGCTCGAGGCGGTGCTGTCGGCGATCGACGCCGCCCCACCTGACGAGATCTGGTGCCTCGGCGACGTGGTCGGCTACGGCCCGCGGCCGAACGAGTGCTGCGAGATCGTCGAGTCGCGTGCAGATATCTGCCTGGGCGGGAACCACGACCTCGCTGTGCGCGGAACGATCGACCTGGCCGAGTTCCGCGGCGACGCCGCCGTCGCCGCGCGGTGGACGCGCGAGATCCTCACGGAGCCGGCGCGCGCGTTCCTCGACCGGCTCGAGCCGGTGGGCCAACGGGACGAGGTCGCGCTGTACCACGGAAGTGCGCGCGACCCGGTGTGGGAATACGTGCTCTCCGACGAGGCAGCCGCCGCCACGCTCGCCGTCAGCCCGTTTCCGCTCGTGCTCGTCGGGCACAGCCACGTTGCGCTCGAGGTCGAATGGCGGGACGACATGCTCACCGGCGGGCTCGCTCCGGACGGAACCCAAGTTGGGACGCGAGACCGCGTCCTGCTCAACCCCGGCTCGGTCGGTCAGCCCCGCGACGGCGAGTGGCGTGCGGCGTATCTGCTCCTCGATCGCGACGCGGAGACGGCCACGTTCCGCCGCGTGGAGTACGACGTCGAGCGCACACAGGCGGAGATGCGTGCTGCTGGGCTCCCCGAGGCGCTTGCGGCGCGGCTCACGCACGGCGAATGACACGCGGCGGCATAGCGCTCCTCGTCATGCTCGCGCTGGCCGGCTGCGGCGGTTCCGCGAAGCCGCCGGCGGTGGCGAAGCCGCCCCGTCTCCCCCACGCCCTCGGCCAGACATTGGCCACGCAGGCGAACGCGGTCGCGCAGGCCCTGGAAGCCGGCGACGGCTGCACCGCGCTCGCGGACGCGACCGGCCTCCAGAATGCCGTGGCACAGGCGATCGCTGCGCACGAGATTCCCCTGCGGCTCCAGCCGACCCTGAGCGCGACCGTCGACGCGCTGCCGGGGCGCATCACCTGCCACCCCGGTCCGCCGCCGAACCATGGGCCGAAGCCGCCGAAGGGGCCGAAGGATCACGGCAAGCACGGACCGGGCGGCGACAACAACCAATGAGCACCCTCGTTGCAGGCCGGTACGAGGTGCAGCGGCCGCTCGGGCACGGCGCGATGGCAGTCGTCGACCTCGCGCACGACCGCGAGCTCGACCGCGACGTCGCGCTCAAGCGCCTAGCGGAGAATCTCGCGCGCGACGCCGACCTGCGCGAGCGCTTCGTGCGCGAGGGCCGACTGGCCGCGCGGCTCGGCCATCCGAACATCGTGCACGTCTTCGACGTCGGCGAGGCCGACGGCCGGCCATACATCGCGATGGAGCTCGTCGACGGGGAGACGCTCGCCGAGTTGCTCGCCCGCCGTCGAAAGCTCTCGCCGGTGGAGGTGGAGGATCTCGGCGCGCAGGCGGCGCGCGCACTCGCGGCCGCGCATGCCGCCGGTCTCGTGCACCGCGACGTGAAGCCGCACAACCTCCTGCTCCGCCGTGACGGCGTGCTGAAGCTCGGCGACTTCGGCATCGCGGTCTTACTCGAGGGCACGCGGCTCACGATGGCGGGCACCGTCCTCGGAACGGCGGCCTACCTCGCGCCCGAGCAGGCGCGCGGCGACCACGTCACCGGCGCCGCGGACGTGTACGCGCTCGGGCTCGTGCTCGTGGAGATGCTCACCGGCACGCCGGACCGCGCGACGCGGCTGAGCGGCGTTCCGCCGGAGCTGGCCGCGACCATCCGGCGCTGCCTCGCAACGGATCCGGCCAAGCGCCCCACGGCGGCGGAGCTCGAGCGCGCGCTCGCGCACGATCCGTCCGCTGCGCCAACCGCGATCCTCGGCCGTCGGCCGCAACGGCGACGGCGTGCGCCGCTCGTGCTCGCCGGCGCAGCAGCGGCGGTGCTCGCCGCGGGGATCGTCGCGGCGGTGGTGACGTCGGGAAGCCCGTCGCATCCGGCTCCCCCGGCGCCGGCGCGCATCACGCCGGTGCCGCAGGAGACGTCGGCGCAGCAGCAGGCGCAGGCGCTCGCCGCGTGGCTCTTGCGGTATTCGCGTTAGAGGAGCGGAGCCGGCTGTGCAGCCGGCCCCGGCTCACTCGATGCGTAGAAGTAGATGCCCTCGCGGGCGAGAGCGAGCTGAACATCCTCACGCGCTTTGTAGATCCGCCACTTGACGGTGGCGAGGGTGATCTCGAGTGCATCGGCGATCTCGGTGTACGAGAGCCCGACCACATCCCGCAGCAGGAGTGCCGACTTCAGATCGACGTTGAGGTTCTCGACCGCGCGCCACACGGCGTCGATCGCCTCGAGCCGCTCGAACGGCGCGTCCAGCACTTCGAGTGCCGGCACGTCGTCGAGGTCGACGGTTGCGCGCGGCCGACGTTCGAACGCACGGAGCTCGTCGAGCACGCGATTCTTCGCCACCTGGAAGAGCCACGTCGTGAATTTCGACCGCAATGAGAAGCGCGGCAGTCCCTGGTACACGCGAAGGAAGATCTCCTGCGTCAGGTCCTCCGCAAGCGACCGGTCGCCGACCAGCCTGAGCACGTAGTTGAACACCGGCACCTGGTAAGCGCGCACGATGATCGAGAAGGCGCGTTCATCACCCCGCTGCGCCTTCCGCAGGACGCCCGAATCAGGCTGAGGCAGCGACAAGAGGCCTCATAATAGCCCCCTTATGGGCCGTTGGCGACCACATTTTCGCCGGTCATCTGACGGGGCGGCTCGTAGCCCAGCAAGGCGAGGATCGTCGGCGCGAGGTCGGAGAGCTCGCCCTCCCGCAGTGAAAGGCCCGGAGTGGTCAAGACCAAAGGCACGAGATTGGTCGTGTGGGCCGTGTGCGGGCTCACGCCGTCGTCCTCCAGCAGCTTCTCGGCGTTGCCGTGATCGGCGGTCACGAGGCAGACGCCCCCCAGGAGAGACACCGCCTCGACCACCCGGCCGAGGCAGGCGTCGGCGGTCTCCACCGCCGTGACGACGGCCGGAATGACCCCCGTGTGGCCGACCATGTCGGGGTTCGCGAAGTTGATCACGGCGAACGCGTAGCCGTCGGCGATCTCCTCGACGAACCGGTCGGTGAGCTCGACCGCCGACATCTCGGGCTTTTTGTCGTAGCTCGGGACGTCGCGCGGCGAGGGCACGAGCAGGCGCGTCTCACGCGGAAACTCCTCCTCGCGGCCGCCGTCGAAGAAGTACGTCACGTGTGCGTACTTCTCCGTCTCTGCGGCATGGAGCTGCCGCACGCCGTGCTCGGCGAGCACCTCCCCCAGCACCTGGTCGACCTTCTGGTCGGGGAACGCGACGGGAAAGTCGAAGTCGTCGCGATAGCGCGTCATCGTGGTCAGGTCGACGCCGAGCTCGCGGAGCTTCTCGGAGAGCTGGCGCCCGCGGTCGGGCCGGAAGTTGAAGAAGATCGCCGTGTCGCGCTCGGGGTCGAGCCGCGGGCGGCCGTCGATGACGATCGGCTCGATGAACTCGTCGGTGACGTTGCGGTCGTAGCTCTCCTGCACCGCGGCGATCGGATCGCTCGCGTGCGCACCCCGGCCGTGGACGATCGCGTCGATCGCGCGCTCCGTGCGATCCCAGCGCTTGTCGCGGTCCATCGCGTAGTAGCGACCGACGACGGTGGCGACGCGGTCGACCGGGAGTTCGGCGAGATCGTGCACCGCGGAATGCGGCGACACGTCGCGACCGTCGGTGAAGGCGTGGATCCACGTCTTCTCGGGAGCGAACTGGAGCAACGCCTTGACGTGGTCGATGTGCGAGTGCACACCACCGTGCGAGACGAGCCCGAGCAGGTGCACCTTCTCGCCACGCTCGAACGCGGAACGCAGGGCCGTGTTCTCGAAGAGCTCGCCCGTCTCGATCGCCTTGTTCACGCGCATGAGGTCCTGGAAGAGGATGCGGCCCGAGCCGATGGTGAGATGGCCGACCTCGGAGTTGCCCATCTGGCCGGGCGGAAGTCCCACTGCCTCGCCCGATGCCTTCAGGGTCGTGTGCGGGAACTCCGCGAACAGCCGGTCGAAGACGGGCGTGCGCGCGAGCGAGATCGCATTCCCGGGGCCCGCCGGCGCGCAGCCCCAGCCGTCGAGGATGACGAGGACTACGAGCGGATACGTGCGGCCGTCTGACATATCGCCTTCAAGGAGTCGACGTCGAGCGAGGCTCCGCCGACGAGCGCGCCGTCGACACCCGGCCGCTCGAGCAGGCCGGCGGCGTTGTCTGGCTTGACCGAGCCGCCGTACAGGACCGGCGCGTCGAGGAGCGACTTGATGAACGCGTGCGCGTCCTGCGCCATCTCGGGCGTCGCGGTGAGCCCGGTGCCGATCGCCCAGACCGGCTCGTACGCGAGCACGAGCTGCGGGTGCGGCTCGAGCACGGCGAGCTGCCGGCGAAGCACATCCTCGGTCTCGTTGGCCTCGCGCTCGGCCAGGGTCTCACCGACGCAGGCGATGACCCGTAGACCGGCGTCGAGCGCGGCGCGCGTGCGGAGAGCGACCGTCTCGTCGGTCTCGCCGAAGTACTGCCGCCGCTCGGAGTGGCCGACGAGCGAGCCGGTAACACCGAGCTCGAGCAGCATCGGCGCGGAGATCTCGCCGGTGTACGCGCCTTCCGGTTCCCAGTGGACATTCTGCGCATAGGTGGTCAAGCCGGCGTCGACGCACTCGCGGAGACGCGTGAACGGCGGACAGACGATCGCATCCAGCCCGGCGAGGGCGTGCGGGTCGGGTCCACGGAACATCTTCCAGTTGCCGGCGATGATCACGAGGCGATCACCGCGACGCCGGGCAGCTCCTTGCCCTCCAGCAGCTCGAGGCTCGCGCCTCCGCCGGTCGAGACCCACGAGATCGTGTCGGCGAGGCCGAGCTCGTTCAGCGCGCGCACCGAGTCGGCGCCGCCGACGACGGAGAACGCCTTCGTGTTGCCGGCGACTGCCTCGGCCACCGCCTTCGTGCCCCCGGCGAAGCGCGGCCACTCGAACACGCCCATGGGGCCGTTCCAGAAGATCGTCCGCGCATCTGCGAGACGAGCGGCGAACGCTTTCCGCGTCTCCGGGCCGATGTCGAGGCCGAGCCAGCCGTCCGGAATCTCGTCGACGACGAACGTCGCCGACTCCGCGTCGGCTTCGAACGAGGCCGCACCGACGACATCGGTTGGCAGCTCGACCTGGAAGTCGAGCGGATTCTCGACGCGCAGCTGCTCGGCCATCTTGCCGCCGATGAGCACCGTGTCCGCACGGCCGCCGAGATGCTGGAGCACGCCGAGCTTGTCGTCCACCTTCGCACCGCCGGAGACGAGCACGAACGGCCGCTCGACGTCGCCGAGGAGCTTGCCGAGGTTTCGGAGCTCTTCCTCCATGAGCAACCCTGCATATGCCGGGAGGATCCGCGCGACCGCCTCCGTGGACGAGTGCGCGCGGTGCGCCGAGCCAAAAGCGTCGTCAACGTACAGGTCGCAGCCGTTCGCGAGCTCGCGGGCGAAGCCCTCGTCGTTCTTCGTCTCTCCGGGATTGAAGCGCGTGTTCTCGAGCACGCGGATGCGGTCGTCGGGGAGCAGCTCTCGCAACCGGGCCGCCACCGGCGCGATCCGGAACGCCTCGTCGACGCCCTTCGGCCGGCCGAGGTGCGAGCAGACATGGATCTCGGCCGCGCCGTTGGCGAGCAAGAGCCGCAAGGTCGGCAGCGACGCGCGGATACGCGTGTCGTCGGCGACAGCGCCGTTCTCGAGCGGCACGTTCAGGTCCGCGCGGACCAGCACGACCTTGCCGGAGACATCGGCGTCGCGCACGGACCGGGGTAGCCGCATCAGACTGCGACGGCCGCAGGCATCGTCTGTGCGATCTTCGCGACGAGATCGACGAGCCGGCAGCTGTAGCCCCACTCGTTGTCGTACCAGCCGAACACCTTCACGAGGTTCCCGTTCACCATCGTCAGGTCGCTGTCGAAGATCGACGAGTACGACGAATGGACGATGTCGGTGGAGACGAGGGGCTCGTCCGAGTACTGGAGGACGCCCTCGAAGTCGCCGGTGTCCGCCTTCGAGCGGAAGAGCTCGTTGACGGCGTCCTTCGACGTCTCCGCCGCGACCTCGACGACGAGGTCGACGATCGAACCGACCGGGACCGGTGCACGCATCGACATCCCGTCCACCTTGCCCTTGAGGTCCGGCAGAACGAGGCCGATGGCCTTGGCTGCGCCTGTCGACGTCGGGATGAGGTTGATCGCGGCGGCACGGGCGCGCCGCAAGTCCGGGTGCGGCAGGTCGAGCGTGCGCTGGTCGTTCGTGTACGCATGGATCGTCGTCATGAAGCCGCGCTCGACCGTGTATGCCTCGTGCAGCACCTTTGCGAGCGGCGCGACGCAGTTCGTCGTGCACGACGCATTCGAGATGATGTTGTGCTTCTCGGGGTCGTACTCGCGGTCGTTGACACCGATGACGACGGTGAGATCGGGGTCGGTCGCCGGGGCCGAGATGACGACCTTCTTCGCGCCGGCTTCGAGATGCTTCGCCGCGTCCTCGCGCTTCGTGAAGAAGCCGGTGGACTCGATCGCGACGTCGATGCCGAGCTCTTCCCATGGCAGCTGGGCAGGGTCGCGTTCGCTCGACAGCTTGATCTCGTGCCCGTCGACGCGGATGAAACCGTCGCCCGCCTCGACCGCCACTGTGAGGTTTCCGAGGACGGAGTCGTGCTTCAGCAGGTGCGCCATCGTCTTGGCGTCGCCGATGTCGTTCGCGGCCACGATCTCGAAGTCGCCGCCGCGCTCGAGCTGGGCGCGCAGGAAGTTGCGCCCGATCCTGCCGAATCCATTGATCCCGACCCTGATCTTTGCCATGGGTTCGATGCCTTTCGTCTCTTGTGGTCTCGGCTCCGAGTGTAACGAGGGGGTTGAGCCGCCACGGAGTAAGAAGCCGCAGTTGAACGGGTTTTTTCCGCAGGAGATACGACTTTGAAAAGGCCTAGCGCGTTTCGCACATAAGTCGTCATACTCGGCAACGGCGGGTCCGCGCTCGTCCGGTGATGGATTCAGACCCCGTCCGTCACCACGGTCTCGGGTGTGGCATACGGACCGGGAGGGTCGTCCTCGGAGCTTCCCGGTCCACCGCCGCTATTCCGCCAGCTCCTGGAGCCGCCGGAGCCGCCGGTAGGCGGAGGCCTTCGTCACCGGCGGCCGGCAGCGGCGCGCAAGGTCCGCGATCGACGCCGTCGGATGGCGGATGCGAAGGACCGCGAGCTCACGCAGGTCGTCGGGCAGCGCATCAACGTCGAGCTTCCGCACGGCCTGGAGCTGCGCATGCGCCGCGCGGCCCGTGCGAACGAGGTTGGCGTGGTCGGCATTCGCGAGCCGGTTTGCGTCCGCCTTCGTCGCGGACATGACCGAGCGCTCCTCGAGCACGAGGACGACGTCCGTCGCCCCGGCCACGACGAGGAGATCGGCGATCGCCTCCGTGCTCTTCGCGTACGCGATTGCGTGCCGCTCCCGCTGGAGGACGTGCAGCTCCGCCCCTTCGCGTGCCGCGACGCCGGCGAGGAACTGGGCGCCTTCGATCTCTGCCGTGCGGATCTCCACATGCGGGTCGCGCGGCCCGCTCAGCGAGCCGGCGCCGAGCAGCGCTCCGCGCAGGTAGGCGCGGCGGCAGCACCGCCGTGCGACGACGCGCGCCGGCGGATGGTCGATCGGCCGGTGTCCGGCGTCGAGCACGCCCGCGCGATGGAGCGTGTCGTAGGCGTGCTGGGTTCCCTCGACGTGCAGCTGGTACCGCGTCGAGCGGTCGAACGCCGGTCGCTGATACGTCCGGATCTCGGACTCGACACCGAACGCGCGCAGCAGCGTGAACGCGCGCCGCGCGACCGCCGAGCTGACGAGGTCGAGGTGGACCGCGACCTCGCCGCGGCCGCGGAGGTGGACGCTGCCGGCGACGTGGAAGAGGCCCGACAGCTCGGCGAGGCGGTCGCAGTCGGACTCGGGCGCGATCGCCGCGAGCTCGTTGCGCAGGTCTTCAGAGAGCACCTTCGAGCTCCAGGAGCCGGCGCTTGTATCCGACGCCGTACGAGCCGTACGAGCCGAGATCGCCGGCGGCGACGACGCGATGGCACGGGACGAACAGGCCGAGGCGGTTGCGCGCACAGAAGCTTCCAGCCGCGCGCGCGGCGCCGGGCGCGCCGGCGAGCGCCGCCAGCTCGCCGTAGGTCACCACCTCGCCCCGCGGGACCGACCGCAGCGCCTCGGCGCAGCGGGAAAAGAATTCGCTGTCGTACTCGAGGTCGACGGGCACCTCGCCGAGCGGGACGTCCTCGCCCGCGAAGTACGCCTTGATCCGATCCACGAGCTCCAAGTGACAACTTGTTACTTGTGCTGTTCGGACCGGATGCGGCAGCTCGTGCCAGACGACCCGGCCGTCGACGAGAACGAGCTCTCCCACGCCCCAGTCCTGCGCTTCGTATGCCACCTGCGTCGTCACCACTCCCTGAATCCTAGAATCGCCCTATGAGCACCCACGCGATCTTCCGAGCACCCGAGCCGTACAACGAGCCCGCCCGCGATTACGCGCCCGGCTCGCCGGAGCGCGAGGCGTTGCGCCTGCGGCTCCAGGAGATGGAAGCGCAGCCGCTCGACATCCCGCTCGTCATCGGCGGCGAGGAGGTTCGGACCGGGAACACGTTCGAGGCCGTGGAGCCGCACAAGCGCTCGCACGTGCTCGCAACCGTGCACAAGGGAGGCGCCGCCGAGGTCGAGCGCGCCGTCGCCGCCGCCGCCGAGGCGTGGAACGACTGGTCGCGCACGCCGTGGGAGGAGCGCGCGACGATTCTCCTTCGCGCAGCCGACCTGCTCGCGGGGCCGTGGCGCTCGACGCTGAACGCGGCGACCATGCTCGGCCAGTCGAAGACCGCACACCAGGCGGAGATCGACTCCGCCTGCGAGGTGATCGACTTCTGGCGGTTCAACGTCAGCTTCATGACGCGCATCTACGAGCAGCAGCCGGTCTCGTCGCCCGGCGTGTGGAACCGGATGGAGTACCGGCCGCTCGAGGGCTTCGTCTTTGCGGTGACGCCGTTCAACTTCACCGCCATCGGCGCGAACCTGCCGACGTCGGCCGCGCTCATGGGGAACACGGTCGTCTGGAAGCCGGCGTCGACGGCCGCCTACTCGGCGTGGTGGCTGATGAAGCTGTACGAGGAGGCCGGCCTGCCGCCCGGCGTCATCAACCTCGTGTACGGCAACGGCGCGGACATCGGCGACCCGGCGATCGCGCACCGCGATCTCGCCGGCATCCACTTCACCGGCTCGACCGGTGTGTTCAACGGGATGTGGAAGTCGGTCGGCGAGAACATCGCCGCGGGCGGCTATCGCAACTACCCGCGCATCGTCGGCGAGACCGGGGGCAAGGACTTCATCGTCGCGCACCCGTCCGCAGACGTCGCGTCGCTCGCGACGGCGATCGTGCGCGGCTCGTTCGAGTACCAGGGACAGAAGTGCTCCGCTGCGTCACGCGTCTTTGCGCCGTCCAATCTCTGGCCCGAGCTGCGCGAACGGCTCGTCGAGGAAGTGCGCAGCCTGCGCATGGGCGACGTCGGCGACTTCTCCAACTTCATGGGCGCCGTGATCGACAAGAACTCGTTCGCCACCCAGAAGCAGGCGATCGACGACGCAAACGCATCGAGCGGCCAGGCGTCGGTGCTCGTCGGCGGCGGCTACGACGACTCGGACGGTTGGTTCGTCGAGCCGACCGTGATCGAGACCCGCGACCCGAACTTCCGCACGATGAAGGAGGAGCTCTTCGGGCCCGTCGTCACCGCGTTCGTCTACGACGAGAAGAAGTACGAGGACACGCTCGATCTGATCGACGGCGGGGCCCCTTACGGGCTCACCGGCGCCGTCTTCGCGCGCGACCGTGCGGCGGTCGAGACGGCGAAGGACCGGCTGCGCTACGCGGCGGGGAACTTCTACGTCAACGACAAGCCCACCGGTGCGGTGGTCGGACAGCAGCCCTTCGGCGGGGCGCGGGCGTCGGGCACGAACGACAAGGCGGGGTCGATGTGGAACCTCATCCGCTGGGTGTCGCCGCGGACGATCAAAGAGACGTTCGTCCCCCCGACGGACTACCGCTACCCGTTCATGCAGTCCGACTAGGGACTGGCGCGGTGATGGCGGTGCCGCGGCTTCGGCTTCGCCTTCACCTTCGCCTTGACCTTCACTTTGGGTTTCGCGCGCACCTGAGGTTGCGTAACCTGAACGGGAACGAACGCGACGGTGAAGTCCGAGCCGTCGGGCGACAGCGCTGCGGGGCTGGCTGAGCCGGTCTCGCCGCCGAGCTCGATCGACGTTGCGCTCCAGCTCTGATCCGAGATCGTTCCGACATGGCCGTTGGCGGTCGTCGACGATCCGCTGAACTCGATGGTCCCAAAGTTCGCGAGCGGGAGTTGCGCGCAGTGGTCGGTGCTGAAGCACCGCGACGGCGCCTCCGCGATCCACTCGGCGGAGGACGTATCGAGGACCGCGGGGGTCTCCTGCGTCGTGAACATCTGGTTCGTAGTCACGTCGGTGAGTGTCAGCGTGACGGCGGCGCCGTCGATGCTGACCTCGGCGGAGATGGTGTCGCCGGCCGAGATCGTGACCGGCACGCTGACGGAGCCGTCCGGCAGCAACTCGTACCACGCGGTATAGAAGGGCTGGCCGTTGCGGCAGTCCGACTCGGTGCCGGTCTGCTCGAGTCCGCCGTTGCTTCCGACGAGGCCGCCGATGCCGACCCAGAAGGCCGAGTAGCTGGACGTGAAGACTCCGGTGCACGCGGCGGCAGGCTGGACCCAGGTGCCCTTCACGTCGGTGAAGGTGGAACCGCTGACCGCGTAGCCCGCCCAGTTCGTGCTCTGGTCGGCGTCCTGGGCGACCCGGGCCTGCGCGGCGCCCGCCAGGACGAGCCCGGTGACGGCGATCGCGAGGACGGCCAGCGTTCTCATTCCAGCCCTATCGAAGCGCAACGCGCTATGCGGTGCCTAAGAATCGTGGACGGGACCGGTGAACCGCTCGTTCCCGGCCGGCTCGAGCGCCTCGACGGCGGCCTCGAAGGCCGCCCAGCGCCCGACATGCGCCTCGACTTCGGCGATCGTGCCGACGAAGAGCTGCTCGTACCACGCGTGGTCGCGCAGGTCGTCCTCGATCCGGTGCAGTACCGCCATGCCCCGGAGGCTAGACGGGCGCCGTTAGGGATCGGTCAAGCCCCTGTAAGAACTACGCACGGCCCGCTTTGTGCAGCTGGGCGTAAATGCGGCGCGCCGTCTTCGCCGGCACGCCCGGAACGCCCTCGAGCTCTTCCTGGGTGGCCGCGGCCATGCGCTCCACCGAGCCGAAATGCTGCAGGAGCGCACGCCGCCGCGCCGGGCCGACGCCCTCGAGCTCGTCGAAGAGCGACGCGAACCCCCGCGACTCGCGCCGCTGGCGGTGAAAGCCGAGCGCGAACCGGTGCGCCTCATCGCGGAGGCGCTGCAGGAGCTGGAGGCCAGGGTTGTGGCGCGAGAGCACGACCGCGTCCGGTCGGCCGGGAACGAAGATTTCCTCGATCCGCTTCGCGAGGGCGATGACGGCGACGCGCGGCAGGTCGTACGCCTGCATCGCCTCGAGCGCGGCGGAGAGCTGCCCCTTGCCGCCGTCGATGACGACGAGGTTCGGCACCGTCGTCCACGCCGGCTCTCCGACGGGATCGGCCACGCGCGCGAACCGCCGCGAGACGACCTCCGCCATGGCGGCGAAGTCGTCCGGGTCCTCGCCCGCCGTCTTGATCCCGAACTTGCGGTAGTCGCTCTTGCGCGGCATCGCGTCCTGGAAGACGACCATCGAGCCGACCGGGTCCTGCCCCATCGCGTGTGAGATGTCGAAACACTCGATGCGGATCGGCAGCGACTCGAGGTTGAGCGCCTCGCGCAGCTCTTCGAGGGCTTCAACCCGGCGCGCGCGCCGCTGGTCCGACTGGGCCTGCTCGTTGACGAGCGCGTGGCGCGCGTTCTCGTCCGCGAGCGCCAGCAGGCGGCGCTTCTCACCTCGTTCGGCGGTACGCACCTCCACCCGGGCGCCGCGCCGCTCGGAGAGGAGCTCGGCGAGCGCCGAGAGATCGCCGGCGTCGCGCGGCACGACGATCTGCGGCGGCACGCTCGGTGCGTTGCCGTAGTACTCGAGCCCGAACGACTCGAGGATCGTCGTCACGTCCTGGCCACCGACGTTCTCGAGGTGGAACGAGTGACGGTCGACCATCTTCCCGCCGCGGAGGGGAAAGATCTGCACGACTGCGCGGTCGCCCTCGGTTGCGAAGCCGATCACATCGGCGGTCCCGCCCGAGTGCCGCTCCACCGCTTGCCGCTCGACCAGGTGCTGCACCGCCTGGAGCCGGTTGCGGTAGCGCGCCGCATCCTCGAAGCGCTCTTCGCTCGCAGCCGCGTGCATCTTCTCCTCGAGCTCGCGCTGGATCGGCTTGACGTTTCCCGAGAGGAACTCGGTGACGCTGTCAATGATCGCGCGGTAGTCCTCCTGCGAGACGTAGCCGACGCACGGCGCGAGGCAGCGGTCGATGTGGAAGTCGAGGCACGGAATCCCGGAGTGTCGGCCCGGCTTCGGCCCCTCGCAGGGCCGGTAGGGGAAGACGCGGTTCAGCACGTCCAGCGTTTCGCGCACCTTCTTCGCGTTCGCGTACGGCCCGAAGTACCAGACACCGGGCCGGTGACGCTCGCGCGTGAACATGACGCGTGGGTACTCGTCCTCGATCGTGACCGCGATGTACGGGAACGACTTGTCGTCGCGCAGGCGGACGTTGAAGGGAGGCCGGTGCCGGTGGACGAGGTTCTGCTCCAGGTGGAGCGCCTCCACTTCGCTGCCGGTGACGATCACCTCGATGTCCGCGACCCGCTCCGGAAGCAGCCGGATCTGGTGGCGGCCGTCGGTCGTGCGCTGGAAGTAGGAGCGGACGCGCGGACGTAAGGATTTCGCCTTGCCCACGTAAAGAACGTCTCCCGCCTCGTCCCGGAAGAGGTACACCCCGGGCTTCGTCGGCAATGCTTTGAGCTGACCTTGAACGCGTTCCGACACAGCCTGTCAACGGTAGCCGTGCTCCTTGCGCTGGGGCTCGCTCCCGCGGCGCACGCCGGCGGCCCAAGCCTCGTGCTCGGCGCGACCGAGGACGCCGTCCGCTCCCAGGACCCCGCCGTCGCCCAGCAGCAGATGGATCTCCTGGCGAAGGCCGGGTTCCGCGCGGTGCGGATCACGCAGATCTGGGCGCCCGGCGCGACGACCGTCTCGAAAGCGGACGCCACCGTGCTCGGCAACGTCGTCGCGGCGGCGAAGACGGACGGGATCGAGGTCTTCGTGTCCGTCCTCAACTACGGGAGCAAGACGACACCGCTGACCGACACGGATCAGCTCGACTTCGCGGCGTACGCCGCCTCCGTCGCGACCACGAGCGGCATCCGGCACCTGATCGTCGGCAACGAGCCGAACCTGAACCGGTACTGGCTGCCGCAATTCGACTCGAACGGCGGCGATGCAGCAGCGGCTGCGTACGAGACGCTGCTCGCACGCACCTACGACGCCGTCAAAGCGGCGGCGCCGAACGTCGAGGTGATCGGCGGCGCGCTCGCGCCGCGCGGTGGCGACGAGCCGGGGACGGGCCGCGACACGCACTCCCCCACCGCGTTCATCACCGATCTCGGCGCCGACTATCGCGCAAGCGGCCGGACGAAGCCGATCATGGACGCGCTCTCCCTCCATCCGTACGAGGACCACTCGAGCATCGCGCCCGTCGCCGGCGTGCACCCGGGCACCACGACGATCGCCCTCGCCGACTATCCGAAGCTCGTCGCGCTGCTCGGGCAGGCGTTCGACGGAACCGCGCAGCCCGGGTCCGCGCTGGCGATCTACTTCGACGAGTTCGGCGTCGAGTCGCAGATACCGCCGGCCAAGCAGCAGCTCTACACCGGCACCGAGCCCGCCGTGACGCAGCCGGTCGACGAGGCGACACAGGCGGCGTATTACCGGCAGGCGATCCAACTCGCGTTCTGCCAGCCGACGGTGCGCGGGCTCTTCCTCTTCCATGCGGTGGACGAGAAGGCGCTGTCCGGCTGGCAGTCCGGCGTGTACTACCCCGACGACACACCCAAATCGAGCCTCGCCGGCGTGCGCTTCGCGATCGAGCAGTCGCTACGCGGCATCGTTGCGAGCTGCCCCGGCCTCGCGCTCACGCCCAAGCCAAAGGTGACGCAGAAGGCAGCCGTGCTGACGCTGACGTGCGACATCGACTGCAGGTTCGTCGCACAGCTGTATCGCGGCGCCGGGAAGCTGATCGTCTCCAAGCGAGGGCGCGCGACCGGCGGCCGGCCGACGACGCTGCCGCTCCGCGTGCCGACGGCGAAGGCGACGTACCGCCTCCGCCTCGCACTCGTTGCGCCGGTCAATCCCGGTCCTGCGGTCGTGCTCCGGCGGGTCGTCGCGCCGGGCTAGCATTTGCGGCGTGGAAGGGCAGTACGTCGCCTACACCTGTTACCGCGTCGACCCGGCGTGGCGGCGGCTGCCGATCGACGAGCGCCAGGCCGGCAAGGACGCGTTCGCCGATGCGATCGACGACTTCGGTGAGCGCTTCGACGCCCTCCGCTGCTACACGACCACGGGCGTCCGCCCGGAGGTCGACTTCTTCTTCTGGAAGATCACCCCCCGGTACGAGGATCTGCTCGAGCTCGGCGCCGCGCTGAACGGGACGCCGCTCGCCGCCTGGCTGGAGACCCCGTACTCGTATCTCGCGACGACGAAGGCGTCGTCGTACACGAGCGCGCGCAAGCCGCGGAAGATCGTGCCGAAGGGGTCGCCGTACCTCGTCGTCTATCCCTTCGTGAAGGTGCGCCCGTGGTACGCGCTCCCGGAGGACGACCGGCAGCGCGCGATGGACGAGCACATGCGCGTCGGGCATGAGTTCGCGACGATCCACAACCACACGACGTACTCGTTCGGCATCGACGACCAGGAGTTCATGACCGCGTTCGAGTGCGACGAGCCGGCCGACTTCATGCACCTGATGCTGACGCTGCGCGAGAGCGAAGCCTCTCGCTACACCGAGCGCGACACGCCGATCTTCGTCGGCCGGCACGTCCCCGTTCGAGAGGCCCTGGCTGCCCTCGACGGCGCCTCGGTTCGCGCCGAGGCCTAGATATACGTGTGTTGGTCCCGCCAGGTGAGCCACATGGCGAGCCCGCACAGGACGAGGACGCCGATGAACGCGAGAATCTGCAGGCCGTGCGCGCCGCCGTACCAGTCGGCGCCGAGGTCGGCGACGGCGAGGACCGCGGCGCCGTAGAAGACGATCCGGCCGCGGTTCGACCACGCGGCGATCTCCTCGCGCCGCTCGCGCCACATGAGGTAGATGAAAAACGCGATCGCGAGCACGAACGCGATCCGGGCGAGGATCAGCAACGCCGTGAGCGTCGCCTCGAGCTGGAGCAGGACGATCAACCCGACGAAAACGAGGATGATCAGGAACCCACGCACCGTCGGGTTCATCCGGGAGAAGAAGTTCTTCATGTTCCGGTCATGTACGCGCGCACAGCGAGCGCTCCTGCAACCAGGGTAGCTCCGGCGAACCAGCCGAGCCGCGCACGGCGATCGGCGGGCGCGTACAGCCACGGGGCGAGGACGGCGAGCAGCGCCAGGGTGCCGTACAGGTAGTGCAGCCGTTCGGGCGCGCGCTTGTGCTCCGAAAGGAGCAGCAGCCCGAGCGCGACCTGGGCGACGATGACGGACTGGGCGAGCGCCAGCAGGTGGGTGACGATCGAGCGGGGCTCCTTCCGGCGCACGTACGTGAGGCCGGCCACGAGCGCGGCGAGCCACGTGATCCCGAGGACCAGGAATGCGACGCTGTGGTGTGCCGTTAGCATGCGTCGACGATGATCGCAGAGGGACAGGAAGCCCCAGACTTCGAGCTCACGAGCGACACCGGCGAGACGGTGAAGCTCTCAGGCTTACGCGGCAAGCCCGTCGTCCTCTACTTCTATCCCAAGGACGACACGCCGGGGTGCACCACGCAGGCGTGTGGAATCCGGGACGCGTACGGCGAGTTCGAGCGGGCCGGCGCGGTGGTGCTCGGGGTCTCGCCCGACGATGAGCGCTCGCACGTGAAGTTCCGCTCGAAGTACGAGCTCCCCTTCACCCTCCTCGCCGACACCGAGCATGCTGTCGCCGAGCGGTACGGCGTGTGGGGCGAGAAGAAGTACATGGGCAAGACGTACATGGGCATCAGCCGCTCGACCTTCGTCATCGACGAGGACGGCAAGGTCAAGAAGATCTTCGAGAAGGTCACGCCGGCGACGCACGCCGACGACGTGCTAGCGGCGCTCGCGTCGGACTGACGGCGCTACAACCGGAAGACGCTGCCCATGAGGTTGGCGCCGAGGTTCATCGCCATCCCCATCTCCATCGCTCGACCGAACCCGCCGCCGTAGTAGCCGCCGAACATCCCACCGCCGCCCAGCATCCCGCCGCCCATCATCCCGGCGAGCATCCCGTGGTGCTGCGGAGCGGGCTGTTGCGCGGATTCGTCGGGCTCGTGTCCCGGGGCATAGAGCGGCGGCTTCTCGTCCGCAGTCGACTGCTGGGCCTGAGCGATGCCCCCGACGAAGTCGTGGATCGCGAGCAGCAGCGTCTTCACCTGCGCCTGCTCGGCATCGACGTCCTGTGCAACCTGCTTCAGGTCGCCCAGCCACTCCGTCGCGTTCGCGTCCCCGGCCGTCTGTGCCGCCTGCATCTTCGCCGCGAGGCTCGCGACCGTCTTGGCGACATCCTGAAACTCCGCCTGCAGCTGCTCGAACTCCTGGTCGATCGTCGTCGCATCCATGACGGGGATCCCTTCGTCGGCACCGGCGCCTGCGCATGCGGATGAGAGGACTTGAACCTCCACGAGCTTTCGCCCACACGGACCTGAACCGTGCGCGTCTACCAATTCCGCCACATCCGCGCGGACGCACAGTGTAGCCGGGTACCGTGTCCCGCCTGCCCCGTATTGCCCTCGTCCTGCCGCTCGTTGCCGGTGTCTCGCTCGCCCTCCTCGCGGGCGGAGCAGGTGCGCGGCTGACGTCGTCGTCGCCGCTCACCGAGGTCGTCGTCACGCTTCCGGAGCCGCCGCTCTCGGAGGCGATGCAGCGCGACCGCACGCTCGCGGCGGCCGTGCGGACGCACCACAGTCTCGACCTTCGCGCGCCCGCGGCGGTCTCGTACCTCCGCACCCTCGCGTCGGCCCAGCGGACGCTCCAGAGCCACATCGCGAGCGCGATTCCGGACGCCGCGGTGCGCTGGCGGTACAGCGTCGTCCTCAACGGGCTCGCGGTCGTCCTGCCGACTGCCGACCTCGCGCGTCTCGCCGCCATTCCGGGCGCGACCGTCTGGCCCTCGGTCACCTACCACAGTCTGCTCAACAACGGCCCGCAGCTGATCGGGGCTCCGGCCGTCTGGGGATCCACGCTCGCGACCGCGGGCCAGGGAATGAAGATCGGGATCATCGACGACGGCCTCGACCAGTCGCATCCGTACTTCGACCCGACCGGATTCAGTTACCCCGCCGGCTTCCCGAAGGGGAACACCGCCTTCACGACGCCGAAGGTGATCGTCGCGCGCGCATTCGCTCCCGCTTCCGAGACGTGGAAGTACGCGAACACGCCGTTCGACCCGCTCAACTCCGATCACGCGACGCACGTCGCGGGCATCGCGGCGGGCGACAACGACACGACGGCCACCCTCCAGGGAACGCGCTACCGCGTCTCCGGGGTCGCGCCGATGGCATACATCGGCAACTACAAGGTCCTGACGATCCCGACGACGAACTTCGGGCTGGACGGGAACTCGCCCGAGATCGCGGCCGGCATCGAGGCGGCGGTCAAGGACGGCATGAACGTCATCAACCTCTCGCTCGGCGAGCCCGAGATCCAGCCGCAGCGCGACCTCGTGGTGCAGGCGATCGACGACGCCGCCGCCGCGGGTGTCGTCCCGGTGATCGCGGCCGGGAACGAGTTCGACTCCTCCGGCCGCGGATCGGTCGGGTCGCCCGGCTCGGCGCCCGACGCCATCACCGTCGCCGCGTCGAGCGAAGGCGGCGACGGCAGCCCGCCGGATGAGGTCGCGAGCTTCTCGTCGGGAGGCCCCACCCCGGTCTCGCTGCTGATGAAGCCCGACGTCACCGCCCCCGGCGTCGACATCCTGTCGTCGCTGCCGAAGTCGCAGTGGGCGTCCTGGAGCGGCACGAGCATGGCGTCACCACATGTCGCCGGCGCCGCGGCCGTGCTCATGCAACGCCACCCGACGTGGACGGTCGAGCAGATCAAGTCCGCGCTCGAGTCGACCGGCGATCCCGTGCATGTGCCCGGCACGACGACCGAGGTGCCGGCGATGCGCGAGGGCGGCGGCCGCATCGACCTCGCCCGCGCGGACAACCCGCTCCTCTTCACCGATCCGACCGGGCTGACGTTCGGTCTCGTGAACGTGGGAACGACGGCGACGCAAACACTGCAGGTGACGGACGCCGGCGGTGGGCCTGCACCGTGGATGATTTCGATCCAATCGCAGTCCTCGCTCGCCGGGGCGGCGATCGTGCCCTCGACTCCCACCGTCGTTGCGGGCTCGAGCGTCGACCTCACCGTGACCGCTGCGGCAAACGCGACGGAGGGCGACGCGACCGGCTTCGTGGTCTTGACGCGCGGGACGGACGTCCGCCGCGTGCCGTACTGGTTCGGCGTCGAGGCGCCGAAGCTGGGGACCGAGCCGATCCACGCGATCAAGCGCGCCGGCGTGTACACGGGCAACACGGCGGGTAAGCCCTCGCTCGTCTCGTCGTATCGCTATCCCGTCGGGCTCGTCGGCAACTCGCCGATTCCGCTCACGCTCGGCGGGCCCGAGCAGGTGTTCGAGTTCGTCCTGACGCGGCCGGTCGCGAACTTCGGGGTCGCCGTCGTGTCACACGCCCGCGGCGTGCAGGTCTCGCCGCGCCTCGTCGTGAACCGCGATGAGAACCGGCTGCTCGGGGACACAGGCTTACCGATCGACCTCAATCCGTACTCGAACTTCGGCAAGGCCGAGCCGGTCGTCGGCGCGGTGCTCCCCACGCCTGGGACGTACGACTTCGTCTTCGACACCCCCACGGGAGCGAGGCCCGGCCCCTACACGTTCCGCTTCTGGATCAACGACACGACGCCGCCGAGCGTCCGACTGCTCGCGCGCACGCTCCGCGCGACACAGTCGCTGCGGCTTTCCCTGAAGGATGCGGGCTCAGGCGTCGACCCGCAGTCGATCCAGGTGACCGTCGACCGGGTGCTTTCCGACTTCCACTTCAAGGGCGGCGTCCTCACCATCGCACCGTCGCATCTCCTCCCGGGCACGCATCACGTGAGCGTCACCGTCGCCGACTATCAAGAGACGCGGAACATGGAGGACGTCCTGAACGGCGCGACGCCGAACACGAGGACGTTCTCGACGACCTTCGTCGTCCGTTAGATCTAGCGCCGGTCGGTCTCTTCGATCGTCGGCAGGTTGGCGAGGTCGCGCTCGACGCTCGCCGCGAAATCGTCCGCGTCGGTCTCCACCACGTGCAGCGTCGACTTCCGCTTGGCGCGCTGACGACGCCGACGGGCGTCCGCCCCGAAGCGCGGCGCGAGTCGCGGCCATTCCGCACCCGCGAAAACCGCAACGGCCAACGCGAGCAGGGCGATGTACAGCCAGCTCACGTCGGGATCGTATCGAAGCCAGGGACGACTCGGATCAGCCGACTGCGGTGCCGAACAGTTCGTCCAGCTCCCGCTGGAGGTACCCGAGATACGGCTCGGGATCTATCGTCGAGCCGACCGTCCGCCGCAGAAGCTCCTGCGGCTCGTACATGCGGCCGAACCGGTGGATGTGCTCCCGCAGCCACTCCGCGAGCTGGGCGAACTCGCCCCGCTCGAACTGCTCGTCGAAGTTGCCGAGGTCGGCCTCCGCGCGCTCCCACAGCTGGACGGAGACGACGTTGCCGAGCGCGTACGTCGGAAAATACCCGAGGCTCATGTCCGACCAGTGGACGTCCTGGAGAACGCCGCTCGCGAGATCGGGTGGCTGGAGACCGAGGTACTCGCGCATCTTCGCGTCGAACGCCTCCGGAAGGTCGCGCACGTCAAGGCGTCCGCCGAGCAGTTCCCGCTCGATCTCGAAGCGCAGGATGACGTGCAGGCAGTACGTGACCTCGTCGGCGTCGACCCGCCGGAGCGTCGGCTTCACCTTGTTCAGGGCACGCTGGAACGTTTCCAGCGGGACATCGGCGAAGGCGGGCAGCTCGCGCTGCAGGAGCGGATAGAAGAACCGCCAGGTCGACGAACGCCGGCCGACGAGGTTCTCCCACATCCTGCTCTGCGACTCGTGGATCGCCGACGACACGCCGTCGGCCAGCGACGTGCGCGCGAAGCGCGGGTCGATCTGACGCTCGTACAGGCCGTGACCGAACTCGTGCAGGCACGAGAGGATCCCGTGGATGTTGTCCTCGTCGAACCGCGTGGTGAGGCGGATGTCGGGGATCGCCATCGAGACCTCGAACGGATGCACGGTGTAGTCGAGCCGCCACGCGTCGTCGTCCATCCCCCACGTCTCGAGGATCGCGACGGAGACACGGTGCTGCGCCTTGCGTGAGAACGAACCGCGCAAGCACGAGTCGTCGATGGGCTCCATCTCGGCGACCGACCGGATCATCGGCACGAGCCGCTCCTTCAGGCGGGCGAAGATCGTTTCGACCTCGGTCGTCTTCATGCCTGGCTCGTAGTCGTCGAGGACGACGTCATACGGATCGCCGCTGGGAGAGAAGCAAGCGACGTAGCGGCGGCGCAGCTCGAGGTTGCGCTCGAAGTGCGGAAGCATGATCGAGAAGTCGTTGTCCGCCCGCGCACGCAGCCACGCCCGATAGCCAAGCGACCCGGCCCGCTCGAGCTCGGCCTGGAGCTCCGCCGGCACACAGATCGCCTTCTCGTAGTCGCGGCGCGCGACGCGGACGACGCCCGCCTCGAAGGAGTTCGGATCGTGGGCGTCCTCGAACGGCCGCAGGGCCTCGAGCAGCTCGCCGATCCGCGGATCCACCCGGTGTTCATGGGTGACGGCCTCGACGGTCGCGCGCTGCTCGGCGCGCGCGTCGGCACCGGCTACGGGCATCTTCGTCTCTTCGTCCCAGCCGAGCAGGGTGCCCGCCCTGACGAGATCGTCGATCACCCCGAGCCGGCGTAGAAGTTCGTCGAAGCGGTCGTCCACGCTCAAAGCTCCCCGGGTTGGACTCGAACCAACAACCCTCCGGTTAACAGCCGGATGCTCTGCCAATTGAGCTACCGGGGATCGGCGGCGCGCATTGTACCGAGGCTCACGCGAATTCCCGGATGGCTGTGCGGATCTGCAACAGCGCCTGCTGCAAGTCGACGAGCCGGTCGTCGTCGGCGTCCGCGAGCTCGCGCTGGAGGCGGCGTTCACGCAGACGAAGCAGGAGCTGTTCCCCGGTCTGCTCGCCGATGCTCTCCTCGTCCGCCTGCGCGTAGAGCTCGGCGAGGAGCGCGGTCAGCTCGCCGTCGGCCGGCTCGTTGCCAAGTAGGTGCGCCTGCGCGCGACGGTGGAGCTCGTCGTCGAAGTGCTCCGGGCCGAGCTCGCCGAGGATCCGCGTCAGGCTGGGGTTTCCGGCCACGCCGGCGAGCGCGGTGCGCTCGAGCCGGGTGCCGGCGTCGAGAAGCCGCGGCGAGATGACGCCGGCCGTGCGCGCCCCGGTGCGCGGCGGCGCGAGGCCGGCCTGCGTCTCCGGCGGCAGGTCGAGGAGGTCGGCGGCGAGCCGGATGGCGTCGAGCCGCTCCGGTGAATCGGCCTGCGTGCCGAGGAACGTGCGGATGGCGGCGTACGACGACTGCTTGTCGCCGGCGCGCTCGTGCAGGAGCCGCACCATGTGCACCTGATAGCTGACCGGAGCGGCGAGCTCGCGCTCGAACGCAGCCGGGTCGTCGGCGGGATCCGTTCCCTTCGGCAGCGAGACGACGTTGACGGCGAAGCCTTGCTTGACCGCGAGCTCCATCCCGCGCAGCGTCGCGTCCTGACCGGCGGCGTCCGCGTCGAAACAGAGGTAGAGGCGTTTCGTCAACTTCGTGAGCTCCTTCAGCTGCGCCTCGGTGAGCGCTGTCCCCATCGACGCGACCACCGGCTGGAAGCCGGCCTGCCGCAGGGCGAGCACGTCGGTGTTCCCCTCGACGACGACCCCACGGTCCTCCTTCGCGATCGCCTGCCGTGCGGTGTCGAGCCCGTACAGGAGGTCGCCCTTCTTGAAGAGGCCGCTCTCGGGCGAGTTGACGTATTTCGCCTGGAGCGGGTCGTCGTCGTGCAGCTTGCGCGCCTGGAAGCCGCGCACCTTGCCGCGCGCGTCGGCGAGCGGGAAGACGAGCCGGCGGGAGAAGTAGTCGTCGCCACGCTGTCGCGCGAGGCCCGCGGCCCGAAGCTCGTCCTGCGCGAAGCCCTCTTGCAGCGCACGGCGCGCGAGCGTCGGCCCGCCTGGCGCATAGCCGAGCCGGAACTGCCGGCAGACCTCCTCGCCGAGCGCGCGGGAAGCGAGGTACTCGCGCGCGAACGCGCCGGCGTCGCTCTCCCACAACACTCGTTCGTAGAACACGGTCGCCCGCTCGAGCAGCTGCTCGAGCCGCTTGCCGCGCTCGCGCTGCCGCGCGGCCTCAGGCGAGATCTCCTCATACTCGATCTCGATCCCGAAGCGGCCCGCGAGGAACTCGATCGCGCCGACGAAGTCGACCTGCTCGAGCTTCTCGACGAACGCGATCGCGTCGCCGCCCTCGCCGCAGCCGAAGCACTTGAAGGTGCCGCGCGCAGGCGAGACGGTGAAGCTCGGCGTCCGCTCCTGATGGAACGGGCACAGGCCCTTGTACGTGCCCCCGGCCTTCCGTAGGCGCACGTGATCCTCGACGAGCGGCAGGATCTGCGTCGCCGACTTCACGGCCTCGACCGAGCTGTCCTTGATGCGCGCCATCAGTGACTCGGCCGCCCCTCTTCCCGGCATCCTCGGTCGCGAGCACCGAGCGATGCAAGGACGCAGGGAGCGCCGATAGCAGCGGCTATCGGCGCGACTGAGCACGCAGCAGCGCGATGCGTGATCGCGGGCGAGGGGCCGCAGATGAGGGGCGGCCGAGTCACGAGTATGCGAGCGCGAAGCGATCGGTCATGCCGGCGAGGTAGTCGGTCGCATCCTCGACGCTGTAGCCCTGTACGTCGACGAGGTCGTCGAAGATGCGTCGGATCGTCGCACGGATGTGCGCGTGCTCCTGCTGCATGTACACGCGGTCGAACATGAATGCGCGCAGCGACAGCATCGCGCCGCCGATCTCGTCGCTCTGCACGATGTCGCCGGCGCGGGCCGAGGTCTCGACGAGGTCGTGCACGAGCGTGTCGATGCGGCGCGAGCCGGTGTCGCCGAGCAGCGCGAGCTCATCCAGGGGGAGGTCGCTCTGTGAGAGAAGGCCGGCGCGGACCGCGTCGTCGATGTCGTGGTTGATGTACGCGACGCGGTCGACGATGCGCACGATCTTCCCCTCGAGCGTCTCCGGGTCGTCGGGCCCGGTGTGCTTGAGGATCCCGTCGCGCACTTCCCACGTGAGATTGAGGCCGCGCCCGTCGCGCTCGAGGCGTTCGACGACGCGGAGCGAATGCTCGTTGTGACGGAAGCCGCGCTGCCCGCGCTCGCGCAGGAGCTCGTCGAGCGCTTCCTCGCCGGCGTGCCCGAACGGCGGATGGCCGAGATCGTGGCCGAGCCCGATCGCCTCGACGAGGTCCTCGTTCAGCCGGAGCGCGCGGCCCACGCCGCGGGCGATGCCGGTCGTCTCCAACGTGTGCGTGAGACGGGTGCGAAAATGATCGCCCTCGGGGTCGACGAAGACCTGTGTCTTCAGACGGAGGCGCCGGAACGCCTTCGAGTGGACGATACGGTCGCGGTCGCGCTGGAACGGCGTCCGCAGCCGGCATTCCTCCTCCGGCAGGTTCCGCCCGCGCGACTCGTACGAGCGCACAGCGAGCGGCGACAGCCAGCGCTCCTCGTGCTCCCGCACGAGGCTTGCGAAGGCATCGGCAACCTGACCGGCAAGCTCCGGCATCCCAGGTTCCAGCGTAGTGGCTGGGCCCGACGCCGCACAGTGACGGATCGGGACCGAGCTCAGATGATGATCGGGACGGTTCCGCCGTCGGCGCTCCACGCCGCGCCGGTGACGTAGCTCGAGCGCGGGGAGCATAGGAACGCGATCACCGCGGCGATCTCCTCCGGCTCGGCGAGGCGTCCGAGCGGCCTCCCCGCGCCGACCTTCGCGAGCACCTCGTCCCGGTTTCCCTGCTGGTCGGCGAGCCCGCCCTCGCCGAGCCAGGCGCCCGTCGCGGTCGGCCCCGGCGTGACCGCGTTGCAGCGCACGCCGTCCTTCGCGTACAGGTCGGCGACGAGCCGCGAGAACGAAAGCATTGCCGCCTTCATGACCGAGTAGTCCGGCATCGACGTCGACGGGCGCTTCGCCGCCGTCGAGGACACGTTCACGAGCGTGCCCGCGCCGCGCGCGCGCATGCCCGGGAGCGCCGCCTGCGTGGCACGGATCGCGGTCATGAGATTGAGCTCGAAGGACGACTGCCAGTCGGCCTCCGTGAGCTCCTCGAGCTTGCGGATGTCGGTGCCGCCGACGTTGTTCACGAGCACGTCGATGCGCCCGTGCATCTCCTCCGTTTCGCGCACCACACGCTCGGGCTCGCCGGCCCGCGAGAGGTCGGCCTGCACGTCTCCACCGCTCCGGCCCGTGCTGACGACGATCGCGCCCTCGGCGCGGAGGAGGTTCACCGTCGCCAGGCCGATGCCGGCGGTGGAGCCCGTGACAAGACACACGTGATCGCGCAGGCCGAGATCCATCGCGCGAGTACCTTAGTCGGACGTGACCACGTTGCTTCTCGTTCGCCACGGCGAAACGGACTGGAACGCCGAGCGCCGCTGGCAGGGCCACGCGGACGTGCCGCTGAACGACCGCGGCCGCGAGCAGGCGCGCGCGCTCGCCGAGAGGCTCACCACGACGTCGCTCGACGCGATTTACTCCAGCGATCTCAGTCGCGCGCGCGACACCGCAGACATCGTCGGCGTGCGCCTGGGTGTGCCGGTCGTCGTCGACCCCGACCTGCGCGAGATCGACGTCGGCCCGATCGAGGGGCTGACCGCCGAGGAGACAGGGACGCTCGACGGGTGGCATGGCGAGCCGAAGGAGGCGCACGCCGAGCGGATCCTGCGCGCGGTCCAGCGGATCGCCGAGCGCCATCCCGACGACCGCGTCCTGGTGGTCACGCACGGTGGCTCGATGCGACGCGTCCACGAGCATCTCGGCCTCGAAGGAGGGCCGTTCGAGAACTGCGTCGTGTGGGCGTGCGCGCACGAGGACGGCGTACTCCGCTCTATAGACTGACCTTCCGGTGGAGGACTACACGGGGAAGTACAAGGGCGAGCAGGTCGAGGTCGCGCTCTTCGGCGGGGAGTATCAGGAGGGCGTGCTCACCGCCTATTGCTACGTCGACGAGGTCGCGCACATCGAGTTGAACGGCCACATCCTCGTGCCGCTGCAGAACATCGCCTCGCTCCACTGCTCCAGCCGCTGCGATGCCCCGCAGAACGACGACTGGCCGCCGCGCGGGCTGCTGGACGACGACGGCCGGGGCGGCGAACCGGAAGAACCGTAGGGGTGCCGCGCTGATCGCGGCGCGCAACATCCTCAAAGCGTGGCTGCTGCTCCTCGGGATCTGCGGCGTCCTCGCCTTCATCGGCTGGGCGATCGGCGGCCTCCGCCTGCTGTCCATCTTCGTCTTCTGCGCGCTGCTGCTCGTGGTCGGCGCCTACTGGACGTTCGACCGTGCGGTGCTCGGCATGGTGCACGCGCACGAGCTCCCGATCGCCGAGGCGCCGCTGCTGCACTCGACCGTCGAGCGGCTCGCCGCTCGCGCCGGCGTCCTGAAGCCGAAGCTCTACCTCTTCCCGGCCGGGATGCCGCTCACCCTTGCGACCGGGCGCGGGCCGACGTACTCGGCGGTCGCGGTCAGCTCCGGCTGCGTGGCGGCGTGCCCCCCGGCAGAGCTCGAGGCCGTGCTCGCGCACGAGATCGCACACGTGAAGCATCGCGACGTGGCATTGCAGACGTCGGTTGTCGTCCTCGCGGCCTCGCTGATCGAGCTGACCCGGGTCGGCGGATGGCTGCAGCGCCCCCTGCTCTTCGTCGTCGGCCCGGTCGCGGCGGCGTGCGCGCACCTGTTGCTGTCGCCGAAGCGCGAGTTCGAGGCCGACCGTCTCGCTGCGGCGTTGTGCGAGTCGCCGCACGGATTGGCCGACGCGCTGATTCGCTTCGAGCAGGCGGCCGAGCTCGTGAACTTCGAGGCCTCGCCGGCCACGGAGCCGTTGTGGCCGTTCAACCCGTTCATGGAGGAGGGCCTCGCGGCGCTCTTCGTCACGCATCCAACGATCGCCGCGCGTGTGCAGCGGCTGCGCGCGCTCGACACGACGAAGGAAGCCGCGTAGGACCATGGAAAAGGCCCGCTCTCGCGGGCCTTTTCGCAGGAAATAATCGGCGGCGACCTACTCTCCCGGGAGGTTGCCCTCCGAGTACCATCGGCCCTGGCGAGCTTAACTTCTCTGTTCGGAATGGGAAGAGGTGTTTCCCCGCCGGTATGACCGCCGAACTGTCAAGGGGCGCGCCGAGCGCGGCACCCTCAAAACTCCATAGCGACTCTTCCCGGTGTTCAAATCAAGACCTCGGGCAATTAGTACGGCTCGGCTGAACGCATTGCTGCGCTTGCACCGGCCGCCTATCAAGGTCGTAGTCTCCGACCGCCCTTACTCCCTCTAGGGGATGGGAGCTCTCATCTCGAGGTGGGCTTCCCGCTTAGATGCTTTCAGCGGTTATCCCATCCAGACGTAGCTAATCAGCAGCGCCGTTGGCACGACGACTGATACACCAGAGGTCTGTTCGTCTCGGTCCTCTCGTACTAGAGACGACTCCTCTCAAAGCTCCAGCGCCCATGGTGGATAGGGACCGACAGTTCTGTTACACCCGAGCGACGCTCGGGGGCCAGGTCATTTCTGCCTGACTCTGCATGTCGCCATGCAGCTCGGACTGTATCTTCCAGGCCCTTTACGAGCCCTGTCTGGCGTGCAGTCTCTGAGGATTCTGGACAGCTACGAGCTCGTTCCACTGCACCTTCCTAAATCGGCCGCCCCCATTCATGGAGGTCGCCGTCTCGAGAAGCCGCCGGAAGCCGGCGGACGTGCGGTGGTGGCCGAGAGCGAGCTCCCGAACAATCAGCGCGAACTTCTCGAAGTCCGCCTGCTTGCTCGAGAGCATGGGGTTGCGCTCGAAGAACGGAACGACGCGATCGAGCAGGTCGACGCGCTTGCGCACGACGAAAACAAGTGCTCGATCCCGCCGACTGTTGGGCTTGATGTAACCGCAGTCGAAGCGGCGCCGAATCAGCTCGAGCACCTGAGCCCTGTCACCGTTCTGGCTGACATGGAACTCTGGAACCAACTGAAATCCGACGCGACAAGTCGAACTGCGTTGCACCGAGACCGAGAAGCTTCCTTCTCCGTCGACGTAACCCGCGATGTAGCTATCCAGCCTTTCCTGCTGATTGTCCGCACCCGTCACGTTGTCACTATCGTAAACGTCCGACCGGACGCTAACGATGAGTAGCGCGGGATGCTACGGAGTTTCCAGCATTTGGCCAGATTTATAGACAGCAATGGTCTACTGTCTCACGACGTTCTGAACCCAGCTCGCGTACCGCTTTAATGGGCGAACAGCCCAACCCTTGGGACCTGCTACAGCCCCAGGATGCGACGAGCCGACATCGAGGTGCCAAACCCTTCCGTCGATGTGGACTCTTGGGA
>DATKQT010000039.1:0-4071 GCA_035532535.1 Gaiellaceae bacterium
GCCGTCGGCGCCGAGGCGGACGGCGTCGCGCCCGGAGACAAGGTGCTCTTCCCGGCGGACGGAGGCTACGAGGTGCGCCTCGCCGGCTCGGCGATGCGGGTCATGCGGCGGCGCGAGCTGATCGCCCGCATCCACGACTAGCTGGGTAACCTGTGGCGTCCCGGAGAAGTGGCCGAGTGGCTGAAGGCGGCGCCCTGCTAAGGCGTTATGGGGCTGAATGGCTCCATCGAGGGTTCGAATCCCTCCTTCTCCGCTGGAGGGGTGGCAGAGCGGTCGAATGCGGCGGTCTCGAAAACCGTTATCCGTCGTTAGGCGGATCGAGGGTTCAAATCCCTCCCCCTCCGCCAGTTTCACAGGGAGAGGTGTCCGAGTGGTCTAAGGAGCGCGACTGGAAATCGCGTACGTGCTGAAAGGTGCGTCGCGGGTTCAAATCCCGCCCTCTCCGTTCCGCAAGCGACGCCTAGGTCGCCGTCAGCTTGGTCACCATGCCGAGCTGGCGGTGACCGGGCACGCTGCAATACAGGGTGTACGAGCCCTTCTTCAGCGTGACGGTGAGCTCCACGGTCTTGCCGGGCGCGATGTAGGCCGTGTGTTTCCCGCCCTGAACGGTCAGGTTGTGCGGGATCTTTCCGGCGTTCTTCACGACGAACGTGACGACGCCGTGGTGCACCTCGTGCGTCGAGAGCGTGATCTTGTACTCCACCTCCGTCGCCTGCACGGTGACGCCCGAGACGGTCGTCGACGCGCCCTTCGCCGGACTTTCGACATCGAAGATGACAACGGCGCTGATCATGGACGCGAAGAGGAAGACGCACGCGATGATGAAGACGCTGAGCCCGTTCTTGCCGGGGAAGTCCGGCCGGCGGCGCGGGGCGAGGAACGACGACGTCAGCGCGAACGAGATGAACACGACCGCGACGACGGCGAGGCCGATCTTGTGGCCGGTGGAGAGAGCCGCGAGCAGCACGGGCGCTATTCCATCACAAGGCGTTCGTCCCGGCGGCGGCGTGCCTCGCGCAGGCTCCAGAGGAGCGCGGCGACGAGGGCGATCGGGCTGAGGACGATCAGTGCGTAGAGCACGATCGTCCCTTCGAGGCCGAGGAAGCCGATTGCCGAGTGCACCATCCGGCCGAGCCGGCCGCGGTGGTGCGGGACGGGGACGGCCGCGGCCTTCGTCATGAGCGTGAGCGAGATGGTGGCGTTCTCACCGGCGGCGATCGTCCCGATGCGCGCGCGCAGGCGCTGCGAGAGCGCGCGCTTCGCGTTGGCGAGCCGGATCTGCAGGATGACACGTTGCGCGTCCGGCAGCGACGGGCTCTTCAGTGCCGTTTCGAGCGCCGCGATCGTGCGCCGCAGCTGCGCGATCTGCGTCGACTCGGCCTGGAGGTCGTGTTCGAGATCGGTGACGGACAGGTTCTGCATGACGATCGTGCCGAGCGCCGTCAGGCGCGAGATCGCAGACCTCACGTTCTGCACCGGGACGCGCAACTCGAGGAACGCCGAGCCACTGGAGCTGTAGTTCACCGATTGGGCGTAGCCGCCGAGCGCGGTCGCGATCTGCGTTCCACGGGTCGTGGCGGACGCAACGTCCTTGACGCGAACCTCGAGCGTCACCTCGGTGCGCTGGAGTCGCGTCGCCGCGCCGCCTACGGACGGGACTGCGCCGTGCGCCTGCGCCGCGCCGGTGCCGCCCGCGAGCGAAGGGGCGCCCGCGACCGAAGGCGGCGCGAGCGCGTGCGCGGACCAGGGAGTCTTGCGGGTCGAGGGAGTATTGCGGTAGAGCGCTGCGCTCTGGCGATTCGGCCCGGACGAGACGAGCCCGTGCACGATCGCCGCGGCCACTGCAAGCGCGAGCGCGGCGGCGAGGACGAGCACGAGCTTCCGCGACGGCGACCTCCGCGGCTCGAGCGCGAGCACCTGCGTGCGCAGCGACTGGGGCGCGTGCGGCGCGTGTGCGCGCAGCAGCGTCCCGACGGTCATGTCATTCGCGGACATCGCCCAACCTTTCTTCCAGTCGTTTCAGTGCGCGGCTCAGCCGCGTCGAACAGGCGGTCTGGCTGATCCCGAGCACGCGCGCCGCGCTCGGCCCGTCCAGCTCGAGCAGGACGCGCAGCGCCACGACCTCGCGCTCGGCGGGAGAGAGCTCACGCAGCGCCTGCTCCATCGGACCCGGCAGCCCGTCGCCGAGCTCGTCGACGAGATCCTGCCCTTGCGCGTAGGTGTCCTCGCGCCGGCGACGGCGCGCCTCGGCGCGGAACCAGTCGATCGCGACGTTGTGCGCGATCTTGCACAGCCACGTGCGCGGCGAGCTCCGGCGCGGGTCGTACCGGCGCCACGTGCGGAACGCCTTCTCGAACGTCTCCGCCGCGAGGTCCTCGGCAGCCGCGCGGTCGCCGGTCAGGTAGACGAGGTATCCGTACACGGCGTCCAGCTGCTCGGCCACGACCTCGGCGAAGGTCGTCCGCGCGGCAAAAGCCGTCGGACCGTCGAGCGAGGTCGAAGCCGCGTTCACGCCCTCTTGTACGGCGCGACGGCGGCGGATCGTCACATCGCGCAGGGTAGATAGCCTCGGGTCGATGCGCCGTCTCGTCTTCCTCTGCGCCGCCCTCGTCTTCGTGGACACGATGCTGTACGCGACGCTCACGCCGCTCCTGCCGCACTTCGCCCACGAGTTCGGGCTGTCGAAGTCGCGCGCGGGTGTCCTCGTCGCTGCCTACGCGGGAGGCGCGCTCGTTGCCGGGCTCGCAGGAGGAATCACGGCCACGCGGCTCGGCGCGCGACGCGCCGTGTTGATCGGACTGACGCTCGTCGGGCTCGCGAGCCTCGGCTTCGCGTTCGCCGGCAACTTCTGGTCGCTGTTCGCCGCTCGTCTGCTCCAGGGCGGCGGCAGCGGCTTCACGTGGGCGGGCGCGTTCGCGTGGCTGCTTGCGGTGGTGCCGCGTGAGCGTCGCGGCCAGATGATGGGCACGGCGATGGGCTCGGCGACGTTCGGCGCGATGTTCGGCCCGGTCGTCGGCGCCGCGGCAGCGCTTGCCGGGCGCAGCGTCGTGTTCTCCGTGCTCGCGGCCACCTCGGTCGTCCTCGGCGTCTGGGCGTTGCGGATCGAGCCCGCGCCGACGGAGCAGCCCTCACTCGCCGCGGTCAAGCGTGCTCTGCGGAACGCAACGTTCGTGTCGGGGCTCGTCCTGATGTCGCTCGGGTCACTTCTGTTCGGCGTCCTCGGCGTGCTCACGCCGCTCCATCTCGCTGCAGCCGGGTGGGGAGCGGCGGCGATCGGCGGCGTGTGGCTGACCGCCGCCGCGCTCGAGACCGTCCAGGCGCCGTTCGCGGGCCGAATGAGCGACCGCAGCGGACCGCTGCGCCCGACGCGTATCGCGCTCGTCGGCGCGGCGGCGGCGTCGCTCACGCTCGCACTCGGATCGCGACCTGCTGCGTATGCGCCGGTCATCGTCGTCGCGGCGATCTTCTACGGCGTGCTGTTCACGACCGCCTTCGCACTCCTCGCCGACGGCGCCGAGGAGGTCGGCCTGGCGCAGGGGATGGCCTTCGGATTGATGAACGTCGCGTGGGCCGGCGGCGCCGTGATCGGGCCCGCTGCGGGCGGAGCAATCGCGGGCGCTACGGGAGACTGGATCCCGTTCGTGCTCGCCGCCGCAGTCTGCGTGGGCGTCTTCGGCGCGCTCCGTCACCACGGAAGCGGGCGCCGCGTCCACGCTAAACTCGGCGTCCCGGGCGCGTAGCTCAGCGGGAGAGCACTCGCTTCACACGCGAGGGGTCGCTGGTTCGATCCCAGCCGCGCCCACTAGAAACTCCCTGCTCAACGGCACTTTCACGTCCGCTGCCGTTTGCAGAGTTCGCTCTTTGCTAGCGCGTGCGAGATTGGTGCGAGGTTGCGAGACGACGGGTTCGCACAAGCCGCTAACCGTGGACATCCTCGCGCTAGCTCACCTTCGGCGATCCGAATCGGACAGGTCGTAGGCTTTGCGACTGTCAGCGCTCACGCGATGTATCGCCCACCCCTGGCCAGAGAACCAATCGAGTAGGTAGAGGTAGTCGTAAACATCAGCGAGG
>DATKQT010000040.1:0-88203 GCA_035532535.1 Gaiellaceae bacterium
CAAGCGATTACTCGTCCGCTACGACCGCCGACACGAAATCCACGAAGCCTTCCTCGCGCTCGGCTGCTGCATCGTCTGCTTCAGGAGGCTGCAGAACTCATTCTGTGACGAGCTCTAAGAGGCTCTCACATAATGATGTTCGTCGATCCGGGCGCAATCGGCGAGTGCGATGCAAGGATGCAGGGAGGCCCGATAGTTGCACTATCGGGCCGACTGAGGACGCGGCAGCGCGCCGCCGAGTGTGGCCGGGCGACACAACGCTCATTGTGTGAGAGCCTCTAAGCGGCGACGGCAGTCGCCGGCAGCACATGCCGGAGAAACTGGCCGGTGAAGCTGCCTTCGACCTCGGCGACCTCCTCCGGCGTGCCGACGGCGACGATCTCGCCGCCCGCCTCGCCACCCTCGGGGCCGAGGTCGACGATCCAGTCGGATTGCTTGATCACGTCGAGGTTGTGCTCGATGACGATCATCGTGTTGCCGGCGTCGACGAGTCGCTGCAGCGTCTCGAGCAGCTTCTCGATGTCCGCGAAGTGGAGGCCCGTCGTCGGTTCGTCGAGGATGTAGAGCGTCTTCCCGGTGGCGACCTTGGACAGCTCGGCGGCAAGCTTGACGCGCTGCGCCTCACCGCCCGACAGCGTCGTCGCCGACTGGCCGAGCTTGATGTAGTCGAGCCCGACATCGTGCAGCGTTTGCAGCCGCCGTCGGATCTTCGGGATCTTGGCGAAGAACTCCAGCGCCTCTTCGACCGACATGTCGAGGATGTCGGAGATCGACTTGTTCTTGAAGCGCACCTCGAGCGTCTCGCGGTTGTATCTCGCGCCCTTGCACGTCTCGCACAACACGTAGACGTCGGGCAGGAAGTGCATCTCGATCTTGATCTGGCCGTCGCCCTTGCACGTTTCGCACCGTCCACCACGCACGTTGAACGAGAAACGTCCCGGCTTGTAGCCGCGCACCTTCGCCTCGGGCGTGAGGGAGTACAGCTCACGGATGTGCGTGAACAGATCCGTGTACGTCGCCGGGTTCGAGCGCGGCGTGCGCCCGATCGGCCGCTGGTCGATCTCGATCACCTTGTCGAAGGCGTCGATGCCCTCCACTCCCGTGTGCGCACCCGGCTTGACTCGCGCGCGGTTGAGCCGGTTGGCGAGCGACTTGTAGACGATCTCGTTCACGAGCGTCGACTTCCCCGAGCCGGAGACGCCGGTGATGCAGACGAACTTGCCCAGCGGGAACTCGACGTCGATGTTCTTGAGGTTGTGCTGCGAAGCGCCGCGCACGACGAAACTGCCGCGGTCCTCGCTGCGTCGCTCCGGGATCGCGATCGCCCGCGTGTGCGCGAGGAACTGCCCCGTCGTCGAGCGGCGGTTGCGCGCCACTTTTGCCGCCGGGCCTTCTGCGACGACCTCGCCCCCGTGCAAGCCGGCTCCCGGCCCCATGTCCACGAGCCAGTCGGCACGTCGCATCATCTCCTCGTCGTGCTCGACGACCACAACGGTGTTCCCGATGTCGCGCAGCCGCTCGAGCGTGCCGATGAGGCGCGCGTTGTCGCGCTGGTGAAGGCCGATCGACGGTTCGTCGAGGATGTACAGGACGCCGACGAGCTGTGAGCCGATCTGCGTCGCCAGCCGCAATCGCTGCGCCTCGCCGCCCGACAACGTGGCGGCCGCGCGGTCGAGCGTGAGGTAGCCGACACCGACGTCGTCGAGGAACGTGAGCCGCTCGCGGATCTCCTTGACGATGCGGTGGCCGATGAGCTTTTCCGTCTCCGTCAGGCCGAGCTCGTCGAGGAAGCTGAGCGCCGCCGACACGGACATCTTCGTGAACTCGTGGATCGAGCGCGCGCCGACCGTGACCGCGAGCACCTCCGGCTTCAGCCGCGCGCCCTTGCACACGGGGCACGGCCGCAGCGACATGTACTCCTCGATCCGCTCGCGCTGCTGTGAGGAGTCCGTCTCCTTGTACCGGCGCTGAAGGCTGGAGACGATGCCGTCGAAGGCGAGCATGTACTGACGGCGCCGGCCCATGCGGTTGCGGTACTGCACGTACACGCGCTCGCCGTCGGTGCCGTAGAGGAACCGGTTCTGCTGCTCCTCGGTGAGCTCCGACCACGGCTTCGACGTATCGATCTCGTACCGGTCGGCGATCGCCTGGCTCACGGCCTCGTAGAAGCCGGACGACCCTCCGACCGACCACGGGACGAGCGCGCCGTCGTCGATCGAGAGCGACGGATCCGGCACGAGCAGATCGGGGTCGATCTCCTGCTGTGAGCCGAGCCCGGTGCAGCGTGGGCAGGCGCCGTGCGGTGCGTTGAACGAGAAGACGCGCGGCTGTAGCTCCGCCAGCGAGACGCCGTGATCGGGGCACGCGAAGTTCTCGGAGAAGAGCATCGGCTCGCCGCCGTCCAGCGGGTCGATGAGAACGATGCCCTCGGCGAGGCCGGCGGCCGTCTCGATCGACTGAGTGAGCCGCAGACGGAGATCGCCCTCGCCCTTCATGACGAGCCGGTCGACGACGACCTCGATCGTGTGCTTGAACTTCTTGTCGAGCGGCGGCACGCCGTCCTCGAGCACGTACTGCTCGCCGTCCACTTTCACGCGGGTGAAGCCCTCGCGCAGCAGCTCCTCGAAGACGTCCTTGTACTCGCCCTTGCGGTCGCGCACGACCGGCGCGTTCACGGTGAAGCGCGTTCCCTCCTCGAGCTGCAGGACCTGCTCGACGATCGAGTCGATGGACTGGCCCGCGATCGGCTTGCCGCAGATGGGGCAGTGCGGCCGCCCGACGCGCGCGTACAGCAGGCGGAGATAGTCGTAGATCTCGGTGACGGTCCCCACCGTCGAGCGCGGGTTGCGCGACGTCGTCTTCTGGTCGATCGAGATCGCCGGGCTGAGGCCGTCGATGTGGTCGACGTCCGGCTTCTCCATCATCTGGAGGAACTGGCGCGCGTACGCGGAGAGCGACTCGACGTAGCGGCGCTGCCCCTCCGCATAGATCGTGTCGAAGGCAAGGCTCGACTTGCCGGACCCGGAAAGCCCGGTGATGCAGATCAGGCGGTTCCGCGGCAAGCGGACGGTGATGTCCTTGAGGTTGTGCTCGCGGGCGCCGTGGACGACCAACTCATCGGCAGCCATGGAAGGGCCATTGTACTGCACCGAACGTGTGTTCGGAAGGGGTCTCTAGTCCTTCGGAACGCGGTGCGGCAGCAAGCTCCAGGAGGCGGTGTTCCGCGTCGACGGGAACAGGTCGCGCCAGTCCTTGATCACGAGCCACGACCCGGCTGCGGTCGCCCCCATGGTCGCCCGGCTCAGATCCCAGGCTTCGGTGAGGCCGCCGATGAGCAGGGCGCCGAGCACGGCGAACCCGAGCGCGAACTCGTGTACGCGGAGGCCGCAGACGAAGATCCGCGGACCAAGGCGATGACGCTCCAGGCGAAGCACTCTGCCAAGGTATTCGGCGAAATCAGGTCCCGGATAAAGCTTTGCTGAGAAAGCCCTGCACATCCGCGGGTCTCGCGACGCAGCTGATCTCGAGGTCTCCGGCGACGAGCGTGCCGTAGCCGAGCAGGCGGCCGAGGAGCGTCTGCTCCACCTCGACGGTCTGGATCTTCTCCAGGCGGACAGCTGCGGCGCGGCGTCGAAGGGTGCCGTGCACGACGAAGAGCTTCTCCCCGGTCAGGACGACGCGGGTGCGGTCGAAGCGCCAGACGGCCGCGACGGCGCCCACGGCGGCGAGGCAGAGCAGCGCCGCGCCGGCGGCGGACACCGGCCAGCCTCCGAGAAAGGCGATCGCCCCGAGGAGGGAGATCAGGAGCGCGCGGCCGAGCGGCCGGACGAGAACGACGCCGTGCCGGCGCGCATCGACGTAGATCCGTTCGGATTCATCTGCAGGCATGGGTTTGCGTCATTCGCCGCAAGGCGACAAACCCCTCGCGATGGGTGGGACAGCACGGCGGGCAGCGATCGCGACCTTGGTCGCCCTTTCGATCGTCGTCGCGGCGCTCGCCCTCTGGAAGATCAAGGCGGTCATCGCTCTCGTCTTCCTCGGGTTCATCGTCGCGGCGGCGATGCGCCCCGGGGTCGACTGGCTCCACACCAGGGCGCGGATTCCGCGTGGTGCGGGCGTGCTCGTGCACTATGTCGCGCTGCTCGGTCTGCTCGCGCTCGTGCTCTGGCTCCTCGTCCCGCGCGCGCTCGCGCAGGTCGAGCAGGCGGTCGGGACCGTCCCGACCACGTCGAGCCAGCTCCAGCACCAGGCGAATCACTCGACCGGGATCAAGCACGAGATCCTCGTCGCGATCCAGAAGCGGCTGAAGAAGCTGCCGTCCGTCGGAGACGTCTTCCACCCCGTCGTCTCCGCGACGAAGACCGCGTTCGAGGTCATCATCGGCATCTTCTTCATGTTCGCGGTCGGCGCGTACTGGATCTTCGAACGCGACCGCACGATCGGCCTCGTGCAGTCGCTCATCCCGCGGCGGCACCGACGCGTGACGCGGGACACGTGGCTGCTCATCGACGACAAGCTCGGCGCATTCGTGCGCGGCGAGCTCCTGCTCATCACGCTCGTCGCCGTCGTCCTCTCCCTCGCGTTCTGGCTCGACGGCGAGCCGTACTGGCTGCTGATCGGCGCCGCGGCAGGCGTCTTCGAGATCGTCCCGATCGTCGGTCCGCTCATCATCGGGATCGTCGCCGTCGGCGTCGGTTTCACCGTCGACTGGCAGACGGCGCTCGGCGCCGGCATTGCCGTTCTCGTCCTGCGGCAGCTCGAGGATCTCTTCGTCGCCCCCCGTGTGCTCGGGCACGCGGTCGGACTCTCGCCGCTCGTCGTGCTCGTCTCGGTGACGGCGATCGGGATCCTGTTCGGGGGCTTCTACGTCCTGCTCGCAATCCCGATCGCCGCAGTGCTCTCCACGCTCGTCAACGTCGTGCTGCGCGGGAACGATCCCGCGAACGAGAACGTGCCACCGTTGCTGTTCCCGGCGAAGGACGTCGAGGCGTAGCCAGGCCTACGCCGGCTTGCGCCAGCGGCCGAAGACGAGGCCGCCGAGGGTGAAGCCGAGCCCGAAGGTCCCGACGGCGAAGCCGCCGATGGCGATCGCCTTGCGCACCGTCGAGAGGCGCTGCCAGCGGCCGAGCGCTTCCTCCTCCTCGGTGGTCAGCGGTTCGCCGCGCCGCTGTTTGCGCAGCGCACCGCCGGCCCGCAAGCCGAGGTAGAGGTCGTCGAAGACTTCGGCCGACTCGTCGCTCATACCGGAATGGTAATGCTCGCAGGTGTCGGACACGGGATTGGTGTCTGACACCTGTCTGGAATACGCTCATTCGCCCGTGGCCGCACGCATCCTGCATGTTTCCGACCTCCACGTCGGTACGCGTGAAGACCCGCAGGTCGAGGCAGCGCTCATCCGGCTCGCCGGAGAGCTGCGGCCCGACGTGCTCGTCGCGTCCGGCGACCTCACGAACCGGGGCCGCCGAGACCAGCACGAGCGCGCCCGCAGTCTGCTGCAGTCCCTCGGCGCGCCGGTGGTCGCCGTCCCCGGAAACCACGATCTCCCGTACACGTTCCCGGCGCGGTTCACGGCGCCGTGGCGGGAGTTCGAGCGTGCCTGGGAGACGACAGAGCCGACGTACGCGTCGCCGTCGCTCCATGTCGTCGGACTCAACTCGGCACGGCCGTACCGTCACCAGGGCGGCAGCCTCAGCGATGCGCAGCTGCGCGGCGCAGCGGCGCGGCTGGAACAGGCGACGCCCGGCGCGTATCGCGTCGTTGCGCTCCATCACCACATGATCGGAGCGCCGTGGCGCGCCGCCCGCAAGCGCCCGCTCGCGCGCCGGGATCACGTGCTGAGCGAGCTCGTCACGGCCGGCGCGGATCTCATCGTCGCCGGCCACATCCACCAGGCGGCGGTGAGCGAGCGCCACGAGTTCGAGGTCCTCACCGGTGACGCGCGCGCGGTCGTCGTCTCGATCGCCCCCGGCCTCGGCCGGCCGCGACCGCGACGACTCGGCGAGGCGCGTGGTCTCCAGGTCTACGAGATCGACGCCGATGTGCTCACGGTCGAGACGCACATCTGGGACGGAGACGACTGGGCCCTGACGGCACGTCGAACCTTCAGCGGCTAGGACGGAGGTCGCTTCGCGCCGGGCCCGGTGATCGGGCGGTGCTGGACGAAGCGGCGGTGCAGATACAGCAACAGCGTCGAGCCGAGCAGGGCGAAGATCAGGCCGCCGGCGTGGCCGAGGAACAGATAGGCGACGATCCCGCCGAGGAACGTCCCGGCGATTCCGAGAGCGATCGTCATCGGGATGCTCATCGGGTCCGGGCCGGGAAGCGCGAGCCGCGCGAGGCCACCGACGATCAGGGCTTCGACGACGAGCGCGACGATGTACCAAAGGACCATGGCGTCCTCCTAGCTTCGCAGACTCTCGAGCAGCCGCGTCCGCGCGGCGTTGTATTCGTCGTCGTCGAGCACGCCCGCGTCGTGCAGTTCGTCGAGCAGGCGGATGAAGTGGGCCGGGTTCTCCGTCGGCGTCTCGCCGGCGGTGGCGGTGGGAGTCGCGGACGGCTGTTGCGGGGCCGCTGCGAACGGCGGTACCGCGGCTCCGATGCGGTCGGGGTCGATGCCCGCGCGATTGAGCCGCTCTCGATAGGTGTCGACGCCGATACCGCGCTCGGGGAAGCGATATGCATCCCGGCCGATGGCCGGCCGCCGCTGCACGAACCGCCTGTACGCCACGACGAGCGCGATCGCGACCGCGAACCCGACCGTGCTGATGACGTACGGGTTGCGTGAGCCCGCCGCGTAGGCGATGCCGCCCCCGCCGAGCGAGCCGCCGAGGCCGACGAGGATCGTGAGCCAGATGGGCATCGGGTCCGGGCCCGGCACTGCCAGGCGGGCGAGGCCGCCGGTGACGAATGCCGAGATGAGGACTCCGACGACGGTGCCGGCGGTGACGGCGCCGAGAATCACGCCGTCGCCTCGACCGCCAGCAGCTCGCGCCGAAGATCCTTGATCTCGTCGCGCAGCTTTGCGGCGTACTCGAACCTGAGCTCCTCGGCCGCGACGAGCATCTCCTCCTCGAGCGTGACCACGAGCTTCTCGAGCTCGCTGCGATCCATGCCCTCGATCTTCTTCGCGCCACGCCGGCGCCGTGCCGGAACGTGCGGCGAGTCGAGCGTGAGAAACTCGGCGATGTCGGAGACGGTCTTCGTGATCGTCGTCGGTGTGATCCCGTGCTCCTCGTTGTAGGCGAGCTGGATCGCGCGCCGGCGGTTCGTCTCGTCGATCGACTCCTTGATCGCCTCCGTCTGCTTGTCGGCGTACATGAGCACCTTGCCGTGGATGTTGCGCGCAGCGCGCCCGATCGTCTGGATCAGGGACGTCCGGCCGCGGAGGAATCCCTCCTTGTCCGCGTCGAGAATCGCGACGAGCGACACCTCCGGAAGATCCAGTCCTTCGCGCAGGAGGTTGACGCCGACGAGGACGTCGTACTCGCCCAGCCGCAGCTCCCGCACGATCTGGATGCGCTCGAGCGTGTCGATCTCGGAGTGGAGGTAGCGGGCCTTCACGCCCGATTCGAGCAGGTAGTCCGTGAGGTCTTCGGCCATCTTCTTGGTGAGGGTCGTGACGAGCGTCCTCTCTCCCACCGCCTCGCGCTGGCGGATCTCGCCGAGGAGATCGTCGATCTGGTTCCGTGTCGGGCGGAGCTCGACGTCGGGATCGACGACGCCCGTCGGCCGGATCAGTTGCTCCGCGACCTTCGTCGAGTGACGCTGCTCGTACGGCCCCGGAGTCGCGGACACGAAGACCATCTGGGGGACCTTGGCCAGGAACTCGTCGAACCGCAGCGGCCGGTTGTCGAGCGCGGACGGGAGGCGGAAGCCGAAGTCGACCAGCGTCTGTTTCCGCGAGCGGTCGCCCTCGTACATCCCGCCGACCTGTGGGACGGTCTGGTGCGACTCGTCGATGAACACGACGAAGTCGGACGGGAAATAATCGAGCAGCGTGTGCGGCGCGGACCCGGGCGGCCGACCGTCGAGGATCCGTGAGTAGTTTTCGATCCCGTTGCAGAACCCGAGCTCCTTCATCATCTCGAGGTCGTACTCGGTGCGCTGCCGGATCCGGTGCGCCTCGAGCATCTTCCCTTCCGCTTCGAACGCGCTGACCTGCTCCTCGAGCTCCTGCCGGATCTCGCCGAGCGCGCGGTCGATCGTCGGCTTCGACGTGACGTACTGCGTCGCGGGAAAGATGGTGATCGTGTCGTAACGCGAGAGCACCTCGCCCGTCAACGGATCGAAGTGCGAGATCTGCTCGACCTCGTCGCCGAAGAACGAAATGCGGTACGCGGTCTCCGAGTACGCCGGCTGGATCTCGACCACGTCCCCCTTCACGCGGAACTTCCCGCGACCGAGCAGGGTGTCGTTGCGGACGTACTGGATGTCGATGAGCTTCCGCAACATGAGATCGCGGTCCTGCTCCTCGCCGACGTTCACGAAGACGACTCGCTCCTTGTACTCCTCGGGCGAGCCGAGGCCGTAGATGCACGACACCGAGGCGACGATGACGACGTCGCGTCGGGAGAGGAGATTCGACGTGGCGGAGTGGCGCAGCCGGTCGATGTCGTCGTTCCTCGACGAGTCCTTCTCGATGTAGAGGTCGGCCTGCGGGACGTATGCCTCGGGCTGGTAGTAGTCGTAGTACGACACGAAGTAGTCCACCGAGTTGGCCGGGAAGAACTCCCGGAACTCGTTGCAGAGTTGTGCCGCCAGGGTCTTGTTGTGGGCGATGACGAGGGCCGGCCTCCCGACCTCCTCGATCGTCCACGCCATCGTCGCAGTCTTGCCGGTGCCGGTCGCGCCGATGAGCGTCTGGAACCGCTCGCCTGCTCGAAGCCCGGCCGAGAGCTCGCCGATCGCCCGCGGCTGATCGCCGGTCGGGCGGTAATCGACGGAAGTCTTCAGCTCGGCCATCGGAGACACAGGGTAACGACGGCTACCCCTTCAAACCCAGCTGGCTCGGGTACGTGCGGCGGTAAATGCCCTTCAGGCGCTCGACCCGCGAGACGTACGCGCGCGTCTCCGGGAACTGCACCGGCTCGCGTTTTGCGAGCCAGCGGTCGACGTTCTCCTGCCCCGCGTTGTACGCCGCCAGCGCCGTGCGCTCGTCGCCGTGGTACTTGTCGAGCAGGTGCCTGAGGTACCAGGCGCCGTAGCTGACGTTGATCTCCGGCTTGTAGAGATCGGAGACGACGAAGCGCGAGCCGCCCGTGTAGGTGGCGATGCCTTTCGCCGTGGTCGGCTGGAGCTGCATGAGGCCGAGCGCGCCGGTGGGTGAGCGCGCGTCGGCGTTGAACTTGCTCTCCTCCTCGATCACGGCCGCGAGCAGCGCGGGATTGAGGTGGTAGTTCGCAGCGTGGCCGCGGACGATCGATGCATACCGCAGCGGGAACCACAGGCGCGCCCACCACGGCGGTTCCGTTCGCTGGAGATAGAGAAACGCGCCGATGGCGGCGGCGGCGACGGCGCCTGCAAGTGTGAGCCGCCTCAGCGCACGCACAGTGCCTCGAAGACCTTCCCGACGAACGCGTCGAGATCCGCGAGCGACCCGTCGTTCACGAACGCGTAATCCGCGCGTCGAACCTTCTCGTCGTCCGGCAGGAGCCGCGCTTCACGCTCGGCGAGCCCCGCTCGCCGCTCCTCCCGCACGTCGGGCGGGGCAGTGACGACCACCACGGCGTCGAACCGGCTCTCGCCCCCGGTCTCGTACAGCAACGGCACCTCGACCACAGCGAGCGGCGCGTCGACGGACGCGAGCCAGGCGTCGGCCGCCGCCCGCGTCTTCGGATGGAGCAGTTGCTCGAGCCAGTCGAGCTCGGCGCGGTCGCGGAAGACGATCTCGCCGATCCGGCCGCGGTCGTCGAGCGCAGCGTCGCCCCAGCGCTCCCGGATCGCCGCGCGAACCTCCGCGTCGTCGGCAAGCAGGTCGTGCACGATCTCGTCGGCGGACAGCGTGGCGGCGCCGTGCCGCGAGAACGCCGCGAGCGCCTCGCTCTTCCCTGCCGCGATGCCGCCGGTGATCGCGACCGCGAGCGGCCGCCGGGCCACTATTCGGCGGAGGGCTCGGCTTCCGAGTCGGCCTCGGCCGGCTCTGCCGATGCCTCGGGGACAGCCGTCTCATCCGCCGCCTCGACGGCGGCCGGCTCTTGCGGCGCCTCGACGGCGGCCGGCTCTTCCGGCGCCTCGACCGCAGCCGCCTCGTCCGTGAAGACGTCCTCGGAGAGATCGATCGCCGGCGGAGCGGCCTCTTCGCCGGGCTTCGGCTGGAGGGGCATGCCGTCCTCGACGCGCTTCAGCGACAGCGACAGCCGCCGCCGTTCCGCGTCGACCTCGAGAATGCGGACCTTGACGGTGTCGCCCTGCGACACGACCTCGCGCGGATTCTCGACGTGGTGCTGCGCGAGCTCGGAGATGTGCACGAGGCCCTCGACGCCCGGGAGGATCTCGACGAACGCGCCGAACGTGACCACCTTCGTCACCTTGCCCTCGACGACGTCTCCCTCCTGGTAGCTCTCGAGCACCTGCTGCCATGGGTCGGTCTGCGTCTGCTTGAGCCCGAGGGAGATCCGCTGGCGGTCGCGGTCGATGTCGAGCACCTTGACCTCGACCTTCTGGCCGATCTCGAGCACCTCGGACGGATGGTTGACGTGGCTCCACGACAGCTCGGAGATGTGGATGAGGCCGTCCATCCCCTCGAGGTCGACGAACGCGCCGAAGTCGACGATGTTCGAGATCGTCCCCTCGACGACGTCGCCCGGGTTGAGCCGGTCGAGGATCGCCTGCCGCATGTCCTTGCGCTCGTCCTCGAGGACGGCGCGGCGCGACAGCACGACGTTGTTGCGAGAGCGGTTGAGCTCGATCACCTTGCAGCGAAGCTCTTGCCCGAGATACTCGTCGAGATCCTGCACGCGGCGGATGTCGACGAGCGAGGCGGGCAGGAACCCGCGCACGCCGAGATCGAGGATGAGGCCGCCCTTGACGACCTCGATGACGCGGCCGTTGACCGGCTGGCCCTGCTCGTACGCTGCCTCGATCGCCTTCCAGGCGATCTCGAAGCGCGCGCGCTTCTTCGACAGGATCAGGCGCCCTTCGGCGTCCTCCTTCGTCATCACGAGCGCGGCGATCTCGTCGCCGACCGACACCTCGTCGGCCGGATTCACCGACCGGCGGATGGAGAGCTCGCTGACCGGTATGACGCCTTCCGACTTGTAACCGATATCGACGAGCACCTCGTCCTTGTCAACACGGACGACGGTGCCGTTCACGACCTCGCCCTCGTTGATGGTCGGGAAGGTCGACTCGTAATCGGGAATCAGCTCGCCGTCGGGACCGGTCGTCCAGACGCCTTCTTCGAGCCGCGGGTCGCTGATCGTGTCGTTTGCCATAGAAGGCGGGCAGTATAGCCCTAGCCTTGTAGACGCCTTCGGCCCTCCCTTGTTAGGTGTTGCAACACGGATACGCTGGAGCCGAGTGGACGAGCGCTATCCGATCGGAGACACGGAATCGGTGTCCGTCGCCGTCTTGCGACACGACGCCGGCGAGGGCTACCGGGGCTGGTCGGTCGCGGTCGGACTGCGCGGCGGAGAGGCCACCGTGCACGTGCCCGGCCACTACCCGGCCGTCCTGGCAGGGCGGCTTCGAGCCGCGGATGCGCGCTTCGCGGCGGGCGCGCGTCTCGGCCGCGACGAGTACCTCGACCTCACCGCGCTCGCGCGCGACGGCCAGGAGTCGCTGGCGCTGTCGTCGAGCGCCCGTTCGCCGGTTCGGGTCACGGTCGAGGTGCCGCGCGAGGAGCTCGACGCGCTGGCGCGGCTGCTGGACGAGGCGCAGCAGCTGATCGAGGAGCTCCGCCAAGGCCTCGGTCTTGTCCCTGATTCCGTGCCCGAGGCCTTCTGACGATGTCGTGACACCGACGTAACAGGGCCTGGCCCCAGACGTGGCTGTGTCGGACGAAACACCTGCAACGCCCGACAGCACTTGTGCCGGGCCCGGTTACGGAACGCGCCCTAGTCCTTGGCCTCGCGCCAGTTGTCGCCGGCGCCGACATCGACGGCAAGCGGCGGGTCGAGCGGGTAGGCGTCGCACATCTCCTTGCGCACGAGCTCCTTGATCGTCGAGACCTCCGCGTCCGGCGCCTCGACGAGCAGCTCGTCGTGGACCTGCAGGACGAGGCGCGAGCTGCGGCCTTCGTCGCGCAGCCGGCGGTGGATGTTCACCATCGCGATCTTGATGATGTCGGCCGCGGTCCCTTGCATGACCGAGTTGACCGCCAGGCGCTCGCCGAGCCCTCGCGTCTGACGGTTCGACGCGCGGATCTCCGGGACCGGACGTCGTCTGCCGAGCAGCGTCGTCACATAGCCGTCGCGTTCGGCCTGCTCGATCGTCCGCTGGATGAAGTCCTGCACGAGCGGGAAGCGCGCGAGATACGTGTCGATGTACGTCTGCGCCTCGTCCCGCGGAATCTCGAGGTTCTCCGACAGACCGAACGCAGAGATGCCGTAGATGATCCCGAAGTTCACCATCTTCGCGATGTTGCGCTCGTCCTTCGTCAGTGTCGCCTGGTCCTTGCCGAGTACCTCGGCCGCTGTCGCCGCATGGATGTCCTCGCCGCGCGCAAACGCTTCGCGCAGCTTCGGCTCCCCCGACACGTGCGCGAGGATCCGCAGCTCGACCTGCGAGTAGTCCGCCGACACGAGCCGGTGTCCGGGCTCGGCGACGAACGCGCTGCGAATCTCCCGGCCGAGCTCCGTGCGGATGGGGATCGCCTGGAGGTTGGGGTTCGAGGTGGAGAGCCGGCCGGTCGCGGCCACCGCCTGGTTGAAGTGCGTGTGCAAGCGGCCGTCGGCACCGATCAGCGTGGGCAGCGGGCCGAGGTACGTGTTGACGAGCTTCGTGAGCTCGCGCCAGTCCTCGATCACCTCGACGATCGGATGCTCGTCCCGGATGGTGCGCAGCACGCGCGTGTCGGTCGAATAGCCCGTCTTGCCCTTGCGCCCCGGCGTCAGCTTCAGCTCGTCGAAGAGCACGCGCGCGACCTGCTGCGTCGACCCGAGCATGAACTCCTCGCCCGCAAGCTCGTACGCACGCGACTCGAGCTCCTCGACCCGGTCGGAGAGCCGGGCGGTGATCTCGCCCATGCGATACGTGTCGATCTTGACGCCCGCGTCCTCCATCGCCGCGAGGACCGCCGTGAGCGGCAGCTCGATCCGGTCGTACAGCTCCTCGCTGCCACGCTCGCGCAGCCGCGCCCGGAGGAGCGGCGCAAGCCGGCGCGGAACTTCTGCGCTCCGCACGAGCGCAGCCGTCTCCTCCTCGGCCGCCGGCTCGGGGATCGCCTCCACGCCGTACTCGGCGGCGAGATCGTCGAGCTCGTATCCGGGCCGACCGGGCTCGATGAGGTAGGCGGCAATGAGCGTGTCCTCGGCAGGAAGCTGCGTCAGCTGCGGAAGGGCTTTGTAGTCGTGGGCTGTGACAACCGTGTCACGGAGCGCAACGGCGAGATCGGCAGGAAGCGGGGCGACGAGCACGGGTTCACCCTCACGGGCGACGGCAACGCGGTCGCCTCCGACCGCAACGGATATCGAGCCTGTGAGGCTCGGGAGCGCGTCGACTGTCTCCCAGGAAACGCTCGTGCCTGAAACGACCCGTACGGCTGCTGGAACTGCTTCGTCCAGGGTGTCGATGCGGTTGAGCAGGCCGCGGAACTCGAAGCGCCGGAACATCTCGCGCAGCTGCGACCGGTCGGGCGGGGCGAGAACGAGCTCGGCCGGATTGCAATCGAGCTCCAGGTCGCGGCGCATCGTCGCGAGCTCCTTCGACGTGCGCGCGTCGTCCTCGTGCTCGGTCAGGTTCTTCCGCCGTCCGGGCGAGAGCTCGTCGAGATGCTCGTAGACGCCCTCGAGCGACGCGTACTGCGCGACGAGCTGGCCTGCGGTCTTGTCGCCGATTCCCGGGACGCCCGGAATGTTGTCGGACGTGTCGCCCTTGAGCCCGATGAAGTCGGGGATCTGATCGGGCCTGATGCCGTAGCGCGCCTCAACGCGTTCGGGTGTGTAGACCTGCACATCGCTGACACCGCGCGGCGTCATCATCAGGCACACGTTGTCGGACACGAGCTGGAACGCGTCGCGATCTGTCGACACGACGCATGTGCGCACGCCCGCCTCGTCGGCGCGCGTCGCGAGCGTCGCAATCACGTCGTCTGCCTCCCACCCCTCGAACTCGAGGTTGCGATATCCGAAGGCCTCGACGATCGGCCGGAAGAACGGGAACTGCTCCCGCAAGAGGTCCGCCATCGGCCGTCGTCCCTCTTTGTAGACGACGTCGGCGGCCTCGGCGACGGCGGCGCGGTGGACCGGCCGCGTGTCCCACGCGACCGCGACGCCCTTCGGCTTGTAGTCGCTCAGGAGCTTGAACAGCATGTTCGTGAACCCGAGCAGCGCATTCGTCGGGAAGCCCTCGGTCGTCGCGAGCTCCTCGGGTAGCGCGAAGAAGGCCCTGTACGCGAGATTGTTGCCGTCGACGAGAAAGAGGTCGGACTCGTGCGCGGGGCCGTCGTCCAGCTCCAGCTCGAGCCCCGTGAGGGTCTTGGGCGACATACGTCGAGTCTAGAGTCCCCCGCCGATGCCCCGGATCCCGTTACTCGCAGGCACGAAGCTCGTCATCGCGGCCGCCCCGGACGACGCGATCGTCCTGCGGCCGCCGGCGCCGGGCGCGGGCGTCGCGGACGTCGGCGCCGCGGTGCGCGACGCCCTCCGCTTCCCGCTCGAAGGAGAGCCGCTCGAAGCGCTCGTGCGCCGACGCGGAAGAGCGACGATCGTCATCGAACCGCCCGCACTGCCGATCCCCGGTAGCGCGGCGGATCCGCGCCAGCTCGCGATCGGCGCGGTGATCGACGAGCTCGAGCGGCTCGGAATCCCGAGCGGCTACCAGACCATCCTCGTCGCATGCGGCCTTGCCCGGCGGACGACGCAGCGCGAGCTCGAAGGATTCGTCACGCGCGACCTCGCCCGCCGCTTCCACGGTCACGTCGTCATCCACGACGCCGAGGACCCCGAGCTCGCCATGCTCGACGACTCGTCTCACCCGGCGCTTCGGGTGAATCGTGCGCTCGTCGAGACGGAGCTCGTCCTCGTCGTGAGCGCCGCCGAGACGGTGCTGCACGGCGGCCCTGCCGCGCTGCTCGGAGCGGCGGATGCGCACGGACAACGTGCTGCAGGCGCGTATTCGCTTCTCGAGACGAGCGCGTCGCAGGGTTGGCACCTCGGCGTCGCGCTCGAGCGGGCGCTCGCCCGTCGGCTGCCGGTGATCGGCGTATCGCTCGTGCTCAACCATCCGCGCACGTCCGGCGCGCTCCGCGGCTATCCGTACGACCCGGAGGCGATCGACCGCGTGGCGGGATCGCCGCTCCGCCATGTCTTCGCCGCGCTGCCCGACCGTGCGCGGCGCGAGATTCTGCACACGCTCCAGACCGAGGTGACCGCCGCAGCGGCGTTCGCGGGACCGCCGTCCGTCGCGCACGCCGAAGCGCTCCTGCGCGCTGTCGAGCTTCGGCGCGCAGAGCTCGACGGCCCGCTCGACGCGATCGTCATCGGCGTGCCGGGAACAACGCCATACCTGCCGCGGGAAGGGCCGAACCCGTTGCTGGCGGCGTATCTCGGCCTGGGCCTCGCGTTGCGCCTGTGGCGGGATGCGTTTCCGGTGGTCGACGGCGGCACGGCGATTCTCACCCACCGTTTTACGCGCACGTTCGCGCACCCGACACAGACGCCGTATCGCCCGTTCTTCCATGCGGCGCGCATCGGCCGCGACCCGGAGATGCTCGCAGACGCCGAACGCGCCGCTGCGTGCAATCAGCGAGGCATTGCGGACTATCGCAGCGGCCGCACCGTGCACCCGCTGTTGCCGTTTCGCGACTGGAACGCGTGCCAGCCGGCGCTCGGCCGGCTCGGCGCGGTCCTCGTCGCCGGCGCGGCCGACGCCAGCGCCGTCCGCCAGCTCGGCTTCGTTCCGGTGCACGGCATCAGCGCCGCGCTCGACCTCGCCCGTGGACGTACGAGCGGCACGCCGCGCATCGGATTCCTCCTCAGCCCGCCGTACTTCCCGATCCGCGTCGGCAGAGCCTAGGTCTCGCCGAGATACGTCTTGCGGACCTGCGGGTTCTGCGCGAGCGCCTTCGCGTCGTCGGCGAGTGCGACTGTTCCCGTCTCGAGGACGTAGCCGCGATTTGCGACATGCAGCGCCATCAGCGCGTTCTGCTCGACGAGGAGGATCGACGTCCCCTGCTTGTTGACCTCGACGATCGTCTCGAAGATGCGCTCGACGAAGATCGGTGCCAGGCCCATCGACGGCTCGTCGAGCATGAGGAGCGTCGGCCTCGCCATGAGCGCGCGCCCGATGGCGCACATCTGCTGCTCGCCGCCGGACATCGTCCCCGCCTTCTGCGTCCGCCGTTCGGCCAGGCGCGGGAAGAGCGTGAAGACGCGCTCCATGTCCTCTCGAATTGCGCCGCGGTCGGAACGCTGGAACGCGCCCATCTCGAGGTTCTCGGTCACGCTCATGCGCGGGAAGAGCTTGCGGCCTTCCGGCGACTGCGCGATGCCTCTCTTGACGATCGAGTGCGGCGCGTCGTGCGTGATGTCGCGACCCTGGAACGAAATCGTTCCCTTGCGCGGATGGTTCAGCCCGTTGATCGACCGAAGCGTCGTCGACTTGCCCGCGCCGTTGGCGCCGATGAGCGTGACGATCTCACCCTCGCGCACGTCGATGGAGATCCCCTTCAACGCCTGGATGGAGCCGTAGTACGTTTCCACGCCCTTCAGTTCGAGCAGCGTGGCCGGCTGTGTGCTCACTTGAGACTCACCGCCGCGCTGCCGAGGTACGCCTCGATGACGCGGTCGTTCTTCTGGATCTCGGACGGCGTCCCCTCGGCGATCTTTTCACCGTAGTCGAGGACGGTGACGCGGTCGGAGACGCCCATGACCACACGCATGTCGTGCTCGATGAGGAGAACGGTCAGCCCGCGGTCCTCACGCAGCCGCGAGACGAACGACGTGAACTCCGCCGTCTCCTGCGGGTTCATCCCGGCCGTCGGCTCGTCGAGGAGTAGCAGCTTCGGCTCGGTCGCGAGCGCGCGCGCAACCTCGAGGCGGCGCTGATCGCCGTAGGAGAGGTTGCGGCCTACGACTCCATCCTTGCGCTGCAGACCGGAGTACTCGAGCAGCTCGCGCGCGTGTCCGCGTGCGCGCTCCTCCTCGCGGCGGATGCGCGGCGTGCGTGCGATGGCCTCGAACAGGTTGCCTTTGATCCGCGTGTGCATGCCGACGAGGACGTTCTCGAGAGCCGTCATGTTCTGGAAGAGCCGGATGTTCTGGAACGTGCGCCCGATCCCGCGATGCGTGAATGCGTGCGGCGGCTTTCCTGTCATGTCACGGCCCTCGAAGACGACGCGTCCCACGGTCGGCTTGTAGACGCCGGTCAGCATGTTGAAGAACGTCGTCTTGCCGGCGCCGTTCGGCCCGATGAGGCTGACGATCGCTCCGGCCGGCACGACGAAGTCGACGTCGTCGACCGCCACGAGGCCACCGAACTCCTTGCGCAGCGAGACCGTCTCGAGAAGCGCGTCGGCCATCAGACGGCCTCGACGTCGTAGAGGGGCTGGTCGTGCACGCCCTCTTCGAACTCCGCAGCGCGGCGCGAGCTCGGGATGAGGCCTTGCGGGCGGAAGAGCATGACCACGACGATGATCACGCCGTAGATCCCGAACTCGTATAGCGGCACGTCGAGCGTCTTGTGCCAGAGCGAGAAGTCCGAGCCGCCGGGACCAAAGTGCCCGTTGAGCCAGGCGCCGACGTTGTTCAGTCCCTCGAGGTCGAGATACTCGAGGAAGCATGCGCCGAAGATGACGCCCCAGATGTTGCCCATCCCGCCGAGAATGACCATGCAGAGGATGAACACGGAGATGTTGAAGAAGAACTGGTCGGGGAACGCGCCGGAGTTGTACGCGGCGTAGTACGCGCCGGCGACGCCGCCGAAGAAGGCGCCTGTCGCATACGCCCACGTCTTCGTCCGCATCAACGGAATACCCATCGCGGACGCGGCGACCTCGTCCTCACGGATCGCGATCCACGCGCGGCCGAGACGCGAGTCGCGCAGCCGCGAGCTGACGAAGACCGTGAGGAGGACAAGGATGAGCGCCGTCCAGAAGAACGCACGATCGGAGTTCGTCCCGAGCGTCAGGTAGTTCGCCGGGAGGCCGACGTGGTGGTGCAGCCAGTTCCCGAACCCGGGCGGGTCGATCGGCGTGATGCCGCCCGTACCATTCGTGAGGTTGAACCCGGTGCCGAACAGGTTGTCACCGTTGCGCGCGATCTGCGGCATGATCTCGCCGAATCCCAGCGTGACGATTGCGAGATAGTCGCCGCGCAGGCGTAGCGTCGGCAGGCCGATGAGCACGCCGATGATCGCCGTCGCGATGCCCGCCATCAACAGCACGAGCCAGATCGAGAAGTGGAAGCCGGTGAGGCCCGGCGTCACACCGATCGCGCCGATGAAGAGGTTCTGGTGCGCAAACTGCGAGGACGCGAACCAACCGGCGGTGTACGACCCCATCGCGTAGAACGCGACATATCCGAGATCGAGGAGGCCCGCGTAACCGACCACGAAGTTGAGACCGAGGGCCATCATCACGAAGACGGCCATCCCGACCATCGTGCTCATCTGCGGGAACGTCCCGAAGATCGGAAGCTGCGGAAGGCCCGGATTCACGGTGCCGTTCGAGCTCGCCCAGATGGGATAGGTCACGGCGATCGCGAGAACCGCCAACGGGATGATGAAACGGCCGACACGCCGGCCGCCGACTGTGACCCGGTCGTAGCGTGGGATGACGAGGAGCAGCACGACGGCGGCCATCGGGAGCGCGGACCACTTCCACACGCCGAGAAACCCGACGAGCAGCAACCCGATCGCGACCCAGGCGAACGTCTTCGTCGCGCGCCTGGTGAGGCGCGGCAGCCGTTGCCAGCGTGCACGGTCGAGCCCGCCGAGCCCGAGGAGCCTCCACCACAGAGCCGAGATTTCTGCGTTGGCGCGCCTGAGCATCGTCAGGTGCCTTCTGGTGTGCGTTCGCCGAGCAACCCTTCCGGCCGGAACACGAGCACGAGGATAAGGATCGAGAAGACGATCGACTCGGTCCAGTCGGAGCCGGGCGAGTGCCAGGTCAGCCCTTCGTTGAACGCCTGGATGAAGCCGATGACGAGGGCGCCGAGAACGGCGCCGGGAAGGTTGCCGATCCCACCGAAGACGGCGGCGGTGAACGCGATCAGCCCGAGCTGGAAGCCGGTGTCGTATCGAATCTGCCCGAAGTAGAGCGCGTAGACGAGGCCGCCCGCGCCTGCGAGGCCGCCGGCGAGGAGGAACGTGAACGAGATCGTCCGGTTCACGTCGATCCCCATCATCGCGGCGGCGTCGCGGTCCTGTGCGGTCGCGCGCATCGCCTTGCCCTGCCGCGTCTTCTGCACGAGCCACACGAGCAGCAGGAGGACCGGCACGGTGATCAGCACCACGATGAGCTTCTCCCACGTGTACGTGATGCCTGAGAACGAGAACACGGCACTGGTCGGAAGGACGCTCGGCACCGCGGTGTACCCGGGGCCTTTCCATGCGATGGCGATGTTCTCGAGGATGAACGACATCCCGATCGCGGTGATGAGCGGGGCGAGTCGCGGCGCTCCCCGCAACGGCCGGTAGGCGATGCGCTCGATCGTCGCGTTGAGGACGCCGCACGCGGCCATCGCGACGAGCAGCGAGCCGACGATGGCCACTACGAGCGTGCCGATCGACCCATGCGGCTTCAGGCCGAAAACCGAGACGATCATGGTTGCGGAGAACATCCCGCCGAGCATGAAGACGTCGCCGTGCGCGAAGTTGATGAGCTCGAGGATGCCGTAGACGAGCGTGTACCCGAGCGCGACGAGCGCGTAGACGGCGCCGTTCGTGAGACCGATGAACGCGATCGTCGTGAAGTACGCCGGCCCCTGAACGAAGTTGACGACGAGCCACGCGATCAGGATCCCGACGAGCAGGGTCGCGAAGAACGGCATCAGATACCGACTCAGGGAACGCCTGGTCCGGGGCCGGACTTCGCTATGGGCGTGCGTGGCCATCGGAATGGGGACGCCGGGGGAGCCACAACCTCCCCCGGCGTCGGTTCGAACGAGTGCTAGCCGCCTACTTCACAAGGCTCGCCGGTGGGACGAGAGTCGTCACCGGGTTGAGTGCCTTGCCCTGCTGCTTGTAGATGGTGATCGAGGTGCCGCTGGTGTCACCCTGGGCGTTGATGGTGAAGTTGCCCAGGATGCCGTTCGTGACCGTGAGGCCGAAGAGGCTCTTCGACGTCGCCGAGCGCTGCCCGCCACCCTTGGCGATCGCGCCCAGCATGACGTCCATCGACTCGGCGCCGTAGGCCGCGTACGGATTCGGCGTCGTGCCGATCTGCTTGCCGAAGCTCTTCACGAACGTCGCACCGGCTCCTGTCAGCTTCGTGGGCGGCTGCCCCGCAACGCTGATGTACGCACCGTTGCCGACCGCGCCGTTCGCGTTCGGATCGCTGAAGCCGTCCGGCATCTGCAGCTTGATCGAAGGATCGACGGCCTTGATGTCCTGCATGAGCTTCGCGCCGTTGTTGCACACGATGCCACCCAGGAACACCGCCTGGGCTCCGGTCTTCTTGATCTGGGTGGCGAGAGCCTCGTAGCTCGACGCCTTCGCATCCCAGCCCTGGAAGCCGGTCACCTTCAGACCGAGCTTGATCGCCGCATTCTTGTACGTGAGCGCGACGCCGTACCCGTAGGTCTGCTTGTCGTTCAGCACATAGACCTTCTTCACGCCGAGCGACTTGGTGAACATCGCGTCCGCCGGGCCCTGGAACTGGTCGTTGGCCACGACGCGCGCGTAGTTGCGAACCCCGGTCGGGTAGTACTTCTGCGGCTCACCCGGAGTCGCTCCCGGACCGGTGGTGGTGATGCCCGGGCTCGTGTTCGCGGGGCTGACCATCGCCAGCGCGTCGCGGTTGAGCACCGGGATCTCGATCTTCGCGCACCCGGAGTTGAACGTTCCGAGCACGCCGATGACGGATCTGTTGTTCGCGTAGAGATGCGCGTTCGTAGCGCACTTCGCCGTGTCCCAACCGCCCGTCTGCGCAGTCGAGTCGTCACACGACTGGTAGCCGATCTTGTACGAGCCCGCCTTCCAGCCCGCGTTCGCGAGCGCCCAGATCTCAGCGCGTGAGACCTGCACGGTCTGCTTGCGAATCGCACCCTGCAGCGGCAGGTCCGACGCGACGACGAAGTCCGGCGAACCGGACCCCTTGTAGACGACGGGGCCGCACGACGACGACGGCAGCGGTGTCACGCCGGCCGTCGCGCTGCGTGCAGTGCCCGTAGTTCCGGCGACGACGACGGCAAGGGCTGCCGCAACGCCGAGCACCAACAGCGAAAGCTTCTTACTCAACGCTCCCTCCTCCATTGTCCGACCCGATGTGTTCCAGCCGCGGGAAGAGCCTTATCCGCCCTCGGTCGTGCGTTGGGGGAGTATTTCGCGCCCTTGCCCGGGTTTCAAGCTTGGTCGGTCGCGTTTTCGGCAGGGCCTACAATGCTGGACGCCCGCGGCGGTGGCGCAACTGGTCGACGCGATGGCCTCAAAAGCCATTGTCCTTCGGGACGTGTGGGTTCGAGTCCCACCCGCCGCATCAAACCGTCGATTACAGACGCGGAGCCCGGTCCAAGCGGCTATGACTAGGGCCATGGCGAAGACGGTCGGCATGCTCACCGGCGGGGGCGACTGTCCCGGCCTGAACGCGGTCATTCGTGCCGTCGTCCGCAGCTCCGACGAGGCGGGCTGGGACGCCGTCGCCGTGCTCGAGGGCTGGCGCGGCCTCGTCGAGGGCCGCTTCCAGGACCTCGGCGTGCAGGAGGTGTCGGGAATCCTCCCGCGCGGGGGGACGATCATCGGCACGAGCCGTACGAACCCGTTCACGCTCGACGGCGGCGTCGAAAATGTCCTCCAGAACTTCCGCGACCGCGAGTTGGATGCGCTCGTCGCGATCGGCGGCGAGGACACGCTCGGCGTGGCGTCGCGGCTCTTCACCGAGTACGGGCTCCCCGTCGTCGGGGTCCCCAAGACGATCGACAACGACCTCTCCGGCACCGACTACACGTTCGGCTTCGACACCGCGGTGACGATCGCGACCGAGGCGATCGACCGGCTGCACACGACCGCCGAGTCGCACAACCGCGTCATGGTCGTCGAGGTGATGGGCCGCCACGCGGGCTGGATCGCCGTCATGAGCGGGATCGCCGGGGGCGCCGACGTGATCCTCATCCCCGAGCAACCGGTCGACTTCGACGAGGTCACGGAGTCGATCCGCAAGCGCCACGCGCGCGGGAAGAACTTCTCCATCGTCGTCATCTCCGAGGGGTGCGAGCTGCCGGGCCTGCAGGACAGCGGCGAGGTCGACCAGTTCGGCCACGTCGTCCTCGGCAACCGCGGCGTCGGCGAGGTGCTCGGCCGGGAGATCGAGCAGCGCACAGGGTTCGAGACGCGGGTGACGGTGCTCGGCCACGTGCAGCGCGGTGGCAGCCCGACGCCGCGCGACCGCGTGCTCGCCACCCGCTTCGGCTTGAAGGCGGCGGAACTGACGCGCGCGGGCGAGTTCGGGACGATGGCCGCGCTCCGCGGCGACGACATCGTCGCGGTACCGCTCGCCGAGGCGACCGCGGAGCTGAAGACCGTGCCGCCGGCGTGGTACGCAGTGGCGCAAGCCTTCTTCGGGTAGCAATACCCCGTGTGACCTGGGGACACGCGCACGAGGCGTTCTCGCAAGCGTGGCCTGCGTTCGCGCTCGTCGCCGGTCTGCTGCTCGTCGGCGCCGCCGCCGCGCGCGAAGGGCTCTTCTCCGAGCTCGGGGCCGTTGCGGCTCGGGCACCGGGCGGAGGACCGGCGCTTCTCGCCTCGTTGCTGCTCGTGACGGCGGCGGTCACCGCTGTTCTCAACCTCGACACGGCGGTTGTCTTTCTCACCCCAGTGCTCCTCCACGCGGCCCGGCATCGCGGCCTCGGCGAGGAGCCGTTTCTCTATGGAGCGGTGTTCATGGCGAACTCCGCATCGCTGCTCCTTCCCGGCTCCAACCTCACGAACCTGATCGTGCTCGCAAACAACCACGTGCCGGGATCGACGTTCGCCGCGCGCCTGTGGCCGGCGTGGGTCGTCGCGGTGGCCGTGACGATCGTCTTCCTCGGCGTCGTCTTCAGGCGCCACCTGCGACCGACGCTCGCACCCGCGATCGAGCGTCCCCCGTTCCGGCCGCGCGCCGGCTCGTCGGCAGTTGCCGTCGCGGTCGTCCTCGTGCTCGTGCTGACACAGCCTGCGCTGCCCGTGCTCGCGGTCGGCGCAGCGACCGTCCTCGCAGGCCGAGTCCCGCTGCGGGACTCGGTGCGCGCGGCGAACCCGCTGCTACTCGGCGGAGTCCTCGGCGTCGCCGTCCTCCTCGGGACACTGGCCCGTGCGATCCATGGCCTCGGTCATCTCGTTGCACACACGGGACGTTGGACGACCGCCTGGCTCGGCGTCGCAGCCGCCGTCCTCATCAACAACCTGCCCGCGGCCTCGGTCCTGTCTGCCCATCCACCCGCCCACCCGCGCGCGCTCCTCCTCGGCCTGGATCTCGGTCCGAACCTCGCTGTGTCGGGATCGCTCTCTGCCGTCCTCTGGCTCCAGGTTGCACGCGCAGCGGAGGCCAAGCCCTCCGTCGTTCGCTACAGCCTGCTCGGCCTCGCGCTCGTCCCGTTGTCACTGACGCTCGCGCTGCTGGCGGCGACGCACTTCTAAGGTCACAGCTCGACGAGCGGGAGCGAGCGGTGCCGACGCGGGGGCACGAGGAAGTTCTGGCGGTGCGTCGTCGTGAGCACGGAGTTGAAGCCGGCCGCGCGGTTCCTTGGCTGGACCGGGAGCTTCTTCCCGTCTGGGAAGACGCCGTCCATTGCCAGCCGGTTCCGCTCGAAGTCGTCCCCGGACGGGTTGAAAACGACGAAATGCACGCCGGCGGCGGGCTGGTTGCTGAGGCCGTCGCCTTTCGGGTCGGCCGAGAACGCGAAGGGATTGTCGAGCGTGTTGAAGTCCGCCCGCTGCGGAATCGCCGTTCCCTTCGGGTAGTGCGTGCCGTCCTCACCGATGGTGTCCTGCAGGAGACGAGACGTCGCCTGGATGGACGCGCTGTGGCCGAAGCGCCCCGTCTTGTGGAACTGGCGCACGAGCTCCGCCTCGGCTGAGACCGCGGCCGGTCCTTGCGGAACGGTCTGCATTCCCTGCCGGACGTTCGTCATGCCCGGCCGGAACGCCGTCAGCACGCGCTCGTCGAAGTCGAAGTTGAGATACCAGGCCTCGAGGTCCTCGCTGATGTGCGAGAGGTGCATGTGCGTGCCGTTGCGGAAATAGCCGGACCGAAGATCGACGTACCCCAGCGTCTCGTGATTCGCGATCGTCCCCGGGCCGAGGCCCGCTTTCTGCGTCGACGTGAAACCGAGGAAGAGCTCGGACCCGTCGGGGATGAGATCCGCGCCGGGAACGCCTGCCGCGACGGCCATCTTCTTGGGCAAGCTCTGGCCGCCGCCGAAGCCGCCGCCCGCGAAGCCGCGCCGGATGCTCGTCACGGTGAGGAACGGCAAGTCGAAGATCTCGTTCCGCGCGACCTCGATGTGCTCCACGCGATCGCTGCGGAAAAGAACGGCGACGTCGTTGGCTTCGAGGATCGCGTTGGCGGGGTCGCTCGGGAATCGCCGCGTCGGCACCAGCACCGACTTCTGCGCACGTCGGTCGTACGGAAGGTGCGCCTTCGCCTGCGTGGAGACGTACGTGTCGAAGTACGTCTGACTCCATGCGACTGTCACGCCGAGTCCGGCGGGCGTGAGCGCATACGTCGAGTCGATGCGCCGAAGAACGTCTTCGAGCTGCCGCTGCGCGCCGCGCAGGTCGGAGAGGTTGTCGAGGTTCGCGGTCACGACCACGCTGTGCAGCGGCGGAACGACGACCTCGACACCCTCGCTCTGCGTGGTCGCGAGGTCGAGGAGATGCTGCTCCAGGGGCATGCCGGCGGGCTCGGCGAGCGGCCGTGCGGGCGCAGACCCGAGCCGGTCGACGAGCTCGTAGATTCCGCCGCCGGCGACGGCTGCGGCCGCCGCACCGCCGAGAAGGGTGCGCCGTGTGATCCGCATCAACGGGCGGGCTGCACGAGCACGAGGCTGTTCAGCAGGTGCCGAAGATTCTGCTTCACCCGCGTGGCGCTGTCGTACGGGACGATCACATGCTGACTGACGGTGTACATCGTCCCGCTGTGATGCCACAGGAACAGGACATGCCACTGATCGGCGCCCTGATTCACCTGGTACACGGTTGCCCGGATTCCGTTCGCGGTCACGTGCCCGACCGGGTCCGCGAAGCACGGAACCGTCGCGTTACCGACCGGTCCCGGGCAGGTGGGGATCTTCGAGCGCCCCGGATAGCCGCGGAAGTTCACATGCACGTCGCCGCTCCCGAGGTCGCCGTGCTCGAGGAAGCTGACGAGGTAGCTGCGGTCCTTCCCGATCGAATAGATGTCTTGGTACTGGCCGCCGATCTGCGCGTCGAGCGGATTGGGCATCCACGTGGGGCAATAGACCGGTGCCCCGACCTTGTCAGCGAGCTTCTGCCATCCCCGCGCCCAGTTCGCCGGGCAGGCGGCCTTCGGCGCACCTACGGCGCCCTGCGCGAGAACGCCCAGCGCCAGCGCGACGAGACCCGCGGCCGCGGTCACCCTCATGTGGAACAGCGTAGCGCCCTATACGTCGGGCGGTGGCCCGCCGACGAGCGGCGAAACGTCGTGACCGTTGACGATGACGGCGTCGCATCCGGCGCGCTCCAGCTCCTGGACCTCTTCGCGGTTTGTCAGCTGCAGATCGGCGATGGCGAGCTTCCCGGCAGGCACGGCTGCGAGCATCTCCAGCACGACTTCGAGCGGCGTCTCGTCGTCGTCCCGTTCGACGGGCGAGAGCAAGAAGATCTCCGGGTCGACGCGCTCCAGGGCTTCCTCCAGCTCTTCCTCGTCCCGGACCTCGACGGCGCAGTCCAGCCCGAGCTCGAGTGCCTGCGCATGGAGCGCCTCGAGCCGACCGTCGTCCTCGTCGAGCGCATCGAACACGAGCAAGTACGCGTCTGCCGACGCCGACGCGCGCTCGAGCGAGACGTCGGCGCGCCAAAGGATCGGAAGGGAGCTCGCCTCGCGGACGGCACCTGGGTCGCCGCGCACGACGAGCGCTTCTGCGCGTTGCTCCTCCGCGGCGCGTGCTGAGTCCGGATCTTCGACGGCGGCGATGACGGAGATGCCGTCGCCCTCGGCGATGGCGTGACTGAAGCGGCGTTGCGCCATTCCTGCGCCCCTAGCGTATCGAGCCGTCATTGGCCGATCGGATGCCACACGGTCTTCAGCTCCAGGAAGCTCGCGATCTCCCACGGGCTCTGGACATCGACACCGCCGTGGACGACGCGCTTCACGTTCTCGGCGGCGAGCTGCTCGAGCTCTGCTGCTGCCCCGTTGGCTGCGCCGAGGTCGAGCGCGTTCACGTCCATGTGGGAGGCGAGGACAGGAGCGAGCTCGGAGCGGAAGCCGGTGAGCAGGTTGACGACGCCGCCGGGAAGGTCGCTCGTTGCGATCGCCTCCGCAAGCTCGATCGCCGCGAGGGGTCGCTGTTCCGAGGCGACGGCGACGACGGCGTTGCCGCCCACGAGCGGGGGCAGCAGACGCGTCACGAGACCGAGGAGCGGCGGGTCGTCCGGTGCGAGGACCGCGACGACGCCGGTCGGCTCCGGAATGGTGAAGTTGAAGTACGGGCCTGCGACGGGGTTCGCGCCACCGAGGACCTGCGGGAGCTTGTCCGCCCAGCCGGCGTACCAGACCACGCGGTCGATCGAGCGCTCCACTTCGTCGCGGCCGCTGCACAGCTCTGCGAACTCGGGAATGCGCGCCTCGACCATCTCCGCCAGCCGGTAGAGCACCTGACCCCGGTTGTACGCCGTCGCCGCTGCCCATCCCGGCTGCGCAGCGCGCGCGGCGCGAACGGCATCGCGTACGTCCTTGCGCGATGCGCGTGCGACGTTCTGGCCCTCGGCCTCGTATGTGCGTCCGGATTCGCTGCGCGGGAACGCGCCGCCGACGAACAGCTTGTACGTCTTCTTGATCGGCAGGCGCGTCACTCGTCGAACCTCAGGTACGGCTCGAGCCCGTGCAGGCCGCCTTCGCGGCCGAAGCCCGATTCCTTGTACCCGCCGAACGGCGAGCTCGGGTCGAAGCGGTTGAACGTATTCGCCCAGACGACGCCTGCGCGCAGCCGCTGCGCCATCCAGAGGATCCGCGATCCCTTCTCCGTCCAGACGCCGGCGCTCAAGCCGTAGGGCGAGTTGTTCGCCTTCTCGATGGCTTCCTCCGGAGTGCGGAACGTGAGCACCGACAGCACCGGCCCGAAGATCTCCTCCTGCGCGATGCGGTAGCTCTGCGCAACGTTCGTGAACACGGTCGGCGCGAACCAGTACCCCTTCTCCGGCAGACGGCACGGCGGTTGATAGATCTCCGCGCCCTCCACGCGGCCGGACTCGACGAGCTCGCGGATCTTCTCGAGCTGCATCGCCGAGTTGATCGCGCCGACGTCGGTGTTCTTGTCGAGCGGATCGCCGACGCGCAGCGTCTCGAGGCGGCGCTTCAGCTTCTCGACAAGGGGCTCGTAGATCGACTCCTGCGCGAGCAAGCGCGAGCCGGCGCAGCACACGTGCCCCTGGTTGAAGTAGATGCCGTTGACGATTCCCTCGACCGCCTGGTCGAGCGCACAGTCGTCGAAGACGATGTTCGCCGCCTTGCCGCCGAGTTCGAGCGTGAGCTTCTTCCCCGTGCCCGCGAGCCGGCGCTGAATCGCCTTTCCGACGTCCGTCGAGCCGGTGAAGGCGATCTTGTCCACGCCGTCGTGCTCGACGAGCGCCGCTCCCGTGCGGCCGTCGCCGGTGACGATGTTGACCACGCCTGCCGGCAGCTCCGCCTGGCGCAGCACGTCGCAGAAGAGGAGCGCCGTCAGCGGCGTCGTCTCCGCCGGCTTCAGCACGACGGTGTTGCCGCACGCAAGCGCAGGCGCGATCTTCCACGCGAGCATGAGCAGCGGGAAGTTCCACGGGATGATCTGGCCTGCGACGCCGACCGGGCGCGGCCGCCGGTTCGGGAATGCGTACTCGAGCTTGTCCGCCCACCCTGCGTAATAGAAGAAGTGCGCAGCCGCGAGCGGTAGGTCGACGTCGCGCGACTCCTTGATCGGCTTGCCGCCGTTCAGCGATTCCAGGACGGCGAACTCGCGCGCGCGCTCCTGGAGGATGCGCGCGATCCGGAAGAGGTACTTCGCCCGCTCCGATCCCGGCAGCGACGACCAGCCGTCGGCGAAGGCCGTGCGCGCAGCGACGACGGCGCGGTCGACGTCCGCCACGCTCGCCTGGCCGATGACGGCGAGCGGCTCCTCGGTCGCCGGCGAGATCGTCTCGTACGTCTCGCTCGGCTCGAGCCACTCGCCGCCGATGAAGAGGCCGTACCGGTCGCGCAAGTGGACGACGTCGCGCGACTCGGGCGCGGGCGCGTACGTCCAGTCGGACGGGACGGCCGGGCTACCGCCTGGGCGATCGAGCTCAGCCATCGGGGGCCTCGAGCACGCAGCGTGCTCCCACCTCCATCCCCCCACCCTTCTGGGTGGGGAGAACGGTAGGCCGGCAAGCGTTACGGCGAGGTCGCAGCTCCGTGCCGGAAGGCGAAGTCTTCGTCCACATGTCAGTCGAGGGTGAAGTAGTCGGGGCTCTGGTAGGCGCCGGTCTTCTCCTTGCGCAGCTGCATGAGGATGTCGTTCAGCAGCGACGACGCTCCGAGGCGGTAGAGCTCGGGCGTCAGCCACTCCGGTCCGAGCGTCTCGTGCACGATGACGAGATGCTGCACCGCCTGCTTCGCCTGGCGGATGCCGCCGGCCGCCTTGAAACCGACACGCCGTCCTGTCTCCGAGTACACGTCGCGCACCGCCTCGAGCATGCAGAGCGCGACCGGAAGCGTCGCCGCCGGCGAGATCTTGCCGGTGGACGTCTTCACGAAGTCGGCGCCACCGGCGATCGCGAGCAGCGTCGCGCGGCGGACGTTGTCGTACGTGCCGAGCTCGCCGGTCTCGAGAATGACCTTCAGGTGCGCGTCGCCGCACGCTTCCTTCACGCGCACGACTTCGTCATACACCTTTGCGTATCGCCCGGAGAGAAATGCGCCGCGGTCGATGACCATGTCGATCTCGTCGGCTCCCAGCTCGACCGCGCTGCGCACGTCCGCGACCTTGATCGACGTCGGGTACTGGCCGGACGGGAACCCCGTCGCTACCGCGGCGACGTGCACCCCACTCCCGTCGAGACGCTCGCACGCGGTCGGAACGAGATTCGGATAGACGCAGACGGCGGCGCACGACGGGATCGAGGGATCCGACGGGTCCGGCCGCATGGCCTTCGAGCAGAGCGCCGCGACCTTGCCCGGCGTGTCCGCGCCCTCGAGCGTTGTCAGGTCGGTCGTCCGGATCGCAAGCCGGAGCGCGAACACCTTTGCGTCGCGCTTGATCGATCGCTTCGCGAGCGAGGCCGCGCGCTCCTCGAGCGCGACCGCGTCGACTGACCCGATGCGAGGCAGTCGCGGCTCGAGCGGGAGCTCGAAACCGGCCGGGAGTGCGGGCGCCTGCGCCACGCGCTCAGTGTAGGGCCAGCCCGTCGCTCGAGGCTCGACGCTGTACGGTCAGCCCGCCGTGAAGCGACGACTGCTCCGACTTGCACAACGAACAGGCCTTCTCGGCCCCGCGTTCCGCGCGTACGAGCTGGCAGTTGCGCTCCGCCCCACGCGCGTTCAGGTCGTGGACGGCCCGCAACTCCCGCCGCGGCGCTTGATGGTCCGGGTGGCCGGCACCGCCGACGCGGACTGGTTCCTCCGGAGCGGACGCGCGGCCTACGACGCGATCGCGGCGAACGTCCCGCTGGAGGAGATCGACGCGGTGCTCGACTTCGGCTGCGGCTGCGGACGCGTACTGCGGTATTGGCAGAACCACCACGGAACGGCAGCAGGAAGCGACCGGGACGCGGGCGCGGTCGAATGGTGCCGCGACCACCTGCCCTTCGCCGAGCTCGACCGCAACGGCCTTGCGCCGCCGCTCGCGTACGCGGACGAGAGCTTCGACCTCGTCTACGCCCTCTCGGTCTTCACCCACCTGACCGAAGAGCTGCAGACCGCGTGGCGCGACGAACTGCGGCGCGTCCTGCGACCGGAAGGACGGCTCCTGCTCACGACGCATGGCCGCTCGTACTTGCCGCGGCTCGAGCGCGACGAACGCGAACGGTTCGAGCGCGGCGAGCTCGTCGTCCGCTGGGGCGAGCTGCCGGGCAGCAATCTCTGCAGTGCGTATCACCCGGAGCCATATCTCCGCGAGACGTTCGCGCGCGGCTTCGACGTCGTCCGGGTCGACCCGGAAGGAGCGCGCGGCAACCCGACGCAGGACCTGATCGTCCTGCAGCGGACGCTCAGCGCGTGAGCGTCACTTTGCGCAGTCCGGCGGGGTTGTCCACGTCGAGGCCGCGTAGCCGTGCGAGGCGCATGGCCGTCACCTGACCGGGGACGACCGCGACCAGAGGGCTCAGCCACTCGGGCACCCCCGCGACGAGCGGCAGCGCCGTGTCGGCATGCGCGAGCAGCTCGGGCACGTCTGACACTGCGAGCAGCCGCGCCTGCCGTGCCACGAGCGCGGGGACGAGCTCGGCCACGCTTTCGTGCGCGGGGCCTGAGGGCGCGACGACGGCGACGGGCCAGCCCGGGCGGATGGCGGCGATCGGTCCGTGCATGAGATCTGCCGGCGAATACGCCTCGACCATCAGACCCGACAGCTCGCGGATCTTCAGCGCGATCTCGAAGGCCGTCCCGTAGTTGACTCCGCGCGCGACGACCGTCGCTCCGACGACGCCCATGTAACTGGCCAGTGCAGGCACAGGTTCGGACGAGAGCTCGATCTGCTCCTCGAGCAAGCCCGGCATGCGTTCCAGCTCCGCGCGCGCGAAGGCGTCGTCGCTGATCGCCGTGAACATCAAGGCGATCGCACCGAGCGAGTTGAGGTACGTCTTGGTCGCAGCAACCGCCTTCTCCTCGCCCGCCTCGAGCGGCAGCACATGTTCTGCCTCGTTCGCGAGCGGCGAGCTCGGGTCGTTCGTGAGCGCGATGGTCGGCCGGCCTTGCCGGCGCGCCTCGGCCAGGACCGCGCGCACGTCGGGTGACGCACCCGATTGCGAGATCCCGATGACGATCGCGCCGTCGAGTCGCGGCGGCTGTTCGTAGATCGTGTACAGCGACGGCGTCGCGAACATCACCGGCACGCGGTTTGCGCGCCCAAGCACGTATTGCGCGTACCGCGCAGCATTCGACGAGCTGCCGCGCGACGCGATCAACACGTAGCGAACGTCGTCGCGGCGGAACGCGGCGGCGAGCTCCGCAGCCCGGGCACCCTGCTGGTCGAGCAGTCGCGCGAGCGCCGCCGGCTGCTCCCGCAGCTCAGTCTCGAGCCACGACACGCTCTTCTCCCGCGCAGAGCACATGGACGATGTCGAGGCGGTCGTCGATGACGACGATGTCGGCGGCGGCGCCGGGCTCGAGCACGCCCACGTCCGTGCGACCGAGGATGCGCGCGGGCACGGCGGTCGCCGCCCCGATTGCGTCCTCGAACGGGATACCGAGCGCATGCACGTTCCGGATCGCGTCGATCATCGTCAGCACCGTGCCGGCGAAGACGCCGTCCTCCCGCGTCGGCGGGCCGTCCGCGACCTCGATCTCGACCTCGCCGAGCTGGTAGATGCCGCCACCGTTCGAGGCACCGGCGGTGGCATCGGTGACGAGCGCGAGCCGGCCTTCGGCGGCTGCCCACACGAGGCGCACGGTTTCGTCGGCCAGATGGTGGCCGTCCACGATCATCTGCACGAACACCTCGCGCCGCGTGAGTGCAACGCCGACGATGCCGGGATCGCGCGAACGAAACGGCCGCATCGCGTTGAAGAGGTGCGTCGTCGTCGACACGCCGAGGTCGAACGCGTCGTGCGCCTCCGCGGCGGTCGCGTTCGTGTGGCCCGCCGAGACGACGACGCCGCGTTCGAGCAGACGGCGGATGATCGCGTCCGCGCCGGGCAGCTCGGGTGCGAGTGTCATCTCGGTCACGCCGCCGGGCTCGAGCAGCCGCTCGAGCAAGTCGAGGTCCGGATCGCGCCGATGCGACTGCGGGTGCGTGCCGAGGCGTTCCGGGGAGAGGAACGGCCCTTCGAGATGCGCGCCGAGGATTCGAGGCCGCGCGCCGCTGACGGGCAACGCGCGCAGTGCGTCGACGATCGTGGCCTCGGCCGCCGTGATGAACGTCGGTTGGTAGGCCGTGACGCCCGTGTGCAGCAGCGCCTCGCCGGCCCGCTGGTAGTCCTCGGTCGCCGCGGCGAGGAAGTCCACGCCGCCGAATCCATTCACCTGGAGGTCGACGAAGCCCGGCACTGCGATGCGCCCGCGCGTGCCCCCGGCGAGACCGACATCCACGACGACTCCGTCTTCGATGTCGACGTCTCCGGCGACGAGCTCGCCGCGAACGAGCGCCGCTTCGACGCCGAGCCTCATCGCCGGCCTCCGAGAGCGACGCTGACCGAACCGCGCGCTCCCTCCAGCCGACGGCGAGCGTCCTCAGCGTCGACGCCGGCGAGCAAGGCGACGAGCGCGACGCGCGCATCGCCTCCCGCTTCGGTCAATGCCGCGTCGACCGCTTCCTCGGGTGCGCCGCTCGCGATCACGACGTTGCGTCGCGCGCGCTCGCGCAGCTTCTCGTTGTGCTGAACCACGCCGACCATCAGGCCGGCGTACGTCCGGCCGAGCCGGATCATCGTCACCGTCGAGATCGCGTTCAGGATCATCTTCTGCGCCGTTCCGGCCTTCAGGCGCGTCGACCCACTGACGAGCTCCGGACCGACGTCGGCGACGACAGCGTGATCCGCCGCCGCAGCAAGGGGGCTGTTCGGCGCGCACACAACCGCGATGCCGAGCACGCCGCGCGCGAGCGCCTCTCCGAGAGCCGCAACAGTGAACGGCGTCGAACCGCTGGCACTGACTGCGACGACGGCGTCGTCTGCGCCGACGCCCGCCTCGTTGACGAGCCGCCGGCCGAGCTCCGCGTCGTCCTCGGCTTCGAACTCGTCGACGGCCAACGCGACGACCTCGCCGGCCGGCGATCCGAACGTCGGGCCACACTCGAACGCGTCGAGCTCGGCGAGCCGTCCCGAGGTCCCTGCTCCGACATAGACGAGCCTGCCGCCGCGCCCGAGTCGCTCGACGATGGCGTCGATCGCTGTCGCGAGCTCGTCCCCGGCGGCGGCCACGGCATCGGCGACCGCGTCGTCCGCGGCGTTCATCAGACCGACGAGCGCGCGGGTCGGCCGGTCCTCCAGTGCGGCCGCCCTCGTGAGTGCGGTCGTGACCGCCTCCCACACGAGCGGCGCATCGGGAGTCGCGATGGCGGTCATGTGGCCACACGCCTCGTAGCCCCAGGTCCAGAGATCGTCGATGCCTTCCTCCCGCGCAGCCGCGATCGCGGCCTCGAGCTCGGGGATCTCGTCGCGCGTGAGCCCGAAGCTCGGCACCCACAACTGCGCGCCGACGCCGTGCCGCGCGCACGTCTCGCCGAGCAGGCGCGCGAAGCGTCGGACGAACGGACCGGCCGGTTCCCCCCAGTGCTTCCAGTACGGATCGGTCGCGAACGTCGTCAGTCCCGGGAGCGAGGCAACGGCATCCCAGTTGGAGATGCCTTGCGTCCCCTCGGTGGACGGCAGGAGGCAGATCGTGTTGTCGCCGCCGCGCGCGGCCACGTCGGCGACCGCCTCGCGCAGGAAGTCGACCACGGACGCTTCGCGGAACGCGCGCACCTCCGGCGTCTGCTCACGCGGGAGATCGCCGCCGAAGCGCTCGCGGCAGTGATCGCAGCGGCACGTCCAGCGTGCCTCGTCGTCGACGCCGACATGGAGTGGAACGACCCAGGCCGGCTCATCCCAGAAGATCGAGTCGACGCCGGCGTCGAGCGCAGCCGCGGCCCACTCCCGGCAGAACGCGCGATACGCCGGGCTGTTCAAGCACGCCGCGGCGACGCGGCGGTCGTCGTCCATCACCTGGCACTCCTCGGGATGGAACGCGACCCACCGGCTCTCCGCCTCGCCGCCGAAGGTGCGGCCGAGCCCCCAGGGGCTCACCTGCACGGTCAGCCCGACGTCGTGGGAGGCGGCCACCATCTCCGCGAACGTCCCCCGGTAGTAGTTGAGGTCGTTCTCGGAGAACGTGTGCAACACCCCGGTATAGCCGCGCGCGGCGAGATCGGCCATGTCGCGCCGAACGTGGCGGACGACCCGTACTCCGAAGTACGAGCAGCCACTGCTCGCCGCGCGCGGTTGGAGGGTCACCCGTGCATCCTTTCGCATCTCGGCTCAGTGGTCAATACCACTTAGCCTCGGACTGCGCCTGCGGTCAGCCCGAAAGCGATGCGGCGCTGGATGAGGAGGAAGAAGACGACGACCGGAATCGCCGTGAGGGTCGAGGCGGCCATGAGCGCGCCCCAGTCGGTCTGCCGGCTCGTGCCGAGGAAATACGAGAGCCAGACGGTGATGGTCTGCTTCGAGCCGTCGTTCAGCAGGACCCGGGCGAAGATGTACTCGTTCCAGCTGGTGATGAACGCGAAGACCGACGTCGCGACGAGCCCGGGGGCGACGAGCGGCAGAAGGATCCGCGCAAACGCGCCGAGGCGCGTGCTGCCGTCCACCATCGCCGCCTCCTCCAGGTCCTTCGGGATGCCGAGGATGAAGCCGCGCAGCGTCCAGACCGAGAACGGGAGCACGCCCGTGAGGTAGACGAGGATGACGCCGGTGAGCGTGTTCACCTCGTGATAGCGGGCGAGCACGACGTAGAGGGGGATGATCAGGCCGGCGCCGGGAAGCATCTGAACGCCGATGACGAGAACGATGAAGAGCTTCCGGCCGGTGAACCTGTACTTCGAGAGCGCGACCGCGGCGAGGAAGGCGAGCACCATCGCGATCGTGACCGTGACGAGGACGACGATGACGCTGTTCTTCACGTCGTCCCAGAAATAGGGCTTCGCCAGCGCGTCGCGGAAGTGCTTGAGGGTCGGATGGAGCGGGAACCACGTCGGCGTCAGCGCGTTGATCTGGTCGTCGCTCTTGAAGGCGGTCGAGACCATCCAGAAGACCGGGAAGATCGTGACGACGAAGATCGCGACGCCGACGACATTCCACGCGTTGCGGCGGGCATTGCGGACGCTCACGTCACATCCCCGATCCGGAGCATCCGCCGCACGTAGACGACACTCATCGCCGCCACGATCACGAGCATGAGGATGGAGATGGCGGCCCCCAGGCCGAAGTTGGCGTTCACATAGCCCTGCTCGAAGAGATAGATGCCCATCAGGTAGTTCGCGGAGGTGATGTGCGGCTGCCCGATGAGCAAATACGGCTGCGTGAAGACGCCGAAGTCCCAGAGGATGGAGAGGCTCGTGAGGATGAGCAGCACGGGCGTGATCACGGGCACCGTCACGTCGAGGAAGACGCGCCACGAACGGGCGCCGTCGATCTCGGCCGCCTCGACGAGCTCCCGCGGCACCTGCGAGAGGGCCGCGTAGATGGTGATGACGACGAAGGGGAGCGCGCCCCAGACGATGAGCGTCGTCACCATGCCGAGCTGCGAGAACGGCGTCTCCATCCAGTTGTGCTGGAAGTAGTTGCCGAAGTGGAGCTCGGTGAGGATGTAGTTGAGGACGCCGTTCTGCGAGTTGATCATCCAGTTCCAGACCTGAACGGCGACCACCGGCGGCATCGACCACACGAGCACGAGCCCGGCGGTGAGGAGCAGCCGGACCCAGGTCGAGATGCGGACGAGCAAGAGTGCGAGGAGGGTCCCGAAGACCATCGTCAGTCCGACGTTCGTCGCCGCGAACACGATCGTGCGGACGAGCGTGTGCCAGAAGACGCTGTCGTGGAGAACGCTCCTGAAGTTCTTCAGCCCGATGTAGACGCCCTTGTGCTGGATCAGCTCCGTGAGGCCGTAGCGGTCGAGCGCGATCCGCACGAGGCTGTACAACGGATAGCCGAGGATCGCCCCCATAACGATGACGACGGGGGCGACGAGCGCATAGGGAACCGCGCCCTGGCCGACGTGCCGCCACGTGAAACGGCGCCGCCGAGACCACTTTGGCGTGGTCTCGGCGGCGCTTGCCATCTCGTTCAGCCCAGCCGTCCGGCTAGGACTGGTTGAGCGTGTACGCGATGTTGTCGCTGGCAGTCGTCGCTGCCTGCTTCACCGACAGCTTGCCGGTGAGGATCTGCGCCAGCATCGTCCTGAGGATGTTCCCGTTCTCGACGTCCACCCAGTGCTTCGCCTGCGGGACGAACCAGCTCTGCGCCGCCGCGCGGGCGTTGACGGTGTTGCCGAGCAGGTTGGTCGCGTTCGGAATGTTGCCCTTGTTCTGCAGAGCCTGCTCGTTCGCCGTGCTGGTGAAGTCGGCGATCCACTGAATGGCCTGCGCCTTGTTCCCGCTCTGGGCGGGGACGGCGACGTCCGAGCCGCCGAGGAAGCCGGGGATCGGCTTGCCGGCGAGGTGGCTCGGCATCACGAACTGACCCGTGACGGCCTTGTACTTCGTGCCGGTGCAGCAGCTGAACCACGCCGGGCCGAGAATCGCGCCGGCCAGCCCCTGCGAGAACACGGTGTACGGCGCCGGATTGGCCTCGTCGAGCGTTGCCGCCGACTTGGGAGCGACCGCGCTGAAGAAGTTCTTGTACGCGGTGAGCCCGGCGATCGACTGCTTCGAGTTGAGCGCGCCCACCCACTTGTGCGCGTGCGTGGTGGCGATCGTTCCGCCGTAGTCGAAGACCCAGTCGAGCGCGCTGTACCAATCGGTGCCGGCCATGTACATGGCCGAGAAGCCCTTCACGCCCTTCTCCATCGCGGCGACCTTCTTGAGGTCGGACGTGAACTGCGCGAGACTGGTCGGCGGCTTCGTGATGCCCGCCTTCTTGAACAGGTCGGTGCGGTAGGTGACGACGCGCGAGCCGGCGTAGTAGGGCACGCCGTACAGCTTGCCCTGGTACATACCGGACTTCGCGAGGCCCGCGAGCCAGTGGTCGGAGTTGGGGAACTGCGACTTGCTGGCGGTGATGTCCGCGAACGCTCCGGACGACATGTAGGCAGTCATCTCGGTGTTCCCCATCTCGATCACGTCAGGGGTGTCGTTCCCGGCGATCGTCGCGTCGAACTTCTGGAGATGATCGCCCCAGTTCTGGTACTGCACGCTGACCGTCCAGCCCGGGTTCTGGGCCTGGAATGCCTGGTTCGCTGCTGCGACGACGTCGGGCCAACCCGACTGCGCGTCGACCTGAAGCCAGACCGTCAACTTGTTCGCCTGCTTGTGCCCGTTCGACGCGCCGGCGGATGCCGCCATGACGCCGAGCGCGACGGCGAGAGCGGCCGCCACGACAACTCGTAGTCTCATGCAAGTCTCCTCGAGCCGTCGACGCCCGGCGCATCTGCGCCCCGGTGGCCTGCGGGACTGCACACGGTGGTCGGTGCGTCGATTGGTCTATACCAGTTGGCCACGCCCGGACATTGGCACACCGGACCAACGGTGTCAACCCCGAGTTTCGACAGCGGACCGGTTAGCCCCGAGTTCAGCCCTGAGGCCGCTGCAGCTCGGTCACAATCCGGTAGCGATCGCCCCGGTAGACCGAGTGGACGAACTCGACCGTGCGGCCGCGCTCGTCGACGCTCGTCCGTTCGAACAGGAAGGCCGGCGAGTGGAGCGGGACGCCGAGCGCGGCCGACTCCTCCTCGTTCGTCACCGTCGGCTCGATCGCCTGGGTGCCCGTCGCGATGTGGATGCCGTACCGCTTCTCGAGCAGGGCGTAGAACGATCCGGTCAGATCCTTGGCGCTGAGACCGGGCACGAGCCCCTGCGGAAGATGGAGCGTCTCGATCGCCATCGTCTCGCCGTCGGCGAGCCGAAGCCGCTTGATGACAAGGATTGGCTCAGACGGGGACACCTGCAGGAACCGCCCCAGCTGCGCCCCGGCGAGGATCGTCGTCATGGACAACGTGCGGCTTCCGGGAACCATCCCGCGCCGGCGCATGTCCTCGCTGAACGAGGTGATGGTGAGCTCCTGGGAGATCTTCGGCTGCTGGACGTAGGTCCCGCTGCCCCGGCGACGGACGAGATAGCCCTCGCGCGCGAGGTCGTCGAGCGCGGCGCGGACGGTCAGCCGCGAGACGCCGAGGTCGGCGCTGAGCTGCCGTTCGGACGGGATGGCGGCGCCGACACCGAGCTGCTGGATGAGGTCGAAAACCTGCTGGCGTGTGTGGCTCTGCTTCGTCACCTTGGGCACGCTCATGGCCGGCGCACTATAGCCCAGTGTTCCGAAATTGGTCAATGCCATTGCGTTTCGCGCCGGTCCCCGGTATAGACTGCATTCCTGTGGCGGGGATCGTGCTTGATCGGGTCAGCAAGGTCTTCAGCGGCGGCGTCGTCGCCGTCGACGACATCTCGCTCGAGGTCGAGAGCGGCGAGTTCCTCGTCCTCGTGGGTCCGTCTGGCTGTGGCAAGTCCACGCTTCTGCGCATGATCGCGGGTCTGGAGGACGCCACCGGCGGCACGATCAGCATCGACGGGCGCGACGTGACCGAGCTTCCCCCACGCTCCCGCGACGTCGCAATGGTGTTCCAGAGCTACGCCCTCTACCCGCACATGAGCGTGCGCGAGAACCTCGGCTACGGCCTGAAGGTGCGCAAGACGCCGAAGAAGGAGGCCGCACAGCGGGTCGAGCGGGCGGCAAAGCTCCTCGGGCTGGAGGACATGCTCGACCGCAAGCCTGCGGCGCTGTCAGGCGGCCAGCGCCAGCGCGTCGCCATGGGGCGCGCGATCGTGCGCGAGCCGAAAGCGTTCCTGATGGACGAACCGCTCTCGAATCTGGACGCGAAGCTGCGCGTCAGCATGCGCGCCTCGCTCGCAAGCCTCCATTCGCGCCTGCGCACCACGACGATCTACGTGACGCACGACCAGGTCGAGGCCATGACGCTCGGACAGCGCGTGGCCGTGCTCCGGGACGGCCGCGTTCAGCAAGTGGATACGCCGCAAGCCCTCTATGCCCGGCCGACCAACCTCTTCGTGGCGGCGTTCATCGGCTCGCCGGCCATGAACCTCGTCGAGGCCGACCTCGCGGACGGCGTGCTGACGTTCGCGGGCTTCACGCTGCCCGTCGCACCGCACACCGTGCCGGAGGGCGTGCACGGCCGCGTCGTCGTCGGGATCAGGCCGGAGGCGTTCGAGGACGCCGGGTTCGCCGATCCCTCGCTGCCGCAGGTCGAGGTCGAGGTCGAAGTGGTCGAGGAACTCGGCGCGGAGACGCACGTCATCTTCTCGCTCGACGCCGTGCCCGTAGACGTGAGCGGCGCACGCGAGACGGACGAGGAAGAAGTGATCATCGGAGAGTCGCGGACACTGTTCACCGCCCGCGTGGTTCCGTCGACCACAGCGCGGCCGAGTGCTCCGCTCCGCCTCTCGGTCGATCCTTCTCGGTTCCACTATTTCGACCACGAGACCGGAGACCGTTTCGCCGGCACCGCGGCGCCGACGCTGGCTCGCGCGTAGCGTCGCCGTCGCTCTCGCGGCGGTCTGGGCCGTCCCTGCGGCAGCGTCTCGCAGCGGAACCGTGATCATCGCGCCGCTGCGCGGCGCCCCGACGCCGTCGTTGCTTGCACGCGTCGCAGCCGGCCAGGTCGGCGGCGTGCTCCTGCTCGGCAACGGCTGGACGAGCGCACGGACAACCGCAGCGGCCGTCGCCCGGCTGCAAGCGGTCGCGTGTAGGCGTGGCTCGCCGCTGCTCGTCGGGGTCGATCAGGAAGGCGGATCGGTGCGACGGCTGCCGTGGGCGGCGCCCACGCTCGCGGCGGCGGCGATGGGAACGGCGACCGAGGCGCACGCGCAGGCGGCGGCAGCAGCACCCGCGCTGCGGCAGGCCCGCGTCGGCATCGACTTCGCGCCCGTCGCCGACACGATCTCGACGCCGCGCAGCTTCCTCGGCACGCGTTCGTTCGGAAGCGACCCCTCGCGCGTCGCTCAACTGGCGAGCGCGTTCGTGACCGGGCTCCAGGCGGGCGGCGTGGCAGCGACCGTGAAGCACTTCCCCGGGCTCGGAAGCGCTGTGGCGAGCACCGACGACCGAGCCGTGACGATCAGCCGCAACGCTGCGTTCCTCACCGCGCGCCTCGCGCCGTTCAAGGCCGCGATCGCAGCCGGAGCAAAGCTCGTGATGGTGTCGAATGCGTCGTATCCGGCGCTGGACCAGAGCGGCGTGCAGGCCGTCTTCTCGCACGCGATCGTCACCGGCCTCCTGCGCGACACGCTCGGCTTCAAGGGCGTCGTCGTGACGGATGCGCTCGACGCGGGGGCGGTCGCGCACGTTCCGGACGCGCCGGCCCGCGCCCTTGCGGCCGGCGTCGATCTCATGCTCTACAGCGAGACGGCCGCGAGCGAAGCGGGCTATGCGAGCCTCGTCCACGACGCGGCCGCGAGCGCAACCGTGCGCGCCGAGCTGTCAGCGGCGGTGCAGCAGGTGAATGCGCTGAAGACATGGCTCGCCGCCCACGGCGGCGCAACCTGCGGCTAGACGCCGAGCCGGTCGAGCTGCGACTCGTCGGCGCGCCAGCGCGGCCGCACCTTGACGACGAGCTCGAGGAAGACCTGATGTCCGACGAGTGCCTCGATCTCCGGCCGGGCGCGCGTGCCGATGTCCTTGACGATCCCGCCGCCCTTGCCGACCACGATCTGCTTCTGCGACTCGGTCTCGACGAGCAGGAACGCGCGAATCACCTTCTCCCCGATCTCCTCGATCTCGACGGAGATGGCATGGGGGATCTCGTCGCGCGTCAGCCAGAGCGCCTTTTCACGAATCAGCTCGCCGATCTGCGCCTCGACCGTGAGATCCGTCCGCTGCTCCCGCGGGAAGTAGAGCGGCCCCTCCGGCAAGAGCCCGACGAGCTCGGTGCGCAGCTCGGCGATGCCGTCACCGGTCTTCGCGCTCACCGGATGGAGCGCGTGGAAGTTCCCCAGCCGCGCGGCTGCGTTCATCTGCTCGGCGATGTGCCCCGCCTTCAGGCGGTCGACCTTGTTGAGGGCGATCACGACCGGCACCTCGAGGGCGAAGACCCGAGAGGCGATGAAACGGTCGCCGGCGCCGATCCGCTCGCGTGCGGAGAGCACGAACACGACGACGTCGACCTCCTCGAACGACCGGTCGACCGTGTGCTGCATCCGCTCGGTGAGCGCGTCGCGGGGACGCTGGAAGCCGGGCAGGTCGGCGAGCACGAGCTGGTAGTCGTCGCCGTTCGCGATCCCGAAGATCCTCCGCCGCGTCGTCTGCGGCTTGTCGGAGACGATTGCGACCTTGCCGCCGCAGAGGGCGTTCACGAGCGTCGACTTGCCGACGTTCGGCCGGCCGGCGATGGCGACGAAGCCCGACTTCACGAGGGAAGATCCCAGGTGTCCGGGAGCAGCTCGTCCGCCGCGTAGTCGGCGATCGTGCCGTCGGCGCGGCGGAACCACACGCGCCCCACACGCCATTCGTGCAGCCATTGGCGGCATCCGCCGCACGGCGATGCCGTGATGCCGATCGCGTCGATCTCGCCCGGACGGACGCCGGCGGTCGCGGCGGCGACGATGGCGGACTTCTCCGCGCAGACGCCGAGCGGATAGGCGGCGTTCTCGACGTTCACCCCGTCGAAGACGCGGCCGTCGGCCGTCAGGAGCGACGCCCCGACGAGGTACTTCGAGTACGGCGCATATGCATTCGCGGCAGCCGCCTCCGCGCGCTCGACGAGCTCCGGGCCCGTCACGTCAGCACCTGGAAGACCACGAGCGTCACGAGCGCGCCGAGCGCGCCGCCGTACAGGACCTCGAGCCGCGAGTGGACGCCGGCCTCGACCCGCGTCTGCGCGACGAGCAGGGCCATGACGAACGTGAGTGACGAGATCAGGAAGCGATGGTGGTCGTCCGCGACGTAGGTAGCAGCCATCCAGCCGGCGAAAGCGACGCCCGCGTGGCCGGACGGCAGTCCGCCGCGCAGCGGCGTGCCGCTGCGCGTCAGCGCCTTGGTGGTGATGACGACGAGGACGACGAGGACGAGCGCCACGAGCGTGATCTCGGCCGGCGCGTCGCGGACCCGGTCGAGCACGCGCGCGGTGCGATGCGCGGCAGCGTGCGCGAAGACGAGGTAGCCGACTGCGAGCGCGGTCACCGAGGCGATGAGGACAGCTCCGGCGGCAATGTCCTTCGCGAGCTTCGCGTTCGGATCGAACGACGTCGTGGAGACATCGATGGCGCCCTCGATCGCGGAATTGATCATCTCCGCGACGAGCACGAACGCGATCGCCATCAGGAGCAGGATGAGATCGTCCCGCCCAACGCCGACCGCCGCCGCGGCGCCGATGACGACGATGGCGATCACGAAGTGAATCCGGAGGTTCCGCTGCGTGCGAAGGACGTGGATGATCCCTTCGAAGGCATAGTTGAAGCTGTCGAGCAGCGTCGGCGCCCGCCCCGGCGCCGGGGGCGGTGTTTCACGTACGCGCTCGCGTGGCGGCGGCGTCGTCACTGTCACAGGTGCAGCGCCTCCCTCGCCTCCATTGTCTCGCCGTGGTCGTACCCGACGAGGTGGAGCACCGCGTGGACGATCGGCGCCCGCCATTCGGCGCCGACGATGTCAGGGCACACGACGACGTCCCCGAGCTGGCGCGGAAGCCCGGCGGGCAACTCCTCGAGCCCGTCGAGGGGAAATGCGAGCGCGTCGGTCGCCTCGTCCACGCCGAGATGCTCGAGCTTCAGCGCACGACTCTCCTCGGGAGAGACGAACGCGAGCCCGAGCTCGCCGGAGTCGACACCCTCGGCAGCCAGCACACGACGAACCAACTCGACGGCGCCGTCCTCGTCGACGTCGGCGCCCGAGCGGTTCTCGACCTCGACCTCGATCACCGGCGCCGCTGCGTCCCTGTCTGCTCGGAGTGTTTCTTGTACGCCTCGACGATGCGCTGCACGAGCTTGTGCCGCACGACGTCCTCATGGCCGAAGTGCACGAACGAGATCCCGTCCACGTCGCCGAGGATGTCCTGTACCTGAATGAGACCGGACGCCTGCTCGCGCGGCAGGTCGACCTGCGTGACGTCCCCAGTGACGACGACCCTGGAGCCGAAGCCGAGGCGCGTCAGGAACATCTGCATCTGCTCCGGTGAGGTGTTCTGCGCCTCGTCGAGGATGATGAAACTGTCATTCAGGGTCCTGCCGCGCATGTATGCGAGCGGCGCGACCTCGATCGTCCCGCGCTCGATATACGTATTCAGGCGCTCGGGATCCATGGTGTCGTACAGCGCGTCGAAGAGCGGGCGCATGTACGGGTCGACCTTCGCCGCAATGTCGCCGGGAAGGAACCCAAGCCGTTCGCCCGCCTCCACCGCGGGACGCGTGAGGATCATTCGCCCTACCTGTCGCTCGGACAGCGCCGCAACGGCAAGCGCGACGGCGAGGTATGTCTTGCCCGTGCCGGCGGGCCCGATACCGAACGTGATCGTGCCGTTGCGGATCGCGTCCACGTACCGCTTCTGCGTGACCGTCTTCGGCGTGATCCGCTTGCCGCGATGCGACCAGACGACGTCCTCGAAGATGTCGCGGACGTCCTCAGCCTGGTCGATCGCGTTGAGGATCGTGTCGATCGTGCCGGCGCCGACCTCCTGGCCGCTCTCGACGAGCTCGACGAGCTCCTCCACGACTGCCCGGGCCTCCGAGACCTTGGCGTCGTCGCCGTCGAGCGTGAGCCGGTTGCCGCGGAGGTTGATCGTGCAGCCGAGCCGCTCCCGGAGCGCGCCGAGAACACCGTCGCCGATCCCGGCGAGCTCGGCCGCTACGTCGTTCGGAACCTCGAGAACGTCCTGCACACGATCAGTGTAGGCGGGCTCTCGGTTCGCGCCCTTACGCCAGTTTTTCCCTGACGATCTGGCTGACGACGGAGCCGTCGGCGCGGCCGGCGACCTGTGGCATCACGTCCGCCATGACTCGGCCGAGCTGGGCCATGCTCGTCGCGCCCACCTCCGCGATGGCGTCGTCGACGATCTCCTCGATCTCCTCTTCGGAGAGCTGCGAGGGCATGAACTCCTCGAGCACCGCGAGCTCGCGCTCCTCGGATGCGGCCTGCTCCTCGCGGCCGCCCGCACGGAACGCCTCCGCCGCCTCGACACGGCGCTTGCGCTCGCGCTGGAGGACCTGGAGCTCCTCGTCCTCGGACAGCGGCCGCTGCAGCTCCTTCTCGGAGCCCTTGAGCGCGTTGAGGATGAGCCGCAGCGCGTCGCGGCGCTCGGCGTCGCGGGCCTTCATGGCCTCGCGCAGCTCCCCCTCGATCGTCTCGATCCGACTCACGTGATCCTCCCGGTCAAGCCGCCGCCCAGCACGTGCCAATGGAGATGGAACACCGTCTGGCCGGCTCCCGCACCGGCGTTGACGACGACACGGTAGTCGCTCAGCCCCGCTCCTGCAGCGACGGCGGCGATGAAGTCGAGCATGCGCTTGTCCTCGTCGGCGGTGAACTCGGCGATGTGGTGGAAGCTGTCGATGTGCCGCTCGGGGATGACGAGCAGGTGCGTCCCTGCCTGCGGGTTGATGTCGCGGATCGCGACGAAACCGTCGATGGCCGCGACGTGGTCGCCCTCCCGGTAGAGCCGGCAGAAGAGGCAATCCTCAGGCAGCGAGGATCCCCTCCTCGGTCACCGAGACTCCGCGGACGCGCACGAAGCGACCGATCTCGTGGCCGTTGACGATCCACGGCGAGTAGTCGTCGCCGTACCCGCGGCCGGGCCGGTCGACGAGGACGATGTCGTCGCGGCCGATCTTCGTCCGCCACCGGGTACGAGACGCGTCGTCGGAAAGCTCGCGCAGACGCGCGCTCCGCTCCCGCTTCACCGTAGGCGCGACCGGATCGTCGTGCTCGGTGACCGTCCCCGGTCGAGGCGAGTACGGGAAGACGTGCAGCTTCGTCAAACCTGCTTCGCGGGCGATGCGAAGCGTGTTCGCGAACGCGGCCTCGTCTTCTGCCGGGAAGCCGACGATGACGTCGCTCGTCAGGTTGAACTCGTCCTGCAGCGGCGCGAGCCGGCGTAGGAACGTCTGCGCGGAGTAGCGCCGACCCATCGCACGCAGCACGCCGTCATCGCCGGACTGGAGCGGCACGTGCAGGTGCCTGCTCACGTTCGGCGTTTCGCGCAGCGCGGCGACGAGCGCATCGTTCACATGGTTGATCTCGATCGACGACAGCCGCAGGCGTTCGAGGCCGGGTGTCCCACCCGCCGCGCGGATGAGCCGCGGCAGATCGTACCCTGCTTCGCGGTCGCGGTAGCAGCCGAGATTGATGCCGGTGAGCACGACCTCGCGATGTCCCTGAGCGACGCGACGCGCGATATCGGCGAGCACCGCGGGAGCGCGCCGGCTGCGCGAAGCACCGCGCACGAGGGGAATGACGCAGAAGTTGCACGAGAAGCTGCAGCCGTCCTGCACCTTGACGAAGGCGCGCACGCGATCGAGTCGCGCGTCGCCCCGCACGCAGCCGATCGCGCCGACGTCGCCTGCGACGAACGAGGGTGTCTCCTCACTCCGCCGTGCGACGACGACCACATTGGACGGCAGGCCGGCGAATGCATGCCCGGCGAGGTTGGCGCCGCAGCCGGTTATGTACACGCGGCGGTGCGTCCGGGCAGCGCGGGCGGCAGCCTTGCGCGACTTCGCCACCGCCTCGTTCGTGACGCAGCACGTGTTCACGACGGCGACCTCGGAGTCGTCGCACTCGGCGTGACCGCCGCCGAGGAGCGCTTCGCGCACCTCGTGCGCATCGACGTGCGAGACCTTGCAGCCCAGGAACTGGACGGAGAACGTCGTCATGGACGGAATTCGAGCACGTCCGCCGCCCAGCCGTCCAGCACACGGCGGTCGAGGCGTTGCCATCCGGCTGCACGCGGCTCGTCCCGCTCGAGATAGCCGGAGACGATCGCGCGCTCGACGTGCAGCTTGGGCAGCAGGCCCTCGACCGCGTCGAGCGCGATGTTCATCACGGCGAGCGCCGCCGGTCGCAGCTCGTCGAGGACGTCGACCCCGACGCCGTTCTCCGCTGCGTTCGCAGCAGTCGTCTCCATTGCAACGTCGTCGAGGTCGAACGCGCCGACGGGCGCGAAGCCCAGCTTCGCGGCCGCGATGGAGAGCACGCCCGAGCCGGAGCCGACGTCGACGAGGCTCGTCGGCTCGGCCTCCTGCAGGAGCTCGAGGCAGAGCCGCGTGGTCGGATGCGCGCCGGTGCCGAACGCGCGACCGGGATCGATCACGACGGGGATCAGCCCCGTAGGCGGCGACTCCCAGGGCGGCCCGACCCACAGTCGCCCGATGGCGACTCCATGGTGGAAGTCCTTCCACGCGTCCTCCCACCCGTCGCGCACGTCCTCGGCCTCGATCATGTCGAAGCCGACGGGCGGCTCGTCCGCGTAGACGGCGAACGCGCCGTCGAGCTCTTCGACGCCTTCGGGAAAGAGATGGAGCAGCAGCAGGAGCTCCGGCTCGCCGCCGACGATCACGTAGCGCTTCAGCGGAAGGCGCTCTTGAGCTTGTCGAAGAAGCCGTCGTCGGGCTTGTACGTCCGCTCGTCCGCGTGCGCGTCGAAGTCGTGGAGCAGCAGGCGCTGCTCGTCGGTCAGGTGCCGCGGCACGACGACGTTCACGAGCACGCGCTGGTCGCCGCGGCCGAAGCCCTGCAACACGGGCATCCCCTTGCCGCGGAGCACGCGGACCGTGCCGGGCTGCGTCCCGGCCTCGAACTCGATCTCTTCGGCGCCGTCGAGTGTCGGAACGCCGACGGTCGCGCCGAGCGCAGCCTGCGTCATCGTCAGGTCGACAGTGGAGAAGATGTCGTTGCCCTCGCGCACGAAGCGCTGGTCGGGGCGCACGCGGACGCGGACGTAGGCGTCGCCGGCCCGTGCGCCGAGCGAGCCTGCGTGCCCTTCGCCGCTGAGCCGGATCTGCTGGCCGTCGTGAATGCCCGGCGGGATGTCGACGTCGAGCCGCCGTTCCTCGACGACGCGGGCGGCTCCTTCGCAGACGGTGCACGGCGTCTCGATCTTCCGGCCGGACCCGCCACACGTCGGGCAGGCCTGTGTGCGCACGAACTCGCCGAAGACGCTGCGCGAGATCTGCTGCAGACGTCCCGCGCCGCCGCAGGTCGGGCACGTCGTGATCGCGCTTCCCGGCTCGGCGCCGTCGCCGCCACAGTGCGTGCACGTCACGGCGACGCGGAACGGCACCTTGCGGGTCGTGCCGCGCGCGGCTTCGACGAGCTCGATCTCGACCTCGGCGGCGAGGTCGGGGCCGCGCGACTGGGCGCGCGCGCCGACGAGGTCGTCGCCGAAGAACGCGGCGAAGAGGTCGGAGAGGCTGCCGAAGTCGAAGTGGCCCGGCTGGAACCCGCCGCTGCGCAAGCCGGCGTGGCCGTACCGGTCGTACAACTCACGCGTCTCCGACTTCGAGAGCACTTCGTAGGCCTCGACGACCTCGCGGAAACGCTCGTCCGCGTCGGGCGCGGTGGAGACGTCCGGGTGCAGCTCGCGGGCGAGCCGGCGAAAGGCCTTCTTGATGTCCCCCTCGTCCGCGCCGCGCGAGATGCCGAGGAGCTCGTAGTAGTCGCGCTCCGTCGTGGCCATGGAGACGAGGTTAGCGGTCGGTGTAGACCGACTCGGCGAAGCGGGAGAGCTCGGTGGCGGCCGAGCGGACGGCGCCGACCGCCTTCTCGTAGTCCATCCGCACGGGGCCGATCAGGCTGACCGCGCCGAGAACGCGATGCATGACGCCGTAGGCGGCGCCGACGAGCGCGATCTCCTGCAGGCCCGGGTGCGCGAGCTCGCGGCCGACGCGGACGAACGGCCCGCGTGCGTCGAGGCTCGCGTCGCCGAGCACGTCGAGGAGCGCGGCGCGCTTCTCCACGAGCTCGAAGAGGCTGCGGTATGCCTCCAACTCGTCGCTGCGCACGTCGCCGAGCAGGTCGGCTGCGCCGCCGACATAGAGCCGCTGCGCGGCCGACACGAGCTCGATGAACGCCGGCCGCAACGCGGTGAGGAAAGCGCGCTCGCGGACACTCAACCCGGGATCGTCGAAGCGGCGGCGCAGCAACGTCGTCCCGAGCTGAAGGCCCGAGACCGTCTCGTTCAAATACTCGTTCCCCCATTGCGCGAGCCCGGGATCGACCGCCTCATCGAAGTGGAAGAGCCGCTTCGTGACTCCGCCCGCGGACGTGATGACGACCACCATCACGAGCTCCGGCTGCAGCAGTAGGACCTCGACGCGGACGATCGTCGTCGCCTCGAGCGGCGGGGCGGACACGAGTGCGAGGAGCCGCGTCACCTGCGAGAGCATCTCCGTCGTCGCCTGCAGCGCCGACTCCACCTCGGTCCGGGTCGTGTGCAGGTCGAGCGGGAACTCCGCCGGCTGCGGGGCCATCCGGCCGAGCACTTCGTCGGCGTAATAGCGATAGCCGGCCTCGGTCGGCACCCGGCCGGCGGAGGTGTGCGGATGCGTCAGCAGTCCGAGCGACTCGAGCTCGGCGAGCTCGGCGCGCGCCGTCGACGGCGCGATGGGAAGACCGGCGCGGTCGACGAGCGTCTTCGAGCCCACGGGCTCGCTCGTAGCGACGTACTCCTCGACAACGCGCCGAAGGATTTCCTTTTGCCGCTCAGTTAGCTGCATTTGCAGGAATTTTAGCGGGCGAGCAACTCAGCGGTGACCCCGCCACCGAGAAAGCGCCCTCGCTCCGTGAGCGTGAGCGTGCCGTCGCCGCGCTCGGCGAGGCCGAGCTGCTCGACGCGGGAGAGCCCGGCGAGGTCCAGTGCGTGTTCGAGACCGGTGAGCGAGAGCGGGTCGTCGAGACGAAGGCCGAGCATCAGCCGCTCGCGGGCGCGCACGTCGTTGTCGATCGTCTCGAGCTCGCGCTCGTAGTCGCCCGCGAGATAGCGCACGAGCTTCGGTGTGTTGCGGCGGCGCTCGCCTGCGATCGTCGAGACCGCACCCATGCCGATACCGAGGTAGTCGCGCCCGAGCCAGTAACCGAGGTTGTGCAGCGCTCGACGGTCGCCACGACAGAAGTTCGCCGTCTCGTACCAGCGGTATCCGGCACCGGTGAGCGTCGCGACGACGCGCTCGAAGTAGTCCTCCATCGCTTCGGCCTGTCGCGCGAGCTCGTCACCCCACGCGTGCGTGAACCTCGTGCCCGGCTTCGCCTCCAACTCGTAGCAGGAGAGGTGCTCGGGCTCGAGTGCGAGCGCTGCGGCGAGGTCGGCCTCGAGGTCCGCGACCGACTGGCCGGGAATGCCGTAGATGAGGTCGAGCGAGAGATTGTCGAAGCCGGCCTCGCGCAAGTGCGCGAATGCGCGGCGCACGTCGTCCGGTTGCGCGCCGCGCTCGAGCACGTTCAGCAGCTGCGGCTGGAAGGACTGGGCGCCGAGCGAGACGCGCGTCACGCCTGCGGCGTGCAGCGCCTTCGCGAGCTCCGGGGTCACCGTCTCCGGGTTCGCTTCGACGGTCACCTCCTCGGCTGCGGGCAGCGCCTCGAGCAAGCGCACGAGCTCGGGGAGCGAAGTGAACGTCGGCGTGCCGCCGCCGAGGAAGACCGTCTCGACCTCGTCGGCGAGGACGTGGCGCTCCTGCTCGAGCTCCCGCATGAGGGCGTCGACGTAGGCGCCATGCTGCTCGCCCCGGCCGACTGCGGTGACGAAGTCGCAGTACCCGCACCGGTGCGCGCAGAACGGCAGGTGCACGTAGAGGTGCCTGACACCCGTCATGCCTGGGCTCGCTTCGGCCTCGCGACCAGCTCGCCGCCGCAGTTCGGGCACACGTGGTCCATCTCGGCGCCGCATGCGGCGCAGAACGTGCACTCGTGCGAGCAGATGACGGCCTCGCCGTCCGGGGCAAGTCCCGCGCCGCAACGTTCGCAGCTCTCCCGCATCTCGAGGCTCACGACTGCTTGCTCCCCTGGCCGATGCTGAGCACGGCGAGAAATGCCTCCTGCGGCACCTCGACCGCGCCGACCTGCTTCATCCGCTTCTTGCCTGCCTTCTGCTTTTCGAGCAGCTTGCGCTTGCGCGAGATGTCGCCGCCGTAGCACTTCGCCAGCACGTCCTTGCGGCGCGCCTTCACGGTCTCGCGCGCGATGACGCGTGCGCCGATCGCCGCCTGGATGGGGACGTCGAACATCTGCCGCGGGATCTCCTCGCGCAGCTTGTCGACGAGCAACCGGCCGCGGTCGTAGGCGAAGTCGCGATGGATGATGAGCGAGAGCGCGTCGACCGGCTCGCCGCCGACGAGAACGTCGACGCGCACGAGCTCGCCCGGCTTGAAGCCGATGAGGTCGTAGTCGAACGACGCGTAGCCGCGCGTGCGGGACTTCAGCTGGTCGTAGTAGTCGAGCACGATCTCGCCGAGGGGCAGCTCGTAGGTCAGGTGCACGCGCTCGGGCGACAGATACTCGAGTTGGCCGAACGTTCCGCGGCGATCGTTGTTCAGTTCCATCACCGTGCCGACGTACTCCTTCGGGACGATGATCGACGCCTTCACGTAGGGCTCCTCGACTTCCTCGACCTCGCGCGGGAACTCGGCCGGGTTGTGCACCTCGCGCCATTCGTCGCTGTTCGTCTCCTGAACGCGATACGCGACGTTTGGCGCGGTGACGAGCAGGTCGAGGTCGAACTCGCGCTCGAGCCGCTCGCGCACGATCTCCATGTGCAGCAGTCCGAGGAATCCACAGCGGAAACCGAAACCGAGCGCCTGCGAGGTCTCGGGCTCGTAGAAGAGCGCGGCGTCGTTGAGCTTGAGCCGCTCGAGCGCGTCGCGCAGCTCCGGGTAGGCGTCCGAGTCCGTTGGGAAGAGACCGGCGAACACCATCGGCTTCACGTCCTTGTAGCCCGGCAGCGCCTCCTTCGCGCGGCGCGCGACCGACGTGAGCGTGTCTCCAACGCGCAGGCGCGAGACGTCCTTCAGTCCTGTGATGACGTAGCCCACTTCACCGGCGGAGAGAGATGGGACCGGCGTCATCGTCGGCGAGAAGAAGCCGAGCTCCTCCGCGTCGAAGCGCGTACCCGTCGCCATGGTCTGCAGTGCCTCGCGCTCAGAGAAGGAGCCGTCCACGACACGCACGAACGCGACGACGCCGCGGTACTGGTCGTACGAGGAGTCGAAGACGAGCGCGCGCGGCGGTGCGTCAGGCTCGCCCACCGGCGCCGGAACGCGCGCGACGATGGCGTCGAGGACGTCGCCGACGTTCAGCCCCGTCTTCGCCGAGATGCGCACGACATGCGTCGGATCGTCGCCGAGCAACTCGGCCACCTCGACGGAGGTGCCGTCGGGATCGGCCTGCGGCAGATCGATCTTGTTCACGACCGGGACGATCTCGAGGCCGTTCTCGATCGCGAGGTACGCGTTCGCGAGCGTCTGCGCCTCAATCCCCTGCGCCGCGTCGACGACGAGGATCGCGCCCTCGCATGCCTGCAGCGACCGGGACACCTCGTACGTGAAGTCCACGTGACCGGGCGTGTCGATGAGGTTGAGCTCGTGCCCCTTCCACGTCACCCGCACCGCCTGCGCCTTGATCGTGATCCCGCGCTCGCGCTCGAGATCCATCGTGTCGAGCACCTGCGCGCGCATGTCCCGCGCGGAGACGGCGTCGGTCAGCTCGAGAATGCGGTCGGCGAGCGTCGATTTGCCGTGGTCGATGTGCGCGATAATCGAGAAGTTGCGGATCTTGTCCTGGTCCACCTCTACTTCTCGCCGTCCCAGTAGTCGAGGTGCGCGGAGCGGCGGAGCATGTAGTGCTTGTCGCCAGCCCAGACGCCGACCTTGTCGCTGTCCGGGTACTCGGCGATGCCGAACTCGTTCTTCGTGGAGGTCATCGCGACCCGCGCGGGTGCCTCGTTCGCACGGACGAGGTGCGCGCCGTCGGGGCCGGCCGGGAAGCAGACGACGTCGCCGGGCTCGAGCGTCCGGTCGCCCTCGGGCGTCCGCAGCGTCGGCGTCCCCGCGAGAACGACGAGCCACTCCTCGTCGGTCCATTCGAAGTGGTACGGACAGATCGCCTGGCCTGGGTCGAGCTCGTAGATGCTCATGCCCATCTGCCTCGCGCCGATCTTCTTGCCGATGCGAACGGCACGGCAGTGGTAGCCATCCGGCTCGTTTCCGTCAGGCCCTTCGTCGGTCGAGCCCGTGAAGAGGTTGAAGATCTCCATGCCGACAGGCTAACTGCGGTCGAGCCGCATCAGCCGGTGCGGGAGTCCGCCTTCCTCGACGTCATCGACGTGCCGGAAGCCGGCCTTCTCGAACGCGCGCCAGGAGCGGCGGTTGCCTTCTTCGACCGTGGCGACGACGGCCGTCACCCCCGGCCGCGCAAAGACCACCTCGTGCGCGAACTTGGAGAGCACCTGCGGGCCGAGGCCGCGGCCGATCAACTCCTCCTCGCCGATGAGCAGGTCGACCTCCGCGTCGTACGACTGGATCATCCCTGCGGGCTGTGCGTCGACGACGATGATCCAGCGTCCGGCCTGATCGTGCGCGAGCTCATACTCGATCGGCTCGCGCCACCACAGGCGCACGTGCTCGCGCGCGAGCCACGTGCACAGAAGTGGCAGATCGCTCTCGTCGAACGGCCGGAACTCGATCACGCGCGCCGGAACCGCGACCGAAGCGAGAGAAGCGTGTCCAGCTCGCGCACGTGCAGCGCGCGGCAGCCCACGAGGTACGTGACGATCGACGCGGCGAGCGCGAGCCCGAGCGACAGGACTTGCGCGCCGAACGAATGGCCGAGCGCGGAGTCGAGCGGCTTCCACACGAGCCACGCGACAGCGGCGACGACGGCCGAGACGATGCCGACCCGTGCAACCGTCTGCGCGATCTCGCCGCCGTGCATGCGCCCGAGTCGCCGGCGCAGCAGGACGAGCAGCGCCCACGCGCCTGCGACGTTGCAGACAGCGGTCGCGAGCGGAATCCCCCAGACGCCGAATCGGTAGAACGCATAGTCGAGGATCCCGTTCAGGAAGAGGTTGCCGAGCGCGACCGCCGTCGGGATCCAGTTCGACTGCAGGCTGAAGAACGCGCGGTTCAACATCAGCATGGCGCCGTTGAAGACGAGTCCTGCGCTGAACGCCGCGAGCGAGTGCGCGACGCCCGGCGTCTGCGAGGGCGTGAAATGGCCGCGCTGGAAGAGGATGCGAACGATCGGCTCGGCGAGAACCACGCTGATGACCGCCGCCGGAATGAGGAGAAACCCGATCTGTCGCAGACCGGTGCTGACCATCGCGCGGAAGCCGTCCATATCGCCGCGTGTCGCGAAGCGCGACAGCGACGGGAAGAGAACGGTGGCGATTGCGACGGAGAACATCCCTTGCGGAAGCATGTAAACGAGAAACGCCTTCTGGATCGCGGTGGGCGCATAGTCCGCATTGATCAGCCGCGACGCGAAGAACGTATCGATGACGGCGTTGACGTTGATCAGGCCGAGCCCGAGCGTCACAGGAACCATGAGCACGAGCACGCGCTTGACCGCCGGGTCGCGCCAGTCGAACACGAGCTGGAGGCGTCCGTCGCGGCCGCGCAGCCACGGCATGGGCAAGAAGACCTGGATGAGCGTCGCGATCAGAATGGAGACCGCGTACACGTACAGCTTCGTGTTCATCGTGTGCGCCTGCGGGACGCCGATCGCGAGCCCGGCGATGATCGCGAGGTTCCAGAACACCGGCGAGATCGCCGGAACGGTGAAGTGGTCGTAGCTGTTCAGGATCCCGACCACGATCCCCGAGACACCCAGCAGCGTCACGATCGGGAAGAGGACACGCGAGAGCCCGACTGCCAGCGCATTGTCGTGACCTGGGTTGCCGAAGGCGCCGATGATCCCCGGCGCGACGAGGATGAAGACGGCCGTCAGCGCGCTGAGCCCGAGCAGCATCAGCCAGAAGAGCGTCGACGCCACCCGCCACGCGCGCTTGCGTTCGCCCTTCTCCAGCAACTCGCTGAACACAGGCACGAACGCGGAGGACAGGGCCGCATCCGCAACGAGCGCACGCACGAGGTTCGGCAGCTGGAACGCGACCGTGAAGGCGTTGATCTTGCCGGTCGCGCCGAAGTAGTACGAGGCGATGACCTCGCGGACGAGACCCAGGACCCGGGACATGCCGGTCGCGACGGCGAAGATCGCCGCCGACATGGCGCGGCGCGGCGGAGCCTTCCCACTCTGTCGCGGCGGCGGAACCGGCAGGGCCATCGTCGGCTGCTCGGACATGTCCGCGAGGAGCGGCCAGCGGTCGACCGAATCGGAACGGTCGAAATAGGCGGCGCGACCCTCCTCGCGTCGGCGGCGGTCGCGCTCCAGCCGGCGGAGATCGCGCTCGCGGTCGGCGTCGCTCACGGCATGAGCATAGGGAGCGCCCCAGTCGTTCCGGCCTCTTGCTACCATCCTGCGGCCCGCGATTGCGGGCCTTTTCCTGCCTATGCCCAACATCCAGCAACAGAAAAAGCGGGTCGGCCAGGCGTCACGCCAGCGCTTGGAGAACCTGCGCTGGAAGTCGACGGCGAAGACGCTCATGCGGCATCTGAAGGAGGCCGCGGAAAGCGGCGACGCGACCGCGATCAGCGAGCGTCACCGCGAGCTCGTCAGCTGGCTGGACAAGGCCGCCGCCCACGGCGGGCTGCACCGCAACACCGCGTCCCGCCGCAAGGCGCAGGCCGCCCGGCTCCTCGCCGGCAAAAAGCCCTAGCTCGCGCGCCGCGTCACGTCGACGAGGGCGCGGTCGAGCTCCAGCTCGGCGGGCATCCTCGAGCCGCCCTTCACCGCCGCGTCCACTTCCGCGAGCCTGACCACGGCCGCCGAGAGCTCTTCCGCCGAGAAGTTCGCCGCCTGCGCGAACGCCTTCTCCGCGACGAAGGGATGCATCTTCAGCGTTCCGGCCGCGTCGCGCGCGCGGACGCCCTGGTCGGCAAGTCGCTGAATCTTGCGCACGCGCCCGACGTGGCCGACGAGTGACGCGACGATGCGGAGGAGCTCACCGGAACGTGTGCGGTGCGTGCGCTCGAGCAACGACTCGGTCGTCGCGAGCACGCCGCCGACGTCGCGTCTCCCCCACGCGTCGGTGACGGAGAAGATCGGCGTCTCCGCGCGTCCGACGGCGAGTTGCTCGACGGCGACGACGGTGATCGTGTCGCCACCCGCCCACGTGGCGAGCTTGTCGATCTCGCTCGAGAGGTCGTCGAGGTCGTCGCCGACGATTTCGACGAGAGCGCGGCACGCGTCGCGGTCGGCCTTCGCGCCGAGCCGTGCGAACTGCTCGCCCACCCACTCGGGCACGCGCCGCTTCTGCACCTCGTAGGTGAGCAGCTCTCCGACCTTCTTCACGGCCTTCGCGAGCGCCGAGTCCGCCTTCAGCTCGCCGGCGACGAGCGCGAGCACCGTCGCGGGAGCCGGCGAAGAGACGTATTGGGCGACCGCCTTGATGTCGTCCGCCTTCCAGCGCTCGACTTCGTCCACGATGACGAGCCGGCCGTTGCCGACGAAGAGGCCCATCGCGTTGCACGTGGCGGCGGCGTCGACACCGCTCGACTCGCGCGCGTTCAACTGCTCCGTGGCGTCGTCGCCGACGCGATCACGCAGGCGGCGCAGCGCGCGCGCGATCTTCGGCCGGTCGCTTCCGGAGAGGAGATAGACCGGTTTCAGCTCCGGGGTGGCCACGACGCCAAGCATAGGCCGCCCCCAGGAGCAGCCCCGCGGCGAGCAACGCGACCACGGCGGGAGATGTCGCCTGCGCGCCCGGCAGGCCGCCGAAGCCGCGCGCGCACCCGGCGACAAACCACGCGCCCCAGCCGTTCACCTGCGCGAGCGCGGTCGCGACCGGCGGTGCGACGGGTGCGATCACGGCGGTCGCGAGCGCGACGACGAGCATCTCCGCCACCACCGGAACGGCGACGACGTTGGCGGGGATGGTCACCACGGAAATCTGATGGAACTGCAGCCATGTCACCGGCGCGGTGGCGAGGCCGCACGCCGTCGACACGCCGATCAGCTGCGCGAGCCACCTCGGAACGGGATAGCCCTCGAGCCGGTGCACGACGCGCGGTGTGACGACGAAGATCGCGGCGACGGCGGCGAACGAGAGCTGGAACCCGGCGTCGAGAACGAACATCGGATTCCACGCGAGCAAGACTAGTGCGCCGACGAGAAGCGCATGCCAGCGATCGCGCTCGCGGGCGAAGAGCCACGCGAGCGAGCCGAGTGCCGCCGCGACGGCCGCGCGCACAACGGCGGGATGGAGTCCGACCGCGAGCGTGTACGCGCCGACTGTGGCGAGCGCCGCGAGCTCGGCGGCGATGCGGCCGATGCCGAACAGCCGCACAAGGGCGTGCGCGCCGCCGGCGACGGTGACGACCTTGAGGCCGTCGACGGCGAGACAGTGGTAGAGACCGGAGGCGCGGAAGCGCGCGAGCAAGGTGTCGCCGAGATTCTGCGCCCGCCCGAGCACGACGGCCTCGATGACGGCGCGACGCTCCCCGTGCAGGCCGAAGGCGGAGTCGGCTGCGAGCCAGCGCTGCAGCCGGTCCCCGACACCGCCGATCCCGCCTCTGCGGCCGACGACGCGCCACTCCTTCACGCGCAGGACGACGTGCACGCCTTGTCGACGCAACCAGGTTGCCTCGTCGAAGCCATGCGACGGTCCGCGCGGCAGCTTCAGGATTCCGACAACCGACATCAACGCGCCCTGCGGCGGCGCGCGGCCGGCAGGGAGCTCGAGCAGGACCGGCTCGTGCGGACGCACGACGCCCCACCGCAGCACGAGCACGCGGATGCGCACGCTGAAGCGTCCGACGCGTGGCGGTTCCTCGGTCTCGACGAGCGCGCGCTCCGCCGTTCCGACACGCGGGAGGAGAACGCTGCGATCGAGTGCGTGCAGGCGTCTGCTTCCCCACCACCAGCCGGCAACGGCGAGCGCGCACGGCGCGCGGGCGCACGCGAGCGCGGCCACCGCCGGCACGGGCGAGAAGCGCGCGACGTTCGCCGCGGCGAGACCGGCGCAGACAGCGGCCACGTGGGCCGTCGGCCGGATCAGGGGATCACGAGGCCCTTGAGCTGGGCGAGCTTGGACGGCCCTATGCCCGGGACTCCTTCGAGCTCGTCGATGGTCCGGAACGGTCCGTGCGCCTGCCGGTAGTCGATGATCCTCTGCGCAGTTGCCGGCCCGACGCCGGGGAGAGCGTCGAGCTGGTCGGCGCTCGCGGTGTTGAGGTCGAGCGGCGCGGCCGGCGAGGGCGCGCCACTCGCTGCGGCGGCTCCCCCGCGCGCGGGGACGAGCACCTGCTCGCCGTCCGCGAGTGGCGCTGCGAGATTCACGAGCGTGACGTCGGCCTTCCCGGTTGCGCCGCCGGCGGCCGCCACCGCGTCCGCGATCCTCGTTCCGGCGGCGAGGTGGTAGAGGCCGGGCCGCCGGACGGCGCCGGCGACGTCGACGACGAGTTGTGCGGCTGCCGGCGCACGCGCGTGCGTCGCGGTTCGCAGCACGGGAACCACTGCATGCGCGTGTCCGCCGTGCAACACGTTCACGCCGAGCACGACTGCGACGGCGACCGCCAGTCCTGCGACGAGGAGGTGTCGATGCTGCATGCCGCGATCGTCGCGGCGAAAGGGTTACGACAGGGTGTCGTCTTCCATGAGCTCGCGCAGCTGGGCCGCGACCGCGTCCCCGCGCCCGCCCGCGACGTGGAGGAGTCCATCGATCGCGACACGCAAGGCGCGCAACAGCTCGACGCGCTCGAGCGAGCATGCGAGGGCGCCGTCGAAGTGTGCGAGCACACCCGCGGGCAGCTCGTCGAAGCCGCGGCCGTACAGCGCCGGAAGCCCATGTTCGACGCACGCGAGGCTGAGCGCGTAGTTGCGAACGCTGGTGGTCCAGTACTCCGCGAGCCACACTCGTCCGCGCTCGATCGAGAAACGCGCGCGTAGCGCGTGGTGGACGGCGTATCCGAAGAACTCGTCCGGATCGGGCTGCGGCGGCGGCTGCCGCCCGACGGCGGATCCGAAGAGGAGCCTGAACCTCGGGCTCGTCGCGCCGAACTCGGCTGCGGGCGTGAACGACACGTCGAACTGGAGGCACCCGGGCAGGAGGAATACGCGATAGATGCTTGGTCCGGCCGGCAGGTCGAAGAGCCGGACGCCGCCGAGCTCGGTCTCGACCGTGTGCGTCCAGTCCGCGAGCACCTCGCCGACGGCCACGCCGTCCGCAACCGCGAACGTCAGGTCGAGGTCCGACCACGGGTCGCCGTCCGCGAGCGCGAGCGAGCCGACGACTGCTCCGGCGACGACGCGCGAATCATCCTCGGCCAGCGCGAGCACGCGCTCGTGCGCACGCCGGCGATCCTCGACCGTGAACACGGTCAGCCGACGACGACGTTCACGAGCTTGCGCGGCACGACGATCGTCTTCCGCACCTGCACGCCGTTGAGATGCGCCTGCACGCGTTCCGACGCGAGCGCGAGCGCCACGAGCTCGTCCTCGGACAGGTCGACGCCGACCTCGAACCGGTCGCGCACTTTTCCGTTCACCTGGACGACGAGCTCGAACGTTTCCTGCTGGAGCGCCGCCCTGTCGGCAACCGGCCACGGCTGCTCCCATAGCCGCTCGTGCCCGAGCGCCTGCCACAGCTCCTCCGCGATGTGCGGCGCGTACGGCTGGATGAGCGAGACGGCCGTCTCGGCGGCGAAGCGCGCATCGGGAGCCGCGGGATCCTCGGCGAGCGCGTGCACGAGCTCCATCAACGCGGAGATCGGCGTGTGGAACTGGAACCTGCGCTCGATGTCGTCGCTGACGCGTGCGATCGTCTGGTGCGTCTTGCGCGTGAGCGTGCCGGGCTCGCCGGCGGCCGGCGCCTGCTCGGCGACCTCGTGTACGAGGCGCCACAGGCGGCGCAGGAAGCGCACGGTGCCTTCGATGCCGGCATCGGACCACTCCTTGTCCTGATCCCCGGGGCCCATGAACATGATGTAGAGACGAACGGCGTCCGCCCCGTACTCCTCGACGAGCTCGTCCGGGCCGACGAGATTGCCCTTCGTCTTCGACATCTTCGTCCCGCCCATCGTGATCCAGCCCTGGTGGTAGAGGCGCGCGAACGGCTCGCGGAAGCCGAGCAGGCCCATGTCGTTCAGCGCTTTCACGAAGAAGCGCGAGTACAGAAGGTGCCCGGTGGCGTGGTCGATGCCGCCGATGTACTGCGACACCGGCATCCAGTAATCGACGACGTCGCGGCCGAACGGCGCCTCGTCGTTCGTCGGATCGACGTAACGGATGAAATACCACGACGAGTCGACGAAGGTGTCCATGGTGTCGGCTTCGCGCGTCGCCGGGCCTCCGCACTTCGGGCAGTTGACGTGCAGCCACTCCTCATTCGAGGCGAGCGGCGCCTTGCCCTTGGGCAGGTAGTCGTCCACGTCGGGGAGCAGCACGGGCAGGTCCTCGTCGGGGACGGGAACGACACCGCAGGCGTCGCAATAGATGATCGGGATGGGCGCGCCCCAGTAGCGCTGCCGCGAGAAGCTCCAGTCGCGCAGCCGGAACGAGACCGCCGGCGCGCCACGGCCCTGCTTGTGCAGCCGGCCGACGATCGCCGTCTTCGCCTCGTCCGCCGGCGTCCCGGTGAACTCGCCCGAGTCGACGAGCACGCCGTCTTCGTCGATGACGGTGCGGACCGGCAGGTCGTAGGTCCGCGCGAACTCGCCGTCGCGCTCGTCGTGCGCCGGCACGGCCATGATCGCGCCCGTGCCGTAGTCCATGAGCACGTAGTCGGCGACCCAGATCGGAAGCCTTTCGCCGTTCACAGGGTTCGTCGCGTAGTGCCCGGTGAAGACGCCCGTCTTCTCCTCCTCGGCCGCGCGGTCTTCGGCCCTCCGCGCGCCCGCATGCTTCGCGTACTCCTTGGCCTCCTCGCTCGCGTACTCCTCGATGAACGGATGCTCGGGCGCCATCACGAAGAACGTCGCCCCGAACAGCGTGTCCGGCCGCGTGGTGAACACCGGGATGTCGCGGTCGAGCTCGTCGACGCGGAACAGGATCTCTGCACCCTCGCTGCGCCCGATCCAGTTGCGCTGGATCGTCTTCGTCCGCTCGGGCCACTCGCCGCCGGGCGGGAGCTCGAACTCGCGCAGCTCGTCGGCATACGCGGTGGTCTTGAAGAACCACTGCGTCATGTTGCGGAGCTCGATGAGCGCGCCACAGCGCTCGCAATGCCCGTCGACGACGTATTCGTTCGCGACCACGGTCTGGTCGTTCGGGCACCAGTTGACGGGAGCCGCGCGCCGGTACGCGAGGCCGCGCTCGAAGAAGCGCAGGAACAGCCACTGCGTCCACTTGTAGAAACGGGGATCGTGCGATGAGACCTCGCGGTCCCAGTCGATCGCCCAGCCGAGGCGCTGCATCTGTTCGCGGATGAGGATGATGCTGGCCTCCGTGATGTCGCGCGGGTGGCCGCCCTCGCGGATGGCCGCATTCTCGGCCGGGAGGCCGAAGGCGTCCCAGCCCATCGGCCTCAAGACCCGAGCGCCGTTGCGCCGGTGGTAGTGCGTGACGACGTCGCCCATCGTGTAGTTGAAGACGTGCCCCATGTGCAGGCTTTTCGCCGACGGGTAGGGCAGCATCTCGAGCTGGTACCAGCGCTTCTCGTCCTTGTCCTCGGCCCCAGGCTCGGGGTTGGGAACGTTGAACGCCCGCGCGTCGGCCCAGACGCGCTGCCACTTCGGCTCGATCTGCTCGGGTTCGTATCTGTCCATCAACGAAAAAGCCTCTCGCAAGAGAGGCCGGGGAACTCGACGCGGCCTCGCCGCGGGCCGTACCTGCGCTAGCGAAGGCGCTGCCTCTCCACCGCGCCGATCGTAGCAACCAAGCCGGATTCGCGCACTTTCAGGTACACGCGCGTGGAATCCGGGTCCCGACTCCCTCCCCCCACCGACCTGAGCGCGATCCTATTTCTGCAGCACGCCGGGATGGTGACGAGAGCGTCCGGCTTTCGCGCCGGTTCGTCCACAGGGCAGACTGGCTCCGTGCTCGACCTCCTCCCACTCACCGCCGAGATCGTCGACGGCCGGCTCTCGATCGGCGGCATGGCCGCGACGCGACTCGCGGAAGAGCACGGGACGCCGCTCGTCGTCTACTGCGAGGAGACGATCCGGGCGCAGGCGCGTGCGTACCGAACGGCGGCGCACGGCGCCTCGATCGTCTACGGGACGAAGGCGTTCGCCAACGTTGCGCTGTTGCGCGTCCTGGCGGAGGAGGGAGTGGGCGCCGATGTCTCCACCCTCGGAGAGCTCGCGTTCGCTCGCGAAGCCGGGCTCGACGGCGGACGCATCCTCTTCCACGGCAACAACAAATCGGACGACGAGCTCCGCGCGGCGGCCGAAGCGGGAGCGACGGTCGTTCTCGACGCGCCCGACGAGCCGGCGCGCGCGGCGGCGGCCGGCGTCGGCCGCGTGCTCGTGCGCCTTACGCCGGGCGTGGAGGCCGTCACACACCAGTCGATCCAGACCGCGCACGACGAGTCGAAGTTCGGCCTCGCTCCGGACGCGGCGCTCGCCGCCATCGCCGAGGCCCGTGCGCTCGGCATGGATGTCGCCGGCATCCACTTCCACGTCGGCTCCCAGCTCGCGCGCGTCGAGGAGAGCCTCGTCGCGGTCGACCGGCTGGTTGCGTTCTGCGCTCGTGCCGAGGCCGAGCTTGGATGGGCTCCGCAGGTTCTCGACATCGGGGGCGGACTCGGGATCAAGTACACGCGCGAGGAGCACGTCCCGGAGATCGCGGACTTCGTGCCACCGCTCGTTGCGCGGCTCCCCGCCGGCGTGGAGGTCGTGCTCGAGCCGGGGCGATCGCTCGTCGGCCGGGCCGGGGTGACGCTCTACCGCGTCGGCGTCGTCAAGGAATCCGGTGGCGTGTCCTACGTCGCGGTCGACGGGGGCATGTCCGACAACCCGCGGCCGCAGCTGTACGGCGCACGCTACGAAGCGCTGCTCGCCAACCGCGCCGACGAGCTCCCGGACGGTGTCTTCCGTATCGCCGGCAAGCACTGCGAGTCGGGGGACGTCCTCATCGACGCGATCGCCCTCCCGCACCCGCGGCGCGGGGACCTACTCGCGGTGCCGGCGACCGGCGCGTACACCCTCGCGATGGCCTCGACGTACAACGGCGTCCCGAATCCGGCCGCCGTGCTGGTCGCCGGCGGTGTCGCACGGCTCGTTCGCGCTCGGCAGCCTGTCGCCGATCTCCTACGCTTCGAGCGATGACGCAGCGCCTCGCCAACGTCCCGGGCATCGTGCTCGTCAGCATCGCCGCGACGATGTGGGGGCTCGACGGCCTCATCCGCAAGCCGCTGGCGCACACGACGAGCGCGGCGACGATCGTCTTCGGCGAGCACGTCGTCCTCGTCGCCTGCACGATCACGCTGCTCGTGCCGGCGCTGGCATCGCTCTGGCGTGCCGGCCCTCGTTACATCCTCTCAGGCGTCCTCGTCGGCGCCGGCGCGTCGGCGATCGCCACCATCCTCTTCACGGAGGCGCTGTTCCACGGCGACTTCATCACCGTCGTCGTGCTGCAGAAGTCGCAGCCCCTGATCGCCGTCGTCGGCGCATGGCTCGTGCTCGGCGAGCAGCCGCGCCCACAGTTCGCGTGGTTCCTCGTTCCGGCCCTCGCCGGCATCTGGCTGATCGCGCTCCCACACCCCCTCGCACCGCACGTGCACGGCATGACGCCGATCGCGGAGACGCTCGGCGCGGCCTCGCTGTGGGGGCTCGGCACCGTCTTCGGCCGCTACCTCGGCCGGAAGCTCGCCTTCGAGCACGTCACCACCGTCCGCTTTGCGTTCGGGCTGGTCGCGAGTGCCTGCGCGCTTCCGATCGTCGGAGCGGCCGCCTACTCGGACGCGCACGACAGCTTCTACATCGCCGTACTCGCGCTCGTGACCGGCCTGGCCGCACTCGGCCTCTACTACTACGGCCTCCAGCGCACGCCGGCGCTGCTCGCCGCCCTGGGCGAGCTCGCGTTCCCGGTGACGGCCACGCTCGTCGGCCTGTACGTCTTCAACAGCTCGCTGCGGTGGTCGCAGTGGGTCGGGGTCGCGGTCACGGTCGGCGTCGTCAGCCTCTTGCCGGCACGCCGCCGCGACATCGTCCGGACACCCGACTTGGTGCCCGCTCCCGCGGCGAGCTAGGCTCGGCGTCGTGGACCTGCGCGACACCGCGGAGGAGGGCGCCTTCCGGGCCGAGCTGCGCGCCTGGCTGGACGCGAACCTGCCCGAGGAGCGGCGCGGCTGGAGGGGCGGCGAGCAACGCTTCGGCGACGACTTCGGCCGCGCGTGGAGCCGCAAGCTGTACGAGGCCGGCTATGCCGGGCTGACCTGGCCGCAGGAATACGGCGGCGCGGGCTCGCCGTACAGCTTCCAGGCGATCTTCTACGAGGAGATGGCGCGCGCGCAGGCTCCGGCGCACGTGGGCGTCATCGGTCTCGGGATGGCGGGGCCGACGATCATGGCGCACGGCAGCGACGAGCAGAAGCAGGCGCACCTGTCGAAGATCCTGTCCGCCGAGGAGATCTGGTGCCAGGGCTTCTCCGAGCCCGACGCCGGCTCCGACCTCGCCGCCGCGCGCACGCGTGCCGAGCGCCGAGGCGACGTGTACATCGTCAACGGCCAGAAGGTGTGGTCGTCGTTCGCGCACATCGCCGACTACTGCATCCTCGTCACGCTCAGCGATCCCGAAGCGCCGCGCTACAAGGGCCTCACGTACCTCATCGTCGACATGCACTCGCCCGGCGTGGAGGTACGACCGCTACGGCAGATCACCGGCGAGGCGGAGTTCAACGAGATCTTCTTCACCGATGTCGAAGTGCCGGTGTCCAATCGTCTCGGCGACGAGGGTGACGGCTGGCAGGTGGCGATGACGACCCTGCTGCACGAGCGCGGCACGCTCGGCTTCGCGCTCACCGCGGCCCTCGACGTCGGCGTCGGCCGCCTGGTCGAGACCGCGCGCGAGCACGTCAACGGCGACGCCGGCGTGCGCGAACGGATCGCCGCCGAGTGGATCGAGATGCAGGCGCTGCGCTATACGAACTACCGCTCGCTCGGGGCGTACCAGCGCACCGGCGTCCCCGGACCGGAGGGATCGGCGATCAAGCTGCGCTGGTCGGAGCAGAACCAGCGCCTGACGAAGCTCGGCCGCGAGCTGCTCGGCCCCGAGGGCGTCCTCGACGACGGCTGGTGGCACTACCAGCAGCTCCGCAGCCGGGGGAACACGATCGAGGCCGGCAGCTCCGAAGTGCTGCGCAACATCGTCGCCGAGCGCGTGCTCGGCCTCCCGAGGAGCAGGTAATGGATTTCGCCTTCACCGACGAGCAGCGGCAGCTGCAGCGCGAGGTACGCGGGTTTCTCGCCGCGAACTACCCGCTCGACCGCGACTGGGAGAACCAGGACGACCGCTGGCAGGAGCTCGCCGAGCTCGGCTGGCTCGGTGGCGCCGATCTGAGCTTCGTCGAGGAGGCGATCCTCTTCGAGGAGAGCGGCTACGCGCTCTACCCCGGCCCGTTCCTCGTCACCGTCGCGTTCGCACTGCCCTGGCTCGGCCCCGAGGATCGCGAGGCCGCAGCGGCAGGCACGACGACATGGTCGGCGGAGGACCGTGGGCTCGTTCCGTGGCTCGGATCGGTCGACATGGTCGTCGATTCCGACGGCAACGCACAGCCGGCGCGCGGCGAAGAGCTGCCGACCGTCGATCCGACGCGGCCGCTCGGCCGGCTGGAACGGACCAACGGAACACCGCTCCCCGGTGCGCGCGACGTCCCACGCGCACGGACGGCAATGGCGGCCGAGGCGGTCGGTGTCGCGCAACGCGCACTCGAGCTCGGAGTCGAGTACGCGAAAACGCGCGAGCAGTTCGGAAAGAAGATCGGCGTCTATCAGGCGGTATCGCACCAACTCGCCGACACATACGCCGACGTCGAGCTCGCGCGCTCGCTTGCCTACTGGGCGGCCTGGTGTGTCGCCGAGGAGGATGAGCAGGCGCCGCTCGCCGCGGCGGCGGCAAAGGCCTTCGCAACCGAAGCCGCCGTCAAGGCATGCGAGCGGTCGATCCAGGTGCACGGCGGGATCGGCTTCACGTGGGAGCACCCGCTGCACCGCCTCTACAAGCGCGCGCTCTGGCTCGAAGGCTTCGGACGCCGTCCCGCCGAGCTCCGCGCCGAGATCGCAGACGCGCTGCTCGGCGTGGCCGTGACCGCCTGATGGACGGCCTCATGATGGACTTCCAGCTGACGCTGCCGCACCTGCTGCGACGGTCCGAGACGTTGTTCGGCAACGGCGAGATCGTCACGCGGCTCCCCGACAAGAGCCTGCACCGGACGAACTACCGCGAGACGATGGCGCGCGCAAGGCAGCTCGCAGTCGCGCTGCAGAAGCTCGGGCTCGAGCGCGGCGACCGCGTCGCGACGCTGTGCTGGAACCACCACCAGCACCACGAGGCCTACTTCGGGATTCCGTGCGGCGGCTTCGTCCTCCACACGCTCAACCTCCGCCTCCACCCCAACGACCTCGCGTACATCGCCGACCACGGCGGCGACCGCGCCGTGATCGTCGACCGCTCGCTCGTACCCCTCCTCGACCAGTTCCGCGACCGGACGAAGATCGAGCACGTCTTCGTCGTCGAGGACTCGTACGAGGACCTGCTTGCGACCGCATCGCCGGACGAGTGGCGCGACCCGGAGCTGAACGAGAACGAGGCGGCCGCCATGTGTTACACGAGCGGCACGACGGGCCTGCCAAAGGGGGTCTGCTACTCGCACCGCTCGACGGTGCTCCACTCGATCGGGGTCGCGGCGAACAGCCCACTCGGCATCGGCATCTCGGTGAACGACGCGATCCTTCCTGTCGTCCCGATGTTCCACGCGAACGCGTGGGGCTACCCCTACGTTGCGACGATGACGGGCTCGAAGCTCGTCTACCCGGGCCCGCATCTCGATCCCGAGAGCCTCCTCGGCCTGATGGCGGACGAGAAGGTCGCATGGGCTGCGGGCGTCCCCACGATCTGGATGGGAATCCTCCAGCTGCTCGACGCGAACCCCGGACGCTGGGATCTCTCGCCAATGAAGGCGATGCTCGTCGGCGGGTCCGCGGTACCGCGCGCGATGATCGCGGCCTACGAGCAGCGGCACGGAATCAGGATCGTGCAGGGCTGGGGCATGACGGAGACGTCGCCGGTCGCATCGACCGCGACGCTGCCGCACGACCTCGCGGATGTCGACGAGGAGACGCGCTTCGACATCGAGTCCTGGGCCGGCATGCCGCTGCCGTTCGTGGAGATCCGCGTGCGCGTCGGCGACGAAGAGATCGCCTGGGACGGCGAGTCGATGGGCGAGCTCGAGGTGCGCGGCCCCTGGGTGGCGGCCGGCTACTTCGAGACGCCCGAGCAGGCCGACCGCTGGACCGAGGACGGCTGGTTCCGCACGGGCGACATCGCCTCCATCCATCCGCGCGGGTACATCCAGATCAAGGATCGCTCGAAGGACGTGATCAAGTCGGGCGGCGAGTGGATCTCGTCCGTCGAGCTCGAGAACGCGATCATGGCGCACCCCGCCGTGGCGGAGGCCGCGGTGATCGCCATCCCCGACGAGAAGTGGGCCGAACGGCCGCTCGCCGCGGTGGTGCTGAAGGAGGGCGCATCGGCGAGCGCGGACGACCTGCGCGCGTTCCTCGCACCGCAGTTCGCGAAATGGTGGCTGCCGGAACGGATCGAGTTCATCTCCGAGATCCCGAAGACAAGCGTGGGCAAGTTCCGCAAGACCGCACTGCGCGAACAGTTCGCGCAGGAACCAGCGCCGACGAGTTGAGAGCAGCGCTGCTGCGCGAGGTCGACGGGCCGTTCGAGCTCGCCGATCATCCGGATCCTGCTGAGGAGGGCCGCATCGTCGTCCGCGTGCGGGCGGCCGGGATCAACTTCGCCGACGTTCTCATCCGGCGCGGCCGCTACCCGCAGATGCCGGAGCTTCCGGTCGTGCTCGGCTCCGAGATCGCGGGCGAGCTCGAGGACGGGACGCGCGTGATGGCGATCACGCCGGGCAGCGGCGGCTATGCCGAGCTCGTCGCTGTCGACCGTGCGCAGGTCGTCCCGCTGCCCGACCATGCGAGCTTCGCCGAGGGCGCGGCGTTTCTGCTCACGTTTCTGACTGCATACATCCCGCTGACGCGACAGGTGCGGCTGCGGCCGGGATCGACCGTGCTCGTCACGGCGGCCGCCGGCGGCGTCGGCACGGCCGCCATCCAGGTGGCGCGCACACTCGGCGCGCGCGTCGTCGCGGCCGTCGGCTCGCACGAGAAGCTCGACGCGTGCCGCGAGCTGGGCGCCGCCGAGACGTACGTGTACGACGAGCTCCCGGACGACCTCCGCGTCGACGCCGTCCTCGATCCCGTCGGCGGCGAGCTCTTCGAACGCACGCTCGGCCTGCTGAAGCCGCTCGGCACGCTCGTCGCGATCGGCTTCGCAGGAGGGATGTGGCCCGAGATCAGTCCGGCGGCGCTCGTCGGGCGCAACGTCGGCGTGCAGGGCTTCTATCTCGGGCGCCTGCTTCGCCATGAGCCTGAGGTCGTCGGCGAAGCGGTCGGCGAGTTGCTCGCGCTCTGGGAGACGGGCGCGCTGAAGCCGATGGTCGGCGCCGAGTTCCCGCTGGCCGAGGTGGACCGCGCACACGAGCTCGTGGAGTCGCGCACGAGCGTCGGCAAGGTGGTGCTCATCCCGTGAGGGCTCTCGTGACCGGAGGGCGCGGCGGAATCGGCCGCGCCATCTCAGCGGCACTCGAGGGATGGGACGTCGTCGCGCTCGACCTGCCGGAGTTCGACGTCGGGTCGATCGAGGCGTGGAACGCAGTCGACGGGACGTTCGACGCGGCGTTCCTCAACGCCGGGATCGGCATCGGCTATCCCGACGTCGCGGAGCTGCCGGACGCCGAGATCGCTCGCATCGTCGACGCGAACCTCCTCGGTGTCGTGTACGGCGCCCGCGAGTGCGCGCGGCGGCTGATGCCGAACGGCGGCTCGATCGTCTGCACCGCGTCGCTCGCCGGGCTGACCGGCATGCCGTTCGACCCGATGTACACGGCGACGAAGCACGCCGTGGTCGGGTTCGCGCGCGGCGCGGCCGAGGGTCTACGGATGCACGACATTCGGATCAACGCGCTCTGCCCCGGCTTCACCGACACACCGATCGTCGAGGACGAGCTCCGAGGCGTCCTCCCCGTGCCGCTGATGGAGCCGTCGTTCGTCGCCGAGGCAGCCGTGACGGTGATGAATGACGCGGAGACCGGCCGCGCGTGGATCGTTCAGCCGAATCGCGTACTGCCGTTTCGCTTTCCCGGGATCCCTGGGCCGCGCTGATGGGAAGGACGCGTCGCGCCTGGGGCGACGAGGCACCGGCCGCGCCGCACATCTGGCGCACGCTCGGGTATCGCGGTATCGAGCAGGGCGACGGCCGGTCGGTCATCGAGTGGGAGGCCGCTCCGAAATACTGCTTCCACGACGGCAGCGGCGGCTTCATCGTCCACGGCGGGATGGTGACGACGCTCCTCGACACGGCGATGGGCAGCGCGTGCTGGTCGGTGCTCGGCGACGACGAGAGCTTCCTGACCGCAGACCTGCACTGCGAGTTCATGCGGTCGGCGCGGCCCGGTGTGCTGCGGGCGGAGGGTCGCGTCGTGCAACGAAGCCGGCGCGTCGCGTTCTGCGCGGCCGAGCTCTATGACGCAGACGGCGAGCTGCTGGCGTCGTCGCGGTGCACCCAGATCATCCGCGGCGCCGACACGAACTCGTGACACTTTCCGGCCGGTACTTAGTACCGGCCTTGGCACAGTGGTGCCGCGTGGCCGAGGCCGGTACTAGGTACCCCGTCGTCGGTGTCACGAATTCGACACGGCGGCGAGGCGCACTTCGAGGCTTGCCTTCACCGTCGGCCAATCGTCGTCGATGACCGCGTACCAGGCGGAGTCGCGCCGCTCGCCGCCGCGCACGAGCATGTGCTTGCGAAAGATGCCCTCGAACGCCGCCGGCAGCGCCGCCAGCGCCGCACGCGCACGCGCATTCGTCGCATCGGTCTTGAACTCGACGCGGAAGAAGCCCTCGTCTTCGAAGGCGTGCCGCATCAGGAGGTACTTCGCCTCCGTGTTCGCGCCCGTCCCCCAGGCCGCCGGCGTCAACCAGGTGTTGCCGACCTCCACCACGCGGTCGCCCTCGTTCACGTTGAGGTAGCTCGTGTGCCCGACGAGCTCGTCGTCGAAGAAGTGCGCAAACCCGAGCTCGATCGACGTGAACCACTGCCGGAAGAGCGCACGGCTCTCGTCGCCGCGCACCCTCATCAGCGCCCAGACGCGCGGATCCTGTGCGATCCCCCACAGCGCGTCTTCGTGGCGCGGCTCGAGCGGCTCAAGCCGCACGCGCGCGCCCTCGAGCGTCACGTGAAGCGCCAGGTTCCTCCGTCTTCGAAGTCCCGCAGGATGCGCCGCGCCACGACCATCTTGTGCACCTCGTCCGCTCCGTCGTAGATGCGCGCCCCGCGCGCCATCCGGTACATCATCGCGAGCGGCGCATCCTCGGTCATGCCGAGGCCACCGTGCACCTGGAGCGCGCGGTCGATCACGTCGTGGAGGACGCCCGCCGCATAGAACTTGATCAGCGACACCTCGACGCGCGCCTCGTCCCCTTCGTCGAGTCGATGCGCCGCCTGTAGCGTCATCAAGCGGCACGCCTGGATCTCGGCCGCCGACTCCGCGATCCAGTTCTGGATCGTTTGCTTCTCCGCGAGCGCGCCACCGAACGCCTTGCGCTCGAGCGAGTACGTGCACATGAGCTCGAACGCCCGCTGCATCTGCCCGAGCCAGCGCATCACGTGGTGGATGCGTCCAGGCCCGAGCCGCTTCTGCGCGATGCGGAATCCTTCGCCCGGCGCTCCCAGCGTGTTCTCGACCGGCACGCGGACGCCGGTGAAGCGCGTCTCGCAGTGCGTTCCCCACCCGCGACCCTCGTGTCCCATCACGGGCACGTTGCGCACGACCTCGTAGCCGGGCGTGTCGGTCGGGACGAGGATCATCGACGCGCGCTCGTGCGGCACCGCGTCGGGATCGGTGACGACCATGACGACGCCGAAGCCGGCTCCGTCGGCGCCGGAGGAGAACCACTTGTGCGCGTCGATCACCCACTCGTCACCGTCGCGCACGGCGCGGCCGCGCAGCAGCGTCGGGTCGGAGCCCGCCACCTCCGGCTCCGTCATGCCGAAGAACGAGCGCGTCTCGCCGGCGACGAGCGGGCGCAGGAAGCGCTCCTTCTGCTCCGCTGTCCCATACAGGTGGAGGATCTCGCCGTTGCCGGCGTCAGGTGCCTGGCAGCCGAACACGAGCTGGGCGATGAAGCTGCGGCCGATCTCCTCGTTCAGGTACGCGTACTCGATGAAGCCGCTGCCGCTGCCGCCTGCCTCCGGGGGCAGATGCGGCGCCCAGAGGCCGGCGCTCTTCGCCTCCTCTTGCAGCCCCCGGATGAGCGCCTCGGCGGCATCGTCCTCCCGGATGAGCGCCTGCTCGTTCGGGTAGACGTGCTCCTCCATGAACGATCGGACGCGCTCGCGACGTTCCACGATCACATCCGGGATGACAACGGTCGCCATCGACAGCGATGATCGCACAGAGATGCGTGAGGCGCTCGAAGCTGTACTCGGCCCCACGACGGAGCCAGTCCTCCTGGCCGGCGGTGCGTCGAAAGAGGCCTGGGCCGTGGACGCCGGCGGCCAACGCCTGCTCGTCCGCCGCGCCGCGGTCGGCGTCATCCACCGGCACACGCTCTCCCTGAAGGAAGAGTTCGCCGTCCTCGAAGCCGCCTATGAGGCGGGAGTCAAGGTGCCCCGACCCGTGATGTACATCCCGGAGCTCGAGGGCCGCGAGGCCTTTGTCATGGAACGGCTCGAGGGCGAGACGATCGGCCGGCGGATCGTTCGCATGGACGTCCCGGCGCAGCTTCCCGTTCAGCTTGCGGAAGAGCTCGCGAAGATCCATGCCATTCCGCGCGAGCGCCTGCCGTTTCTGCAGGAGGCGCGGCTCGAGCGCATGATGGACGAGCTCGACGACGTCGGCGAGCCGCATCCCGCCATCGAGCTCGGCCTCTGGTGGCTGCGCGAGAACCGGCCGGCGCCGCGCGCAGCCGTCGTCACGCACGGCGACTACCGGATCGGAAACGTCGTCGTCGACGAGCACGGCCTCGTCGGCATCCTCGACTGGGAGTTCGCGCATCTCGACGAGCCGGTCCGCGACCTCGGCTTCGGTCTCGTGCGCGCGTGGCGGTTCGGCGCGGACGACAAGCGCTTCGGCGGCATCGCCGACGTGGACGACTACCTCGCGCGCTACAACGAGCTCACCGGCCTCGACGTCCGGCTCGACGAGCTCGACTACTGGGAGCTCGCCGGCAACGTCGGCTGGGCCATCGGCTGCCTCACGCAGGCGCAGCGGCACCTGAGCGGCCAGGACCGGAGCGTCGAGCTGGCGATTCTCGGGCGTCTCGGTGCAGAGGTCGAGTATGAGATCTGCCACCTGCTGGAGAAGATGTGGGCATGAGCGAGCGGCCGACCGCGCAGGAGCTGACCGAGGCGATCGCCGAGTTCCTCGGCGGGGAGATCCTGCCCACGCTGACCGATCACCGGCTGCGCTTCCGCATGCTCGTCGCGATGAACGCGCTCGGCATCGTCCACCGCGAGCTCGCCGCGCTTCCGCCGGAGGACGACACCGAGCGGCGGGAGCTCGCCCGCCGCATCCGCGCCGACGACGTCGAGCAGGGAATGCTCGCGGTGGTGAAGGCCGACGTGGAGGCGCGCCTGCGCATTGCCAGTCCGCGCTATCTCGACCGCTACGCGTGAGCGAGCTCGAGTATTCGATCCTGGGCACGGGTGACCGCGACGCCGTCTGGCGTCAGCTCTGTCCGGAGGCAGTCGAGTGCTTCGCTTTCGAGGTGGGCGTCGGCGCGCTCTTCGGCCTCGTCGTCCGCGGCGGCGACCGCGTCGCACTCAACGTGCACCGCAGCACGACGGCCGAGCGCCTCGGGGCGATGCAGCAGGTGCAGAAGCACCTCTGGCGCTATGGCTTTCCCTGCCCGCGACCACTCGGGGTGCGCGGGCGCGGCACGCTCGAGGAGTGGCGCGACGACGGCGAGCGCAGCGATGCGCACGAGCCCAAGACCCGGCGCGCGCTCGCGCAGCTGCTCGTTCGGCTGACAAGGCTGACGCGCGGCATCCGCCCGGCTGTCGACCTCCCGCCGTTTCTCCCGCGACCCGGCGGGCCGCTCTGGCCCGCGTCGCACAGCGTCCTCATCGACTTCGACGCAACTGCCGCAGGTGCGGAGTGGATCGACGAGATCGCCGGCGCCGCGAAGGCACAGCGCGACCGGGTCGGCGGCGACATCGTCGTCGCTCACCATGACTGGACGGCAAAGCACGTCCGCTGGGCCGGTATCACGCCGTCCGTCGTCTACGGCTGGGGCAGCCTGAGCATCGGGTTCGAGGCCGTCTTCGCAGGTGAAGCGGCCGCGCAGTTCACCCGGGACTTCGAACCTCTTCCGTCCGTCGACGAGGCCCTGATGTTCATCGCCGACTACGAGCGTGCTCGGACGAGCCCGTTTACACGCGAGGAACAGGCGACCGCCTCGGCAGCGGCCGTCTACGCACGCGCGTACGCGACCCGGTGCGCGCACGCGCTCGGCGGTGACACCGAGGCCATGAGCCTTCCCGACTACGCAACCGCGTTGCTCCAGTAGGCTCCGCCCCGTGCCCGATCTGAGCGGCAAGGTCGCGATCGTCACCGGCGCGGGGCGCGGCATCGGCCGCGCGCACGCGCTGGCGCTCGCCCGAGCCGGAGCCAAGGTGGTCGTCAACGATCTCGGCGGATCGCTCGCCGGCGAGGGCGCCGACCTGTCGCCGGCCGAGCAGGTCGTCGCGGAGATCGAGGCAGCCGGCGGCGAGGCGATCGCCGACGGCGAGAACGTCGCCGACTTCGAAGGCGCGCGCAGGCTCGTCGAGCACGCGGTCGCAGCCTTCGGCGGCGTGGACATCGTCGTCAACAACGCCGGCATCCTCCGCGACCGCATGCTCGTGAACATGGACGAGGACGAGTGGGACGCCGTCATCGCCGTGCACCTGAAGGGACACTTCGCCGTCACGCGTCACGCGGCCGCGCACTGGCGTGAGCGCGCGAAGGCCGGCGAGCAGCTGCATGCGCGGGTCATCAACACGTCGAGCCCGTCCGGCGTGTTCGGCAACGTCGGCCAGACGAACTACGGCGCCGCGAAGGCGGGCATCGCAGGCTTCACGATCATCGCGGCGCAGGAGCTCGGCCGGTACGGCGTGACCGTCAACTGCCTGGCGCCGAATGCGCGGACGCGCATGACCGAGGAGACGTTCGAGATGGGCGAGCGCCCCGAGGGCTTCGACCCGCTCGACCCGGCGAACATGTCGCCCGTCGTCGTGGCGCTCTGCGCGGACGACGCGCAGGAGATCACGGGGCAGGTCCTCCACATCTGGGGCGGCGCGGTGAACGCCTTGCAGGGCTGGACCTCGGGCGAGCTGTTCCAGCGCGACGAGGGCTGGGACGCCGACGGGCTGCTCGCAGCAATGCTCGAGCGGTTTCCGGACGGAGCCGCCCCCGAGGGGATGGTCGCCGGCATGCAGAAGGCCGGCGGGCAATCCCTCCGCGCCACGCCGTAGTGCAGCGCCGCCGCATCTACCTCATGCGCCACGCCGAAGTGCGTTACTTCGACGGCGTGCACCCGGAGCAGGTCGTGCTCACCGAGCGCGGCCGCGTGCAGGCGGAGACGGCAGCGGCCGAGCTTGCCGAGGTCGCCTTCGACCGCGTCCTGACGAGCGGCCTCGCCCGCACGCTCGAGACCGCTCGGATTGTCGCCCCCGGCCGGGAGCCGGAATCGCACTACGCGCTGCGCGAAATCGAGAGCGGCGACATCCGCGAGCTCTCGCCCGACGAAGTACAGGCCATGATGACCGCCGCCTTCCGCGGGGTTGTCCCTCCGGGCACGCGGTTTCTCGGCGGGGAGACGATCGGCGCGCTCATCGACCGCGTGCTCCCGGAGCTGGACGCGCTGCTCGCCGACGCGGATTGGGACATCGCGCTGCTCGTCCTGCACGGCGCCGTCAACCGCGCGATCCTGAGCCATGCGCTCACCGGCGACCGGACCTTCCTCGGCGGGTTCGAGCAATCCCCGGGTTGCATCAACGTGCTCGACGTCGGCGCCGACGGGCGCTGGATCGTCCGCGCGGTCAACCTGCTCGCGTACGACCCCGTCCATGTCACCGCGTCGCGCTTGACGACGATGGAGCACCTCTGGCAGGAATACCTGGACTCGAGCCCCTGATGGCCCTCCTCTCGCTGCAGAACGCGACGCTCCGCTTCGGCGGAATCGTCGCCCTCGACGACGTCTCCCTCGCGGTCGATCCGGGGACGATTGCCGGCCTCATCGGGCCGAACGGCGCCGGCAAGACGACCGCGTTCAACGTCATCACGCGCCTCTACCGGCTCGAGTCGGGCGACGTCACGTTCGACGGTCGCTCGATTCTGCGCACGCCGCCGAGCCGCATCGTCCGACTCGGAATCGCGCGCACGTTCCAGAACGTCGAGCTCTTCCCGACGATGACAGTGCTCGAGAACGTCCTCGTCGGCGCGCACACCACGTCGTTCTTCGAGCGTGAGGCGAACGTGCGTCGCAGCGCGCTCGAGACGCTCGACCTCGTCGGCCTCGGTTCGGTCGCGCACCTTCCTGCGGCCGGGCTCCCGTTCGGGACGATGAAGCGCGTCGAGATGGCGCGCGCGCTCGTGTCGAAGCCGCGCCTGCTGTTGCTGGACGAGCCGGCCGGCGGGCTGAACCACGAGGAGGTCGAGGAGCTCGCGTCGTTTCTGCGGCGGCTGCGCGACGAGCTGAATTTGACGGTGCTGCTCGTCGAGCACCACATGAACCTCGTCATGCGCGTGTCCGACCACGTGCACGTCCTCAACTTCGGCCGCACGATCGCGAGCGGCCCACCCGCCGACGTGCAGCGCGACCCGAAGGTGATCGAGGCCTATCTCGGCGGCGAGCTCGAGGGCGCGGCGTGACGGCGCTCCTGGAGTTGCGCGACGTCCATGCGCGCTACGGCCCCGTCAACGCGCTGCACGGAGTCTCGCTCACGGTTGGCGAAGGGGAGATCGTGGCCGTGCTCGGCGCGAACGGCGCCGGCAAGACGACGACGCTGCGTGCGATCTCGAACACAGTGCACCGCGACGGCGAGATCCGGTTCGCGGGCAACACCGTGCGCGGCGGGCCCGAGGCGGTAGCCCGACTCGGTGTCGCACACGTCCCGGAAGGGCGCGGCACCTTCGCCGAGCTGACGGTGTGGGAGAACCTTCGCCTCGGCGCGTACACCCGGCGCGGGAACCTCAAGGACGACTTCGCCCGCGTCGGGGCGTACTTCCCCTGGCTCGAGGACCGGCGCCACCAGCAGGCTGGGACGCTGAGCGGCGGGGAGCAGCAGATGCTCGCGCTTGCCCGCGCGTTCATGCAGCGCCCGCGCCTCCTGCTCCTCGACGAGCCGTCGCTCGGGCTCGCGCCGCTGCTCGTGACCGAGGTCTTCCGCATCGTCAAGGAGCTGAACGAGAACGAGGGCGTCACCGTCCTCGTCGTCGAGCAGAACGCGCACATCGCGCTCCAGCTCGCGCAGACCGCATACGTGCTCGAGGTCGGCCGCGTCGCGCTCTCCGGCCCGAGCGCGGAGCTGCAGCAACACGAATCCGTCCGCCGGAGCTACCTGGGCTACTGATGGTCGAGCTCGCTCGCAAACATCCGCTGTCTGCGCGACGCCTCCCGGCGAGCCCCGTGCTGCTGCTCCTCGTCGCTGCCTGCATCTTCCTGACCGTCGGCTCGCTCCGGAGCACGATCTTCGCGCAGCTGACGGTGGCCGGAGTCGCGACCGGCGTCGTGTTCGGAAGCCTCGCCCTCGCACTCGTCCTGATCTATCGCGCGACCGAGGTGATCAACTTCGCACAGGGCGAGATGGCGATGGCGATGGTGTACGTCGCCTACCAGCTCATGCTCTGGGGCCTCACCTACTGGGAGGCCTTTTTCCTCACGCTCGCGATCGCATTCGTCTTCGGCGTCGTCACGCAGCAGATCTTCATCCGCCCCGTGCAGGGGCGCTCCGTGATCGCGGTCGTGATCGTGACGGTCGGGCTCTTCATCCTCATCGACGGCCTCGTCGAATGGAAATGGAGCGCGAACCAGCGGTTCATGCAAGCGCCGTTCGGCAACAAGATCTACCACCTCGGCAGCGTCCCGATCGCGCGCCAGGACCTGGGCACAATCGTCATCACGCTCGTCTCCGTGCTGGCGCTCTGGGCGTTCTTCCGCTTCACGAAGCTCGGCCTCGGCATGCGCGCCGGAGCGCTGCGGCCGGCCGCGGCGCGCCTCGTCGGCGTGCGCACGAACGCGCTGCTGGCGGTCGGCTGGGGCCTCGCGGCAGTCCTCGGCGCGGTCGCCGGCCTCATGACGGAGCCGGCCGAGTACGTCCTCCAGCCGACGCTAATGCAGCCGGTGTTGCTCTACGCATTCGCAGCCGCCGTGCTCGGCGGTCTCGAAAGCCCGGGCGGCGCGCTCGTCGGCGGCATCGCGCTCGGCATCTTCCTCAATCTCATCGGCCAGTACGTGCACTTCGTCGGTTCGGTGCTTCAACTGCCCGTCGCCTTCGCAGCGCTGCTGCTCGTCCTCCTCGTCAAACCGACGGGCCTCTTCGGCCACCGGACGGTGCGGAAGGTATGAGGCGCAGCGCCCCCGCACTCGTCGCCGTCGCGATCGCTGCCCTGTTCTTCGCGTTGCTGCCGTTCGGCCTCAGCGACTATCACCGCGGGCTCGCAGCCAGCGTTGCCGTCTACCTCATCGCCATTCTCGGCCTGAACGTCCTCACCGGATACACCGGCCAGATCTCGATCGGGCACAGCGCGTTCATGGCGATCGGCGGCTACACGACCGCGATCATGTCGCACTACCACAACACGAACCTGATCCTGACCTTGCCGCTCGCGTTCGCAATCACGTTCGGGTGCGGCGTGCTCGTCGGGCTACCGGCGTTGCGCCTGTCCGGCGTCTACCTCGCGCTCGCGACGTTCGCGCTCGCCGTTTCGATCCCGCAACTGCCGCTGAAGTTCTCGACGTTCACGGGCGGCAGCGCCGGCATCTCGGCGAGCAAGAGCGTCTCCAACACGTGGCTCTACGGCGTCTCCTGGTCGACGGCCGCGATCGCGTTCCTGTTCACCTGGCTCGTCCTCCGCGGGCGGACCGGCCGCGCCTTCCGCGCCATCCGCGACAGCGAGATAGCCGCCACCTCGTCGGGCGTCACCCTCGCGATCTACAAGACGCTCGCCTTCGGGGTCTCGGCCGCGCTCGCCGGTGTGGCCGGCTCGCTCTTCGTCCTGGTGACGAACGGCTTCGCGCAGCCGAACGAGTTCTCCGTCACGCTGTCGCTCAAGATTCTCGTCGGCGCCGCGGTGGCCGGCCTCGGGTCGCTCTGGGGCATCCTGTTCGGCGCGGCGTTCATCGCGCTCCTGCCCACGCTCTCGGCCTCGGCGCCGCTGATCGGGTCCGCCCATGGGCAGGACGTCGTTTTCGGCCTGTTCGTGATCGTCGTCATGATCCTGCTCCCCACCGGGGTGGCGGGCCTCGTCCCCCGCCTCCGCCGTCTCCGGGTAAAGGCTTGACTCGTGGTTCAATTTTCCCTATCTAATCGGATCCAAGGACGTCATACTCGGTATCCGGCCTCGACGCCGGACAAGGAGCATAGGAGGGTTGATGGGTAGGAAGGGCAGATTCATGGCGGTTGTCGCCGGCTTCGCACTGTTCGCGTCGGTGGCCGCCACGGCCGCATTCGGCGCGCACCGTGCCACTCCGGGCGTCACGTCCACCACGATCACCATCGGCGGCACGTTCCCGCTCACCGGGGTGGCGTCGCTGTACAAAACGATTCCCGCGGCCGAAGGCGCGTACTTCGCCTATGTGAACGCACACGGCGGCGTCAACGGTCGGACGATCAACTTCAAGGTTCTCGACGACGCGTACGACCCGTCGAAGACGGTGCCGCTCACGCAGCAGCTCGTCGAGCAGGACGGCATCTTCGCCGACTTCGGGAGCCTCGGCACCGCGCCGAACCTCTCCATCTGGAGCTACCTGAACCAGCACAAGGTGCCACAGGTGCTCATCGCCACCGGCGACTCGTACTGGGGGTTCTCCGCGAAGAAGTACCCGTGGACGATCGGCTACCAGCCGGATTATCCGGGTGAGGGCAAGGTCTACGGCAAATACATCGCGGCGAACATGCCGAACGCGAAGATCGGCGTGCTCTATCAGAACGATGCATTCGGCAAGAACTACTTCGCCGGACTGCGAGTCGGCCTGGGCGCGAAGAAGAGCCAGATCGTCAGCTCGCAGTCGTACGACCCCACGCAGACGAGCCTGGTGCAGCAGATCCTCGCTCTGAAGGCGGCAGGGGCTGACACATTCGCGATCTTCGCTCTGCCCTCGCAGGCGATCACCGCGCTCGTGACGGCGACGAAGGTGGGCTGGACCCCGACGACGTTCCTCGGCAACGTGTCCGCCGACCCGGTCTTCATGAAGATCGCGGCCCAGAACGGGGCCAACGTCGACGGCGTCATCTCGACGAGCTACCTCGTCGATCCGACGCTCGCGTCGCAGGCCAACCTGCCGGGCGTGGCGCTGGCGAAGTCGATCATCTCGACGTACGCTCCGCCGCTCCTTCCTAGCCTGAACGCGGCAGATGCGAACGTCGTGTACGGGCTGGGCGCGGCGTGGACGTTCGTCTACGCGCTCAAGCAAGCGGGCAAGAACCCGACCCGTGCTGGGCTCATGAAGGCGCTGAAGAGCATGAAGAACGTCAAGGACCCGTTCCTCTATCCGGGCATCACGATGAATACGTCGGCGAAGGACAACTTCCCGACGGAGCAGGAGATCCTGGTCAAGTGGGCCGGCGGGGCGACCGGCGACTGGGCCGCCTTCGGGAAGCTGTACAACAACGTCCGCTAGTTCAGCGGACGTCGTCGTCATCGGTGGCGGCGCCCTCGGCGCCGCCACCGCTTTCCATCTCCGCCGCCTCGGCGTCGATGACGTCGTGCTGGTCGAGCGCGACACCCTCGCCGCCGGGTCGACGAGCAAGTCGGCCGGCGGCATCCGCGCGCAGTTCGCGGACGAGCTGAACATCCGCATCGCGCTGCGCTCGCTCGCCGAGTTCGAGGCCATGGACGAGATCGGGTTCCGCCGCGACGGGTATCTCTTCCTGCTCGACCGCGAAGAGGACGTCGCCGCCTTCCGCGACGCGCTCGCGCTGCAATGCTCGCTCGGCGTCCCGTCGCGCGAGCTCTCGCCTGCAGAGGCTGCGGAGCTCGTGCCTCAGCTCTCGCTCGACGGTATCCTCGCCGCGGCGTACTGCCCCTCGGACGGCTACGCGACGCCCGAGGCCGTGGTGCAGTGGTACGCGCGCGAGTCCGGCGCGACCGTGTTGCAGGGCTGCGCCGCGACCGCCATCGAGGTGCGCGGCGGGAAGATCGAGGCGGTCGAGACAACGGGCGGCCGCATCGCCACCGGCACGGTCGTCTGCTGCGCGGGCGTATGGTCGAAAGAGGCCGGCGCGCTCGCCGGCGTCGCGCTCCCGGTCGAGGGCGAGGCGCGCTCGATGTGGTTCACGCCGCAGGACGGCGGCCTGCCGGAGCGCGTGCCGTTGACGATCGACTTCAGCACCGGCTTCTACTTCCACCGGGAGGGGCCCGGCCTCGCGTTCGGCGGGCGCGAGCGCTCGCTCGAAGAGGTGGCGGAAACGGCCGCGCGGCGGCTGCCCGTGCTCGCCGACCTGCCCGTGCAGTCCACGTGGTGGGGCTGGTACGACGTGAGCCCGGACTGGAACGCCCTCGTCGGCGAGGCGGAAGAGCCGTCGCGGTTCCTGTACGCGACCGGGTTCTCCGGCCACGGCTTCCAGCAAGCGCCGGCGGTTGGCGAGCATCTCGCCGAGCTCGTCGCCGGGCGGGAGCCGACGCTCGACCTGTCCGCGTTCTCCGCCACGCGCTTCGCGCGCGGCGCCGAACGCCCTGAAGCCTTCGTCGTCTAGGAAGGCCAGCTGTGCGACGCGGGGCGCAGGTCGTACGCGCCGCCGTCGCGGCACTCGGGCGACCAGTACGCCGGCGTCTGGACACGTCGTAGCGGATAGATCCGCTGCGCGAAGAACGCCGCCATTGCCTGCGCCTCCGCCACGGACGCGCCCAGCCGTGTCGCGACGAACCAGATGGATTGCATGCCGTAGCAGTCGACCTGCGCTTCGTTCGTGTAGCCGAGCAGGTGGTACGACTCGTGCGCGACCGTCTCCACCGCCCAGATGATGTCGACGGCGGTCTTGCAGTCCGTCCCGACGCACGTGCGCGGGTCCCACCGCTGCGGTGCCTCGTGGAACCAGGCGAGGTACGTGCACTCGGCGGGCCGCATGAGGAAGTAGTCGAATGCGTGCCCGTTCGCGATCGGCGTCGCGCCGAGCACATAGGGGTCGGGGACCCCGGTCGGACCGCAGCGAACGGAGACGTCGCGATGACCGGTGAGCCGCTCGGCGACCGACTCCGCGATCGTCTCCTCCGGTGTCGCCGGACGCGCGAGCAGCACGCGGTCCTGTGGCGTCACCGGCCGCGCGGAGGCGGACGCCGTCGCGGCGAGGACGCCCGCGAGCGCGAGCATGACGAGCAGGAGGCCGGAGCGCACGCTCTAGGTATCGGCAAACGCCCCGGCGTCCGTGACCGGCGCCTGGCACGCGAATCGCTCACAGACGTAGACGGCAGGCTTGCCGTCCACGAGACCCTTGCCCGAAAGGAGGGGCACGTCGTCCGATGGTCCGAAGGCCACGACCGCGTTCGGGTCGAAGCCGCGCAGAGCGGCCCGCGCGACCTCGCTGCCGGGTGACCCGATCACGGCCACCTCGCGGGGCGTCGACAGGTAGAGGTCGAGAGCGCAGAGCGCCCAGCCGAACGCCGATGGCACGCGCGGCAGAGTGTCGCGCACGAGGCGCAGCACGCCGGCCGCGCGCCGTTCCAGGTCGTCCTCGCCCCAGATCCGCGCCAGGCGGATGAGGACGAACGCGAGCATCGAGTTGCCGGACGGGATCGGGTTGTCGTCGAGGTCCTTGCGGCGCGCCACGAGCTCCTCTCCATCGGCCGGCGTGAGAAAGAAGCCTCCGCGCACCTTGTCCGAGAACCGCTCGACTGCGCGCAGCGCGAGCCGTCGTGCAGCGAGGAGCCATCGCAACTCACCTGTGGCGACGTGGAGCTCCAGGAAGCCGAACGCGACGTTCGCATAGTCGTCCAGGTATGCGGGATGACGTACGCGGCCGTCGCGGAGCGTGCGCCACAGCGGATCAGCGTCGAGCAGGTCGCCCAGCTCGCGTGCGACGTCGAGCAGATCGGCGCGCTCGAGCCGGCGCGCGCCCTCGGCGAGCGCGGCGAGCGCGAGGCCGTTCCAGGACGCGATCACCTTGTCGTCGAGCGCGGGCTGCGGTCGCTCGTCCCGGACGGCGAGGAGCCGTGCGCGCGTGTCGTCATCGAGCTCGCCGCGGATGATCGAGCGCCCGTGCTCGAACGGCCGCAGGAGCTCTGGCGGCGCGCCTTCCTCCACCGTCCACGTGTACGTCAGCCCTTCGACGCCGTCGGTGTCCGCATCCTGGGATGATGCGAATCCGCCGCTCGGGAGCCGGAGTTCGCGCACCATGTAGTCGAGCGTCTCCTCTGCCACCTCGCGGTAGCGGTCGCGGCCGGTGACGAGCCACGCGTGCAGGTACGCAGGTGCGAGCTGCGCGTTGTCGTAGAGCATCTTCTCGAAGTGCGGGACGAGCCAGCGCTCGTCGACCGAGTACCGGTGAAAACCGCCGCCGACGAGGTCGTACATCCCGCCCGCGGCCATGCCGTCGAGCGTCTTCGTCGCTGCCTCGATCTCGCCGGCGCGAAGGAGGAACTCGATGGTGGAGGCAGGCGGGAACTTCGGCGCACGCCCGAAGCCTCCCCACTCCGGGTCGAGCTGGCCGCGCAGCACACCCACGGCGTCGGAGAGGATCCCGCGCTCGAGCGGCTCGCGCGACGGCGCGATCTGCGCGCTGCGACGCATGGCGTCGACGAGGACGCCGGCCTGCTCGGTTACGTCGTCGCGCCGGTCGCGATACGCGTTCGCGATGGCGACGAGCAGCTCGCGGAACGACGGCAGTCCGTGGCGCGGCTCGGGCGGGTAGTACGTGCCGCCGAAGAACGGCGCGCCGTCGGGCGTGAGGAAGACGGTCATCGGCCAGCCGCCCTGCCCGGTGAGCGACACGACCGCGTCCATGTACAGCGCGTCGACGTCCGGACGTTCTTCGCGGTCGACCTTGACGCTGACGACGAGCTCGTTCATCAGCGCGGCGGTCTCCTCGTCCTCGAACGACTCATGCTCCATGACGTGGCACCAGTGGCAGGCTGCGTAACCGACCGAGAGGAGCACGGGCTTGTCCTCGTTGCGGGCGCGCGCGAAGGCCTCTTCGCCCCACGGGTACCAGTCGACCGGATTGCCGGCATGCTGCAGCAGGTACGGGCTCGTCTCCTGCGCGAGGCGGTTCGGCATCCCGGCGACCTTACCCCCGGGGACTGGCAGCTCGCGCCGCGCGGGTACTCGGCGCCGTGGGCGCCTGCGAACGTCGTCCCGACGGGTTGATGCGATGATCGAATCCGTGGGACGAACGTATGAGGAGATGGCGGTGGGAGCGGTCTACCGGAGCCGGTTCGGCCGGACAGTGCTCGACGCCGACAACGTCTGGTTCACCCTGCTGACGATGAACACGAATCCGATCCACTTCGACGCCGAGCACGCTGCCCGGACCGAGTGGAAGCGCCCGCTCGTCGACTCGACCTTCACGCTCGCGCTCGTCACCGGGCTCTCGGTCGCGGACGTCTCGGAGCGGGCCGTCAACCTCGGCTGGCGCGAGGTCCGCCTGCCGGCGCCGGTCTTCGCCGGAGACACGATCCGCGCCGAGACCGAGGTGGTCGAGAAGCGGGAATCGCAGTCACGGCCGGGCCAGGGCATCGTCACGGTGCGGACGCGCGGGCTCAACCAGCACGACGAGGTCGTGATCGAGTTCGAGCGGACGATCATGGTGCCGATTGCTGACGACTGAGCGGCTCGCTCTGCGGAAGCCGCGGCCCGACGACGACTTGACGGCGTGGGTGGCCGACACCGGGGTTCAACGGTGGATCGGCGTCGACCATGACCCGGTCGAGGTGATCGAGCGCTGGATGGGCCGCTGGGAGCGCAACGGCGTCGGACCGTTCATCGTCGAGCTAGACGGCCGTTTCATCGGACGCGCAGGCTTCCTCGTCTGGGACTCGCGCACGTGGGAAACCTCCTCATACGACATCGCCGGCGAGCATGCGGAGACGGAGCTCGGCTGGGCGATCCTGAGCCCGCACTGGGGCCACGGCTATGCGACCGAAGCGGCGCAGGCGGCGCGCGACTGGATCGAGCGCGACCGGATCATCTCTCTCATCCATCCGGCGAACGTCCGCTCACAGCGCGTGGCGGAGAAGCTCGGCGCGCGCATCGAGCAGCGCGTCGAGACGCCGAACGCGCCGGCCGACGTGTGGGTTCATCCCCGGTGAGTTTCCGGCCGCTCGAAGGCAAGCTCGTCGTCGACGTCACGTCGTCGCTCGCCGGGCCGACGTGCACGCAGCTCCTCGCGTCGCTCGGCGCGGACGTGATCAAGGTCGAGCCGCCGGGCGGCGACCATGCGCGCGCATGGGGCCCACCGTTCATCGACGGCGAGGGCGCGATGTTCCTCGCCGCGAACGCGGGCAAGCGCTCCCTCGTCCTCGACCTCTCCACCCCGGAGGGAGTCGACGAGCTGCTCGAGCTCGCCAGGCGCGCCGACGTGTTCGTCCAGAGCCTCCGGCCCGGCGCGGCCGAGCAGCACGGCTTCGGCGCCGAGACGCTGCGCGCGCGACGGCCGGAGCTCGTCCATTGCTCGATCGGCGCGTTCGGATCGAGCGGCCCGCTGCGCATGGAGGCCGGCTACGACCCGCTGCTGCAGGCGGCGAGCGGGATCATGAGCGTCACCGGCGTCGACGGTATGCCGCCGGTGCGCGTCGGCGTGTCGCTCATCGACCTCTCGACAGGCCTCTGGGCGGCGTTCGCCATCGTCAGCGCGCTCATGCGCGGCGGCGGCGCGACGATCGACGTGTCGTTGTACGAGACCGCGCTCTGGCTGCTGTCGTCGCAGATCGTCGGATACCTCGGCACCGGCGACGTGCCGGGGCGCGAGGGGAGCGCGTTTGCGCAGATCGCGCCCTACCAGGTGTTCGCGACACGCGACGGCGAGCTCATGATCGTCGCCGGGAACGACAAGCTCTTCCGCTCACTGTGCGGCGTGCTCGGGCTTGCCGAAGAGGAACGGTTCCGGACGAATCCCGGTCGCGTTCGGCACCGCGCCGACCTCGCCGCGCTCATCGAAGCGCGAACGCGTGCGAGGGCGACGGACGAGCTGCTCACAGCACTCGTCGATGCGGGCGTCCCCGCCTCGCCGGTACGGAACGTCGGCGAGGCAGCCGACCACGCGCAGACGCTCGCACTCGGAATCCTTCAGCAGCTCGGGGAGTTCACGACGGTGGCGCAGCCGTTCTCGGTCGACGGAGAGCGGGTCGTCCATCCCTCGCCACCGCCCAAACTGCCGCAGCAAGGACGAGAGTCGCGCCCCACAACCAGGTGACCGAGAACCCGAGCACGCTCGGGACCGGATGCGAGCTCCATCCGCGCTCGGCGGCGAGCAGACACCAGACGACCCGGACCTCGCGCATGTTCTACGGCCAGTTGCCGGCGCGATAGACGTAGCCTTCGAGCCGGCGGCCGAGCAAGCTCTCGAGCCACGTCGAGATCGCGATGAGAGCGTCGAGGTCGACGCCGGTCTCGATCCCTTCTCCCTCGAGGAGGTAGACGAGGTCCTCCGTCGCGACGTTGCCGGTCGCCTTCGGTGCGTACGGGCAGCCGCCGAGGCCGCCGACCGACGCATCCAAGAGGCGCGCGCCGCCTTCCGCGGCCGCGAGCGCGTTCGCGTAACCGGTGTTGCGCGTGTTGTGCCCGTGGAACCCCTCCGCCCCGGTCCGCTCGACGAGCGCCCGCACGTGCGACGGCGTGGCGACGCCGATGGTGTCGGCGAGGACGACCTCGGCCCGCCCGGCGAAGCGCGCGGCAAGCTCGGCGACGACGCCGGGGTCGACCCGGCCCTCGAACGGGCAGCCGAACGAGCACGAGATCGTGACCGTCGCCGGCACGTCCGCGCCCGCGCCCGCGACGATGGACTCCGCTGTCGCGACCGCATCGGCAAGCGAGACGTTCCCGTTTGCCCGGTTGAAGGACTCCGTTGCGGCGAACGTCACGTTCACCCGGTCGAGCCCGGCGGCCCGGAAGCGCTCCCACCCTCGCTCATTGAGGACGAGCCCGGAGAGCTCGACGCCGGGGCGCCGCTCGACGGCCGCCACGACCTCCTCCGCCCCGGCCATTTGGGAGACGCGGTCGTCGCGGACGAAGCTGACCGCTTCGATGCGCGACAGGCCGGTCGCGGCCAGGCGGCCCACGAGGTCGGCGCGGAGCGCCGGCGCCAGCGCCTCCGGCTCGTTTTGGAGGCCGTCGCGCGGCCCGACGTCGCAGAGGGTTAGCCGCACCTGGAGAGCGTAGTTGCCCACGATGTCGCAGGGTCCGCGTCGGCCTACCGTCAGTGCATGCATCCGTCGGCCTCCTTCAGCGCCGCGATCCGCGTGCGGATCGACAACAATCCCGGGGCCTTCGCGCGGCTCGCCGCCGCCGTCGGCGCGGCCGGCGGCCTACTCGGTGCGATCGACCTCGTCCGGGTCGAGCGCACCACGAAGATTCGCGACGTCACCGTGCTGGCCGACGACGAGATCCACCTGCACGCGATCGTCGATGCCGTGCGCGCCGTCGAGGGCGTCGAGGTCGTGCACGTCTCCGACCGAACGTTTCTCGCGCACCTCGGCGGCAAGATCGAGGTTCGGTCCCGCATCCCGCTGAAGACGCGCGAGGACCTCTCGATGGCGTACACGCCCGGCGTCGCGCGCGTCTCCCGCGCCATCGCCGACGATCCGGAGAAGGTCTGGAACCTCACCATCAAGCGACACACGGTCGCCGTCGTCACCGACGGGACGGCAGTCCTGGGGCTGGGGGACATCGGCCCGGAGGCGGCGCTGCCCGTCATGGAGGGCAAAGCGGTGCTGTTCAAGGAGTTCGGAGGCGTCGATGCGTTCCCGATCTGCCTCGACACGAAGGACCCGGACGAGATCGTCCGGACGGTCCAGGCGATCGCGCCCGTCTTCGGCGGCATCAACCTCGAGGACATCTCCGCGCCTCGCTGCTTCGAGATCGAAGCACGGCTGCGCGACCTGCTCGACATCCCCGTCTTCCACGACGACCAGCACGGGACGGCGATCGTCGTCCTCGCGTCGCTGCTGAATGCGCTGCGCGTCGTCGGCAAGCGCCTCGAGAACGTCCGGATCGTGACCACGGGCTGCGGCGCTGCAGGGATGGCTGTCACGCGCACGCTCCAGCGCGCCGGCGCGGTCAGCATCGTCGGCTGCGACGAGGGCGGCGCGCTCTACCGGGACCGGCCAGGCCTGAACGACGCGAAGCGCGAGTACGCCGAGACGACGAACCCGGACAACCTGCGCGGCACCGCCGACGAGCTGCTCGAAGGTGCGGACGTGTTCATCGGTGTATCCGTCCCCGGCGCGATCTCGGTGGAAGGCGTGCGGCGGATGGCCGACCGCGCGATCGTGTTCGCGATGGCGAACCCGACGCCCGAGGTGGATCCGGAAGCGATCGAAGGCCTCGCCGAGGTGATCGCCACCGGGCGGTCCGACTATCCGAACCAGATCAACAACGTGCTGGCGTTCCCGGGTATCTTCCGCGGCGCGCTCGACGTCCAGGCCCGGACGATCAACGGCGAGATGGAGCTGGCGGCGGCACGCGCGATCGCGCAGACGATCGCGGCCGACGAGCTGTCCGCCGACTACATCGTTCCCAGCGTCTTCAACCGAGCTGTCGCTCCGGCAGTCGCAGCGGCGGTCGCCGAGGCCGCGGAAGCGACCGGCGTCGCCCGCCGCGCCCTGCATACGCTCGAGGAGGCAGTCGCATGAGCGATCTCGCACACGTCGAGCATCGGTTCCGGGTCCCGTTCGAGACGGCGACCGTGCAGGACGCGATGAGCCCGGGCGTCATCAGCTGTCCGCCGGAGACGCCGCTGCGCGCGGTCGCACGGATGATGGCGACGTTCAACGTCCACGCGGTGTTCGTGTTCGAGCATCGCGACGGGGACGACGATGCCCAGCTCTGGGGCATCGTCTCCGATCTCGACCTCGTCGCCGCCGGACGACTTGACGTCGACCAACGCACCGCAGGCGCGAGCGCCGTGACGCCGATCGTCGCAGTGCGCACCGACGCGCCGCTCGTGCGCGCCGCCGATCTGATGGCGCAGCACGGTGTTGCGCATCTGGCCGTGGTCGAGCCGGCGAGCGGGCGCCCGATCGGCGTCATCTCGACGCTCGACATCGCCCGCGCGATCGCGGTCGAGCACGGTCCCGGCGAGACGCAGGCTTCGGCGTAACTACGGAGCCGAGTAGGTCGCTTCGCAGTACTGGAACTTTGTGCCGGACGGGCCGATGCAGACGTCCGCTCCCGCCCCGCCGTCGA
>DATKQT010000041.1:0-11472 GCA_035532535.1 Gaiellaceae bacterium
AGTGCCGCGCGATCCTCATCCGCTACGACAAGAAGCCGCAGAACTACAAGGGCCTCATCCAGCTCGCCTGCGCGCTCCTCTGGGGCCGCCGACTCCACGCCCTCAACTGGGGCAAGGACGTTTCGAGATAGTTACTTAGTACCGGTCGTACCAACGGTGCTCCAACACCGAAAGGCCGGTACTTAGTACCCGCGCGTATGTGTGACGGCTTCTACCCGTGCGCTTGCGCGGCGGCCGGCCCGCTCGCGACGAAGTCCTTGCCGCGCACGAGCACGAACGCCAGCACGGCGCCCGCGAGCGCGACGAACGTCGACACGAGCAGGATCTGGTTCAGCCCGTGGATGAACTGCGCGGGCGTGCCGCCCGGCCGGTAGTACGACTGGAAGATCGCGCCGAGGCCGGCGATGCCGGTCGCGATCCCGACCTGGCGGAACGTGTTGTTCACGCCGGCCGCCATCCCCGCCCGCTGCACCGGCACGACGCTCACCGCCGTCGTCGCGAGCGGCGGGTTCACCATCCCGATCCCGATGCCGCCGATGAGGAAGCCGGCGAGCAGCGTCGTCCACCCGGACGACACCTGCACGCCGTACATGAGGTAGAGCGCGATCGTGACGAGGCTCATGCCGGTCCCGAGCAGGATGCGGATCGGCACGCGACCCACGAGCCGCCCCGTCGCCGGCGCGACGAAGAACGAGATCATCGACAGCGGCAGGAAGCGCAGCCCGGCCTGGAGCGGCGAGTACCGAAGGATGTTCTGCAGGTAGAGCGTGAAGTACAGGAACATCGCGAACATCGAGGACGAGATCGTGAAGGCGATGATCTGCGCGCCCGCGAACGCCGGGACGCGGAAGAGACGCACGTCGAACATCGGCCGCTCCTGCCGCAGCTCGACGAGACCGAACGCGACGAGCGCGACAACTGATCCGGCCAGCAGCCCGACGACGCGCCCGCTCGACCAGCCCCAGTCGTTGCCGCGCAGGAGGCCGAGGACGAACGCGAAGAGCCCCACCGACAGCGTGATCTGCCCCGGGATGTCGAGCCCTCCGTGCCCTTCGTCCCGCGACTCGGACAGCGCGCGCCACCCGAAGAACAGGCAGGCGGCGCCGATGGGCAGGTTGACGAAGAAGATCCACCGCCAGCCGGCCCATTCGGTCAGCGCGCCCCCGACGAGCGGCCCGATGGCGACCGCCGCGCCGATGGTCGCGCCCCAGATCCCGAAGGCCGTCCCGCGCTCTCGTCCGTGGAATTCCTGGGTCAAAAGGGCCAGGGAAACGGCGAACATGATGGCGCCGCCGATACCCTGCGCGCCCCGTGCCAGGTTCAGGAACAGAGGGTTCGTCGCCGCGCCGCACAGGGCGGAAGCGGCCGTGAACAGCACCACTCCGGTGAGGAACACCCGCTTGCGCCCGAGCAGGTCGCCGAGCGACCCGGCGTTCAGGACGACCGTGGCCAGCATGAGCGAGTACGCGTCCACGACCCACTGGAGGTCGGTGAACGAGCTGTGCAGGTCCCGCTGGATCTTCGGGAGCGCCACGTTGACGACCGTGATGTCGAGCAGCAGCATGAAGATGCCGACGCAGACGATGATCAACGTACGCCACTTCCGGTCCATGCCTGCGACCGTATCCCAGCAGGACTCGGCTATGCCGGCTGGAATGGTGAGCGACTATGGCGCTTGCGCGTTTGCTTCCGCGCCCCCAGGGCCGGGGGCGGGCAGATCGGGGACCGTCGGTGGCTAGGGTCATCGCGTTCGCCAACCAGAAGGGCGGCGTCGCCAAGACGACGACGACGCTGAACCTCGGCGTCGCGCTCATGGAGCAGGGCAAGCGCGTGCTCGCGGTCGACCTCGACCCGCAGGGCAACCTGACGATGTCGCAGGGCTGGAACCCGGACGAGATCGAGCGCTCGCTCTTCGACGTGCTCGTGCACAAGCTTCCGATCACCGAGATCGTCCGCAAGGGCGAGATCGACATCGCGGTCTCCTCCATCGACCTCGCTGGTGCCGAGCTCGCGCTGTCGTCGATGATCGGCCGCGAGCGCGCGCTCGACAAGGCGCTGCTCCCCGTGAAGGAGGACTACGACTACATCCTCATCGACACGCCGCCGTCCCTCGGCCTGCTGACGATCAACGCGCTCGTCGCCTCGAACGGCGTGATCGTGCCGGTGCAGTGCGAGTACCTCTCGCTGCGCGGCCTCGTCCAGCTCGAGAACACGCTGACGATGATCCGGGAGAACCTGAATCCGGACGTCGCGATCCAGGGGATCCTGCCGACGATGTACGACAAGCGCCTCCTGCACTCGAAGGAGGCGGTCGAGATCCTGCGCGAGAACTTCGGGGACCTCGTGTTGAACACGAAGATCCGCAAGACTGTGCGGTATGCGGAGGCCCCGGTGAAGGGAATGTCGGTGTTGAAGTACGACCCGACCGGAGAGGCAGCGAGCATGTATCGCGACCTCGCCAAGGAGGTGCTCGATGGCGCGTCGGCGCGCCAGCATGCGTGAAGGTCCGCTCGCGGAGCTCTTCCGCGCGACGGAGGCTGCGCAGCGCCAGGCCGAGGGCGAGCCGGCCCCGGCGGAGCCGGAGGCTGCGCCGAAGGAGCCCGAGGAGCGCACGGTCGAGCACGTCCCGAGCTGGGAGGAGGCGCGCGCGGAAGCACCGGCGCCGGCACCGCCTGCTCCGACGCCGCCGCCACCGCTCCCGCCGCCGCCGCCTGCTCCGGTGCCGCCGCCCCAGCCGCCGGCCCCGCCGCCGCCGCAGATTCGCCATGAGCCCCCGGTCACCCGCTACGTCGAGCCGATGCCGGAGGCACCGGCGCGCCTGTACCGCGCACCGGCCGCCGACACGGGCGCGTACCTCGCCGTCATCAAGGTCGTCGGCGTCGGGGGCGCGGGCCTGAATGCGGTCAACCGGATGATCGACGCCGGCATCAGCGAGGTCGACTTCGTCGCCGTGAATACCGACAGCCAGGCGCTCCAGATGAGCGACGCGCCTTCGAAGATCCACATCGGCCGCGAGCTCACGAAGGGGCTCGGCTCGGGCTCTGATCCCGACGTCGGCCGCCGCTCGGCCGAGGAGGGCTACGACCAGTTGAAGAACGCGCTCCGCGGAGCGGACATGGTGTTCGTCGCGGCGGGCGAGGGCGGTGGCACCGGCTCCGGCGCCGCGCCGGTCGTGGCGAAGATCGCGCGCGACCTCGGTGCGCTCACGGTCGGGATCGTGACGACGCCGTTCAAGTTCGAAGGGACGAAGCGGCGCACGCAGGCAGACCAGGGCGTGCAGGCGCTGCGCGCTGCGTGCGACACGACCATCGTCATCCCGAACGACCGCCTCCTCGAGGTGCTTGACCGCTCGACCTCGATGCTCGACGCATTCAAGGTCGCAGACGACGTCCTCCGCCAGGGCGTGCAGGGCATCACCGACCTGATCACGCTCCCGGGCCTCATCAATCTCGATTTCGCCGACGTGCGCACGATCATGAGCAACTCCGGCACGGCGCTCATGGGCATCGGCTTCTCTTCGACGGGCGACAATCGCGCGCGGGAGGCGGCCGAGCGCGCGCTGCGCTCGCCGCTCATCGACGAGGAGATCACCGGCGCGACCGGCATCCTGCTTTCCGTCGCCGGCGGCGACGACATGACGCTGATCGAGGTGAACGAGGCGGCGGAAGTGATCCGCGCCGCCGCGACCGAGGAGACGAACATCATCTTCGGCGCCACCGTCGACGACCGGCTCACCGGCCAGGTATGGGTGACCGTCGTCGCGACCGGCATCGGCCGCGGCCGGCGCGCGCACCGCCCGACGTTCGCGCCGCCGTCGCTCGTCGACAACGACGACGTCGACGTGCCGTCCTTCTTGAAGCAGTAGTGGACGCGTTCCTCGCGATCGCGAGCAAGCGCGACGAGCGCCGCTATCAATCCGATCGCCCGGTGGCCGCGGAGGACGTGCAGCGGATCCTCGACGCCGGCCGGCTCTCCGGGAGCTCGCGCAACACGCAGAAGTGGCAGTTCGTCGTCGTCTCCGACCAGGCGGCGCTGGCGGAGGCGGTGTATGCGCCCGAGAACGTGCAGACCGCGGGCCTCGTCGTCGCGATCATCGGCGAGGCGTTCCCGTTCGACGTCGGCCGCTGCGCGCAGAACATGATGCTCGCGGCCTGGGATCTCGGGATCGTCTCGTGCCCGAACGGCACCCGCGACGCCGACCTCGCCGCATCGATCGCCGGCGGCGAGGTGAAGATGATCCTCTCCTTCGGCTATCCGCAGCGCGAGCTGCACGTCGAGGAGCGGAGCGCGGAGGACTGGTCCGCGAGCGCGAAGCGCAAGCCGCTCGACGACCTCGTCATCCGATAGCGTTTCGGTCGTGCCCGGTCGCCGAAATCGCCCCAAGCCGATCGTCGCGGTCGGCGAGGTGGTCATGTGGGTGCTCTTTGCGCTGCTGCTCTTCCCGGCCGGGCTCGTCGGCTGGGCGGTGGGCCACTACACCGGCCACCAGGGCGGCGGGACGCGCACGGTGACCGTGTCGGCGTCGGCTCCCGCGACGACGACGGCGCCCGCGCCGACGACGACCGCCAAGGCGGCAGCGACGACCACCACCGCTGCGGCAGCGCCGACAGCGGCCGGGAAGGCGGTCTTCCTCTCCGCCGGCTGCGCCGCGTGTCACACGTTCAAGGCGGCCGGGGCGACCGGGACGATCGGCCCCGATCTCGACACCGCGCCGGAGAAGGATGCGAAGGCAACGAGCACGCCGCTCGCCGCGTTCGTGATGAAGTCGATCGTCGACCCGGGCGCGTACCTCTCGCCGGGATACAAGAATCTCATGCCGAAGAACTTCACGTCGACGCTCGGCCCGAAGAAGATCAGCGAGCTCGTCTCCTTCATCACGGGCGGCAAGTGATCGAGGCGATCCACATCGGCCCGGAGGACGGCGGCCCGCTCGAGTCGGTCGACTCGGTGCGCGCATTCGCCGGCAAGGGGCTCGAGGGCGACCGGCACTTCCGCGACGGAGGCGCGAAGCCCGGGCAAGCATTGACGCTCGTCGAGGCGGAGCAGGTCGAGGACGTCGGGCTCGGCGTGGGCGGGGCGCGCCGGCAGATCACTGTGCGCGGCGTGCAGCTGAACGAGCTCATCGGCAAGACCTTCAAGGTGGGCGAGGTGGAGTGCTACGGCGTCGAGTTGTGCGAGCCGTGCGAGCACCTGGAGTCGATGACACGGCCCGGGATCATCAAGGATCTCGTGCACCGCGCAGGGATCAACGCCGACATCTTGAGCGACGGCGTCATTCGCGTCGGCGACGCCATCTCCGTCTAGAAGCCGACACACATTCGCGACACTTTTCGTGTTGCGATGCCGAGGTGGACGTCACCCGCCTCGACCTCGACGTCGATCACATCGGGATCTGCCAGGCGTGCCTCAGTTTCGTCTCCTGTTCGCTGAAGGATCCAAAGGAGGCGCGCCACTGGACGTACGAGATGACGCCGTTCATCTGGGAGGAGGGTCTGCGCGAGCCCGCGCTCGAAGCGGTACGGAAGCTCGGCGACGCCGAGGCGCTCGCCGACCTCGAGGCCCAGGGCGGGCGCAGTAAGACGGCTCGCGCGATCGTCATGCACCTCGCGCGGCAGCAGGACGAGCGGGCGCGACGCAGCTGGCAAGCCATGCTCAACTGATGAGCAAGCAGAGTGCTAGCATTGTGGTCATGGCCACGCTGTACGTGCGGAATGTCCCGGCTGAGTTGTACGCAAAGCTGCAGGAATGGGCGGCGGAGTCCGGGCGTTCCCTCAACTCTGCGGTTCTCGAGGTTCTGGAGCGTGAAGTCGGGCACCGCGAGCAGGACGCCGAGTTTGAGCGCCTGCTCGCCGAACTGAAGGAGAAGAACACCCCTGTCGTTGGTCCGCCGTGGCCTGAGGACTTGATCCGTGAGCACCGTTACGGCCGCGAGCCCGGCTTTGGGGACTAGGACCGTCCTCGACGCGAGTGCTGTCGTGCGAGCGCTCGCCTATGACGAAGAGGAAGCGCAACGCTGGATGTCCACAGTCGTCTCGTGGCCCACGCTGATCTACGCCGAGGTCGGACACGTTGTCCTGCGCTTGCACCGCCAGCAGCGACTCCTGCTCGACGATGCGCGACGCAGCGTGCAGGCGCTCCACCGTAAGAGAGCGGATGCTCACCGCCTCGAGGGCCTTGCGCCACATGCGTGGAACGTCGCACTCGAACGGAACCTCACGGTGTACGACGCGTGTTACGTCGTTCTTGCAGAAGCGCTCGATGTCCCGCTCGTCACCGCCGATCGCCCGCTCGCCGCAGCGACGCCGAACGCCGTCCTGCTCTCCTAAGGCAGCGTGCAGGTCGGCCGCTGGCCGGCGAACGTGTCGAGTGCGCTGTCTGCACTGACGATGAACCCGATACGCGCCGTCTGCGCGTGCAGCGTCGTCAGGCGCAGCATCCCGTCCTTGCCTTGGCTCAGGCACCCGTCGGACGTGCGCCAGTACGGCGACCAGCGCACGGCGATGCGATACGTCCCGCCGCTCTTCACGCCGACGATGATGCGCGTCTGCGTCATCGCATCCACGCGCGGCGTGTCCGGCCCGGTGACGATCGGCCGGAAGTGCGGGACGCGGTAGATGGTGATGACGCCGTCCTTGTACACGCGCGTGAGACCGGCGCGGCCGCTGCGCACGAGCGTCGCCTCCGCGCGCGAGCTGTAATCGGGCGCCGTCCGCGCGAGCACGACATACCCGACGCCGAGCCCGTGCAGCCAGCTGAGGTATGCGCCCGCGCCGAGCTTGCTGTACAGCACCTCGTTCTGCGGGAAGTCGTCCTGCCGGAACCAGCCGCGCGCGAGCGGGATGTTCGCGTCGGCGAGGTAGACCGCCGGCCAGTGATCGGCCGTGTCGACCGCTTCGACGCGGACGTTCGGTCCCGCGTGCGCATGCAGGAAGGCGATCGCGCCCGTCCATGTCGATGCCTTGGCGGTCACATCCGCTTGCCCGTGGATGAAGCTCGCGGCAAGCGGCGAAACATTCCACGAGACCGCGAGCGCGACGACGCCGATCGCGATCGGCAGCGGCCGCCAGTGCCGCAGCGTCAAGACGAGGACTGCGAGCGGGATGGCGATGAAGCGCAGCCGCTCGATGTTGCCGCCGAGCTCGGAAGGAACGACGTAGGAGCCGATCATCGCGGCGAGGTAGACGGCAAAGAAGAAGCGCAGCACGCGCGCCCGCTCGACGCGCCACGTCAGTGCGAGCCCGAGCACGCAGAACGCGGATCCGGCGATGACGTCGGCGGTGTAGAACGGAAAGCGCCCACCGCCCGGGAATAGCCGCCAGAGCACGACCTCGCCGAGGCCGGCGAACGCGATGACGGCGATGGGGATCCACGCGCTCCGCAGCGAGACGCGCCGGCCGAGCGCGATGCCGGCGAGGACGATCGCGAGGAGGAGGAACGCAAGCGGGCTCGCGGCGAGCGTCAGCACCGCCAGGCCGGCGAACCGCCAGCGCGAGTTCGCCTGCAACGCCCAGATCGCGAGGAGCGCGAGCGCGAATCCCAGCGCGAACGGGAATGCGGCCGACAGGACGATGCCCGCCCACACCGCGGCGAACGAGCGGCTCGACCAGCGTGTCGTCGGTCCCCATTCCCGCCAGACGATGACCGAGAAGGCGAGCGCCGCGAGCGCGACCGTCGCGACCGCGAGCAGCTTGATCCCGAACGCGGCGGCGAGCGGGTAGTAGATGAGGCTGTACGTGATGAAGCTGTACCGCCCCGCGTACCAGAAGTTGTTCCAGAGCGTGAAGCCATGCTCGAGGAAGAGCGTGCGCTGATACGCGTGCGCGGCGAGGTCGGTGCCCGGCGGGCCGAGCCACGCGAGCACTGCCGCGATCGACGCGGCGGCGGCTGCACAAAGCAGCGCCTCGCTGACGAGCGGATGGCGCCGGACCATGTCCGGAGGGTACCCCTAGGTCAGGGAGACGAGCGCCATCGCTCCTGCCGCTGCGGCGCCGGCGGCCGAGAGGAGCGCGACCCGGCGGATCCCGGGCGACCGGTACGGCGCGAGCCAGAGGACGCTCGCGGTCCCGACGGTGAGGCCGACGGCGGTCTCGAGCGCCTGGAAGGTGATCCCGGCCGCGAGCCCGCGGTCGAAGGAGATCCCGTGCGCGTGGAAGGCGATCGCGATCGCCGCGCTCGCGATGCCGATGTTCCCGGGCGTGAGCGGGATGAGGCCGGAGACGTCGAGGGCGGGGAGGATGAGCAGGGCGGCGACGAGCGGCCGGTGAATTCCGATCGCGGCGCTGACCGCGGCCGCGCCGGCGAAGCGGCCGAGGACGGAGAGGAGCACCCAGGCCGCCAGGCGCGCGAGGTCGCGCAGCTCGAGGTGCCGGCGTGCCCGGCGAGCGAGGAGCGCGGCCGCGACGACGAGCCCGACTGCGACGAGCGACGGCCACCACGGGACGACGCCGAGCACGGAGCCTGCGGCGACGAGGACGCCGAGGACCGCCGCGCGGGCGGCCGCGACGGCGACGAATGCGCCTCCCGTCGTCCAGACCTTGCGTTCGCCGGGGATGAGCCGCGAGAAGAGCGCGAGCCGGACGGCATCACCGGCGCGGGCCGGGACGAAGGTGTTGACGAGCGAGCCGGCGCCGTAGCGGGCGGTCGCGTCGGCGAGCGTCGTCTTCCCGCCGCAGAGCCCGATGGCGGAGCGCCAGCAGCCGGCCGAGCCGACGAGGGAGACGGCGAATGCGATCGCGGCGAGCCAGAGGAAGCGCGGGTCGGCGCGCCCGAGCGTTCCGAGCGCGCTCCCTACCCGCGAGCCGAGGATTTGGGGCGTCGCCACCGCAGCGGCGAGCGCGCACAGCAAGAGCGCCCCTGCGGCGAGGCTGCTCCTGCTGACCCTCCGTCCATGCGCGACCAACGACCCCAACTGTCCTCACCTGTATAGACGCCGAAGCCCCGGATTGGTTTGCTCTCGGGATGAGAGGCGCGATTGCAGCCGGGCATCCCCTCACCGCGGCGGCCGGGGCGGTCGTCCTGGAGGCGGGCGGGAACGCCGTCGATGCCTGCGTGGCGGCCGCGTTCACCTCGTGGGTGTGCGAGAGCATGCTCACCGGGCCGGGCGGGGGCGGGTTCATGCTCGTCCATCGCGGGGGCGAGACGGTCGTGTTCGACGCGTTCGTGGCGGTGCCGCGCGCGGGGGCGGCCGAGACGGAGCTGCTTGCGATCGCGGTCGACTTCGACGGGGACACGCAGCAGGTGTTCCACACCGGGCCGGGCGCGGCGGGCGTGCCGGGGACGGCGTTGGGATTGGAGGCGGCGCACCGGCGGTTCGGGTCGCTGCCTTGGGCTGAGTTGGCCGCGCCTGCTGCAGCGCTGGCGCGCGACGGCGTCGAGCTGACGCCCGCGCAGGGATACCTCCACCGGATTCTCGACGGGCTGCTGCGTCATTCGCCGGAGGGCGACGCGATGTACGGCGGGCGCGTGCTCCAGGCGGGCGAGCGCTTCAGGCTTCCCGATCTCGCAGACACGATCGACCGCATCGCAGCCGGCGGCGCGCGCGTCCTGTACGAGGGCGAGCTTCTGCCGTTTCGGCGCGAGGATCTCGAGTCGTACGCTGTGATCGAACGCGAGCCGGTGTCGGTCGCGTTTCGCGGCAGCGAGTTTCGCTCCAACCCGCCGCCGTCGAGCGGAGGGAGGTTGATCGCGCTCGGCCTCGAGTCGCTCGGCGACGACCTCGACATCGTCCACGCGATGGAGGTGATGGAAGCGGCGCGCGTTCCTGCGGCGGGCGGGACAACACACATATCGGTCGTCGACGCGCGCGGCGATGCGGCGTCGCTGTCGTGCTCGCTCGGGTCGGGGAGTGGCGTCGTCGTCCCCGGGACGGGGATTCACCTGAACAACATGCTCGGAGAAGCGGACCTGAAGGGGAGCGCGCGCCCCGGAGAGCGGCTCACGTCGATGATGGCGCCGTCGGTTGTGCTGCAGGGCGGCCGCCCGCGGCTCGTGATCGGTTCCGCCGGCTCGGAGCGGCTGCGCGGCGCGATCCTGCAGGTCGTGGCGAACGTCGTAGGTCGTGGGATGGGAGTCGAGGACGCAGTTGACGCGCCGCGTCTCCATCTGGACGGCGGAGTCGTGCACGTCGAGCCGGGCATCGACCTCGCGCGTCAAGATGTCGTCCGCTTCGGCCGGAGGAACCTGTACTTCGGCGGAGTCAGCGCGGTCGAGGTGCGCGCCGACGGCGAGCTCGCGGCTGCGGGCGACCCGCGCCGTGGTGGTGCGGGCATGGTGGTGGCGTGAGCGACTTCGTCGTCCGTCGTGCGGAACCGTCAGATGCGGAAGCGTTGACGCGCCTGGCGGAGGAAGTGAGCGGCGAGCCGGAGGCGTGGCTCATCTCCGCCGACGGAGAGTGGCGCTCGGTCGGCGACGAGCGGAGGTATCTGAAGGCGGTGCGCCGCTACGCGCATGCGGCGGTGTACGTCGCGGAGCGTGAGGACGGAGCGATCGTCGGACGGCTGTCGGTCGCGCGAGACGCGCATCCAGCGAGCGCCCACGTTGCCGACATCGGCCTGATGGTCGCGCAGGATGCGCGCCGGCAGGGCGTGGGGCGGGCGCTGCTGGAAGCGGCAGTCGACTGGGCGAAAGCGTCAGGCGTGAGCAAGCTCGAGCTGCACGTGTTCCCGTGGAACGAGCCCGCGATCAAGCTGTACGAGAACTTCGGCTTCGAGCGGGAGGGTTACAGGAAGGGGCACTACCTGCGGGCCGGGGGGATGGTTGACGCGATTCTGATGGCCTACTCGGTTCGCTAGATGCTGGAAGCTACGAAATGCCGGAAGCGCTCGCCGAGGCGGTCGCGGTCTGGCTTCCAAGCGCGTCGAGATGGCACCACGATCGGCTGCTTGTGGAAGCCCTTCAGGAGCTCGAGCATCGGGCCGTCCTCGTCGTCAAGCAGATGCTTCGAGACATGGACCTCGTAGTCGGGTGAAACGCCAACAAGATTCTGGTCGAACGCGCGGTGATGGATTGAGCAAAGGCTGAGCCCGTTGGCGACGACTGGGTCGCCACGCAGTTCAAGGTCGGCGGTGATGTGCGCAGCGTCGAGAAGCCGAGACTCCTTCAGTCGACAGATCGCACAGAGACTCGAATAGGCGACGAGTACGTGCCCGCGAAAGCGAGCCTGATGCAGCCGCACCCGCGTTTCGCGCACCGCATACTTGCGCTCCAGGATATCGCCTGAAAGAACAGGCTCCGGCTCATCGATTGGACCGACCATGCGCCCAGGAGTGACAAGCACGCGCCGAGCCCGCTCGTCGTCTTCAGTGATGAAGCACGGGTAGATCGGTTTGTACCGTCCGGGCGCTGTGGCCACGAAATACACGAGCGGCGCCTGCGATGCGCGCGCTGAGCGAAGCGCTCGGTTGTCTGGCTGGTCGATTGAGCCGGCCCGATAGGCGTAGAAGAACCCATTTGAGGCCTCCTCATCGTCATAAG